>NZ_JBHUDG010000018.1:0-169563 GCF_042678145.1 Pseudopedobacter beijingensis | reverse complement strand
GCATTCTCACAACTATTTATTAAATTTGGTGAAAGAATCCTTCAGGAAAATAGAGGATTTTGAGAGGCGTTAATTTTGGAATGACACAGTTCGCGTTACACTCCCAAGGATTTTGTCATTTCGACCGTAGTGGAGAAATCTGTTTTAGAAGTACTTAACAACAAGATCTCTCTTTACTATAATCATCGATGACAATGTTTTTATTTTTGATACAGCCCCAGCTAAGTGATATACAGGAGACAAACCATTTAAACATCCATCATTCTATAGTTCATAGTTATAACCGTTTCTACCTTACATTAAGGATGTCTCATTAAGCCACAAGAAGCATTTGCCCGCTTAATTTTTGCGTCATTGAAGGGATATCCAACAAGCAAAGTGAAGATAGAAACGGTTATCTAACATTATTTAATTTTATCGGTTCATATTATTAAAATCACTTATTGTATTGATTTCGACTCTTTCTTTTGTGTACGTGATATCAAAACAAATTTTCCCTCATTTGTTAATTTATATCTGAAAGATCTTGTGATTTCTCGATATCTGGAATTATCTTCAATATGATCAGATTCCGAAATATTAGTCTTAGTTACTATGTAATAATTATTTTGTTTGTCGAAGTAGGAATAAAACATACCTGGCGGCACCCAATATCCTCCTATTGAATTTATTATATGTTGTCCAGTCTCTATCCCATCAATAAATTCTCCATCATTATTATAAGTGCAGATCAAATAGATTTCATTTTCCTCATTCTTAGTTTTAATAAAAAATGCAGTAAAATATTTTGTTATAAAAAAATTATCGATAGAGAAGTAGCTTAAAGGATCATTATTATAGAGAGAAGCTTCATCTCCACAGTATGAATTTTGAAACTCTTTATAATTTTCAAACACTTTCTCTCCATGATTAAATAAATACCCTTCTTTTTCAAAGTACATTAATTCACAACTATGAGTGTTAAATATTTTATTTTTGAATATTTCCTTGATAAAATCATAGTTTTTATTATTTTGAATAGCATTAAAAAATATATACCCTCTAAAATCTCCTGAGCAAATGCTCTTGTTTTTATAAAAGAGGCCTTTACTCAATGAATTGAAATCAATTCCTGAATTACGTAGATAATTATAGTCAGGTATCTTCATAGAATCTGATTTGAAACCATTAAAGCCTTTTTCAAATTCTTCAAAATATGTTTTCTTAACAAAGGAATTAATGAAGTAACGGTATATTTTTTTTGTGTTTTGCAAAATACTATCTGGAACCGGATCTATATCGCAACTATCAAGAAATTTAAAATTATCCGAAAAAGATAAATGTCCTATAGACAAACTATCTTTAAAAGATTTATCTTTTCTTATATTATTACAAGACAAAATCAACAATGACATTAATATTAATAAAATAAATTTCATCATAGTTATTAATTAATTTAAAAATCCAAATCAGATTCTTTGTTCATCTATACATTTCTAAAATATTCTTTTATCAAATCCAATTTTAAAAATTTTTGCACCTCATCCTTACCATTGAAAATGGATTTCAGGATTGAGTTATATAGTTATCACCCCTCAATGGCTACCCGGTTCTGTCCGTAGTCTTGTGCAGCTGAGTACTTGTGCCTTCATTAGCAAACCCTTTCATAATAACATTACCTGTTTATACTCGTTTCTTACAAATAGGTCTTGTTAGTCTGAGCATTTCGACAAGCTCAATACAAGCTCTAGTCGAAGACCAGTTGACAACGGCAAACGTGACGAAGTATAACTCACCCAGTGTCATTACCTCAGACAGCTTTGAATAATACCTTTTGGTTACAACTGGGTTTGTTGTTGGCATTTTATTTATATTTATGCTCCTTAGCTTTCTGCACTTTTTATTTATTAATTATTTTCATCTACAGTACTCATAAACTCCCCTCCATGAAATAACCAATCGATTTATTTTTTTCTTTTTATAGGGGATTTCAATAGTCTTCCTTGCTAAAATTCTTTTAGAAGATGTTCCCCATTCGTTAAAAGTCCTCATGGTTTGTTTTTCCTTTTCTATAATTCCGCCTTCATCCTTAGCGATAATCAACAATACACATTCCTTTTTTTTTAATTCTGCATTGTCAAACTTAAAATAGGCTTTACCAGAATACTCGCTATTACAATCGATGCTATCAATCCCCATCTTTACATCAAGATAATTAGGTTTAAAGTTTGGTACATCGATTGGCAGTTTACAGACTATAACATGCTCATCTTTGTTAAATGTTCCATTTGGCAAGCCAAAATAGCTGTCGATATATAGGCTATCTGAGTTGAAGTAGATATCAAAAACTGCCTCATTGCTTAGCACATTTCCCTTTTGATGGTAACCAAATAACAATAAGATAATTCTCATAGTTAGCCACAGAACGGCCAGTACTATAATTGAAACTTTGAAGACTTTAAAAAACTGGTGCATAGTTTAATTTTTTTATTATCAATTCAATATCCATCTTAATATTTTGGCGATATTCCGGGCATCGTCTACCCCCCTGTGATGTGTCCCTTCTAACGGAATATCCAGTAATGCCAAAGCGCCTGCCATTCCCTGTTCATGGGCAAGTTTTTCTTTAAAGCAAACAAAGTCTTAACATTGATATGTGAAGGCCCCATTGGATTTCCTATGCCCAATGCACCGCACTGCCTTTGAAACTGCTTTTGGTCATAAGCACCAAAGCTTGCCCATGCCCTGCTTTGCGAATGGTAATCTCTTTTTAATATATTGCAAGCTTCCTTAAATGGTATTGCTTGCTCCTCCAGCATTTGCCGGGTAATAGTGGTGAGGGAAGTGCAAAACTCACTTAGCTCAGAGCGTTCTGGCTTTACCAGTATACCCCTGCTGTCCGAGATATCTCCATTTTGTATATCCAACAGGCATACACCTATTTCTATAATATCACTTTCCATTCCCATAGGTGCTTTGTCTTCCCAACAGGTAGCTTCCAGATCTATGATGAGTATTTTATCTAATTGTTTTGCCATTTTCTATGCTAATGGAGGCAGAAAATCCGCGGTTAAATAATAATTATACATAGCATCCGACAGTACAAAATAATTTCTTATTTCGTGAATATTCGATTGGTGAAACCATTCGCTATCATAGTCTTCCATGTAATTAAATTCACAAAAATCCAAGCTACCGTCAGGATTGTAATGAAACCAACAGTAATGGGTACTCCTTTCATCTATGTAATCACCAATATACTTTCCTGTTTGTTCAAAAACGGGTTGATTGGTTAGAACATCTAATGGCTGGCTACAAATTATCTCATTATTGCTGTTCAACAAGTTCCTACATTTAGAAGTTATCTCTGCGCTTCCAGCTATATAACCATTTGAACTTTCAATAGTATAATTGCCATATATTTCTCTTGTTATTATTACATAACCTACATTAAATGATATTAATGCCTGCTGTGCTTCTGTCTCAGTTTCTCCATCATCCAGATAATAGACTATGATAATTACCTTTCCTGCACTTATTTCTTCCCGTCTTTTTACCAGACCATTTGGTAATATATATAGCTTATCATAGTCCTTTAATCGAGATGCTTGTTGCTCGGTAATTTCTTTATCAAAAACTTTATATTTAATTTCCATTGTTATCATTAATTAAGTTTAATATCATGTGAAGGAGGTAAATTTCTCAATTCATCTTCTAAATAGCGTAAGTATGTAGCCTAAGCCTGTGTATTGGATACTTGTGCCTTAATAAATTTAAAATAATTTCTGTCATTTCATGCTACATATCAAAATTCTCATAAGGCACAAGAAGCATTTGCCCGCTTAGCATCCCATCATTCTTTCGACATTAGGCGTGACATCTGTTTTGTCAGGCTGAGCTTGTCGAAGCCTGTTGTTTTTACTTCTTCCTTTGATTTTCATCTTCAACGCTATAATCTCTTCTAATAGATTTTTAGTATCATGCAGCCATCCCTTTACGGTTGAGTACTTGTGCCTTTATACATCCCCAGCTAAATGATGCACAGGAGACAGACCCGAGACAGTTTCGACACAAACGGCACTTTCCTTCGAGTGTTCTTCGACTGTTGTTCGGGAAGTCTTCGGCAAAAAAGCCATTTTAAAAAGCATTTCCCGAAGAATTATCGAACAAGTATAGGACCAAGTGCGAACCAATTACGGCACAGGGTCGAGCCAAGTATATAGCATAAACGGAGTTTAGCGGACTTTCGCAGACTTTAACGGAGTTTGATGGACTTTGGGAGGTGTTTTTTAGAGAAATGATTTCTCTGTATGTATTAGAAAAAACAATTTAATCAATAGTATCTTAAAATAAAAATGAAAGATAACAAATCAAGAAGCTACTGCGGTTTTCTAATAGTATTAAGGTTAAAAGTGGGATTATTTTGGTAAAGGCAACAGGGAGATTATGTATAAAATGGATTTTAAAATCAGCACATTTGAGGTTTGGGATACCTTTGCAAAAACAGCATGAATCCCTGGTGTAAAATCTTGCTATTTTACTTTTACCTGTTCTAAGACTTAAAACAGGGCTATTTTATCTTTAAATAAGTATCATCCAGACCTTTATAATTAAATCTTTAAACAAAAAAAGGGCTGTATTCGCAAAAGAACCTTGTCATCCCGATTATCTCTTCTTTTTGTCTTTTCTATCTTCCTGTGCTCGGTATATGGAGCAGAGTCGAAAGATTTGTCCTAAAAGTTGTGGAGCATGGATTTCTCTTCGCTATGCTCATCGAAATGACAAGGTTTCTTACTGTTAATACACCCCCTTTTAATTTAAATAAATACTAGATATTATTTGGTATAACCATCATTTTGCGGATAGTCTGGACCTAAAAGGTTCAACTGCGCTCTTGGTATAACCCAATTAACCATATAAGGTTTAATAACCCTTCTAGCATCATTTCTGTACGGGTAAGGATCTGCCGGTGTGTTAGCATGTCCGGTTGATTGGTTGGTATCAGAGCTTTCATCACCCGGACGTCCGTATCCCGCATGCTCTTTCACATAATCGTACAATTTTCCCGTACGTTTAAGCATATACCATCTTCTTCCTTCAAAAGCAAGTTCTCTGGCCTGTTCATCCAAAATATCCTGAAGTGTAACTGCAGATAAAGGTGCAGCTCCTGCCCTTTTACGTACAGCATTTATTTGTCCCAATGCTGTTTTTGCAGTTGCGGCATCATTGGTATTTCCTATGTTACCTAATATCATATTAGCTTCGGCTGCAAATAAAAATGTTTCTGCTAAACGGTACATCATCCTGTTCATAGTCTGAGCATCTGCTGTAGGTACACCTGTTGTAGGAAAGTACTTTTTACAACCTACCGTTAATCTTACAAAAAACAAATGCCTGTCCGATCCGCTTGCTGCAAATTCCTGCCATTGGTCATGTACAATTTTACTACCCAAAACCTTACCGGCAGGTAATGTAGCCGGGTCGTTATAAAAATAATCTTTGATATAGTAAGTTCCCTTTATTCTTGCATCATTAGGGTCTTTCAGTAATAAATCTCTTAAATAATTATTTACTGTTAACCAACCAAATCCCCTACCTCCTTGCTCTATGCTATATTTGGACCCAGGGATTAACTCAGCATAGTTTGGCATCAGGTTAAAGTTCAATTTGTTTTTATTGCCATCTATAGATTCTTTGTATTGCAATGTCCAAAGAGATTCTTTATTGTTTAAATCTCCAGCAAATACCTGTCCGGCAGAAGCTACAAGGCTGTAATTAGCTGTCTGGTCTATTACAGCTTCTGCCTGCGCCTTAGCTTCCGGCCAGTCTTTTTCCCAAAGTGCAACTTCAGCTTTTACATGTCTGGCAGTAGCCTGTGTTACTCTTCCGGTTTCTTTTGCTGTCCAGGACAGGTTATCTATAGCATATTTTAAATCATCTTTTACTAATTTATAGATTTCTGTTTCAGGAGTTTTATTGTTAATGGTTTTAAAAGCATTATCAAAGGTGGTGGGTTCTGTAGTTACATAAATATTGTTAAAGGTTTTAAATAATGTAAATACAGCGTTAGCTCTGAAAAATCTGGCTTCTCCTAATATTTGCTTTCTCCTGTTTTCATCTATGTTGTTTAACTTTTCTGCTGCCTGAATAATGGCATTGGCTCTGTCTATTATTTTGTAATAGTTGTTCCACCAGAATGAATGTACCGAGCTGCTTTCTGCGGCAATACCTTGTTTCATCAAACCATAGTTTGATATTTCTCCACCTCTGGGAACTGTAAGGTCGTCTTTGGCATCAATAATTAAACTGTTAGAACCGTTGTTGTCTCCATCGTCAAAGAAAGCTCTTTGGAGATTGTACAAGCCAACTACACCAGCTTCTAAACCATCAGGAGTGTTGTACACAAAGTCTGCACTGAACTGAGAACTTGGTTTTTCGGCCAGAAAATCTTTACATGAAGAAAATGAGATGCTTAAGCCAATAGATAATAAAGCTATCTTTTTGGATATATTATATTTTTTCATCGTTATTACTATTTTTAGTTAAAAAACATCGTTACAAGCCTATATTAATCCCAAAAGTTATTGCTTGCGCATCTGGGAAATCGCCAGGATTATTCTCCGGGTTGTAAGATTTGTACTTTGTTGATGTGATTAAATTAGTTCCTGTAAAATATACTCTTAAGCTGTTTAAATGTGCTTTGCTAATAAAACTGGCAGGTACGGTATAACCTAATGATAAGGTTCTTAGTCTGACGTATGACGCATCTTGTATAGCTAAAACACCAATATTTGCCGGTGCCGAATTAAAGTTTGGTCTCGGATATTCGTTAGAGGGGTTTTCTGGTGTCCAGTAGTTTACTTTTATCCCGTTTCTAACCGATTGGAAAGTTCCACCCTGATTAAAATCGCTCAGATAAGGATTTCTTTTGGTGGCACCTTTTACGACATAAATATCTGCCAGAAAATCGAAACCTTTATAGCTTAAATTAGTGGCAAAAGAACCAAACCAATCTGGTTGTGTTTTATATTTTACTTTATCCAGATCATTAATTAATCCATCTCCATTAACGTCTTTTAATCTAATGCTACCTGCAGTAAGTGTTGCCGGAGTCTGGAAATTAGGTGTTTTTGCCTGTGCAGATTCCAGCGCTTCCTGGTCTGTCTGGAATATTCCATCGAAAACATAAGAATAGATAATATTGATTGGGCTTCCTATAAAGCGATTATTGTTTTCATCGTCTCTTGGATTTCCATTACCATCTAACAGGCCTGTTTTAACAATTTGGTTTTTGTTTTTTGCGAAAGTAGCGTTTACGTTCCATTTAAAATTCTGGTTTCTTAATATCGCATAGTTCAATAAAAGTTCAACCCCGCTGTTTTTACTTTCTCCGCCATTAGAAATTGTACTGGTAAATCCTGTTAAAGAGTTTACCGGAATGCTTAATAGCAAATCTGTGGTATTGGTGGTATAATAATCAACAGAACCTGTTAACCTGTTCTCAATTACACCAAAGTCTAAACCGGTATTAAATGTTGTGGAGGTTTCCCATGTAATATTAGGGTTAGGCAATTGGTTTCCGGGTAAGCTTCCGCCATATACGTTACCATTAAAAACATAGTTGTATACATTAACTAAACCCTGAGTCTGGTATGGACTTAATGCCTGATTTCCTACAGAACCATAGCTCATCCGAAATTTTAATTCGTTAATAGCTTTTACATTCTTAAGGAAGCTTTCTTCATGCATTTTCCATGCAAATGCTGCGGCCGGGAAAAACGACCATTTATCATTTGCAGAAAATACTGATGAACCGTCCTGACGAGCGGTTACCGTGAATAAATACCTGTCTAAAAGATTGTATCTGGCGCGTCCCATGTAAGAAAGCAATCTTCTTCTGTCTTCTGTTCTGGTGGCTTTATAGTTTAAAGCACTGCTTATACCATGGTACCCTAATAAATCGTTAGGGAAGTTATTGGCATTGGTTACGTTGTAAGTATTGTCTATCTGGTTTACAGATTGTACTGCGGTTAACTCTAATTTATTGGCACTATTAATATCCAGATTGTAATTAAGAATGTTTTCTATTAAATATTCTTGTCTTAATCTGTTAGATACCATCGCTTTTCCGTTGGTAGCTCCTAAACCTTCCTGATGTAAACGTGTTCTGTATGACCCCTCATCTATACTTTTATTACTGAATAGCGTATTGATTTTATAAGAGAGGTTATCCAGTATTTTATAGTTCCCTACAACATTAATGTTGTAGAAATTAGATTTTACATCATTACTGGATTCTCTGATGCTCCACAAAGGGTTAATGGTGCTACTGCTGGCATTAGCTCCGGCTACATTATTAACCAAATTTCCGTTAAGATCATAAGGTCCTGTAAATGGACTAATAGTAATAAAATCTAAGCCTGTGGTTTCTTTTTCCTGCTTATCTGTAGCCGTATTTAAATTAGCTTCTATACTGGCTCTGCTATTGATTTTATGATTCAGGTTTAACCTGAAATTTCCTCTTTTATAGCCTGATGATGGGATTAACCCTGTTTGGTTGAAATAATTGATGCTTGAGAATACTTTGGTGTTTTCACCACCACCGTTAATGCTTACGGTACTGTTACTGATACCTCCATTTCTTAACACTGCATCTTCCCAGTTTGCAAAATTTCCGGCAGCATAATTCAGATACTCAGGTGCGGTTGCTCCTCCAAAGTTGTCTGCATCGTTAGGCAAATAGTTTCCGCTGTTATTTGTCCTTTTAGCTTCTCTTCTAAACTGGGCAAACTCTTCGGGGCTGTAAAGGTCAAAGTTTTTTGTTAGTTTCTGGCTGCTGTAGTAAGTGCTTGCATTTACATTTGTTTTACCTGATACACCTTTTTTGGTGGTAATTAAAATTACGCCGTTAGATGCTCTGGCTCCGTAAATGGCCTGCGAAGAAGCATCTTTTAATATTTCCATAGATGCAATATCATCTGGATTAACATCATTGATGTTCTCTATAGGAAAACCGTCTAAAACTACTAATGGGGCATTGCTTCCAATAATGGAACGTTGACCACGGATTAGGATGTCTGATGTACCACCCGGCCGGGCAGAGCTTAAGGAAATAGAAACACCGGCAGCCTGACCTCTGATCATTTCTGATACGTTGGTGGTTGGAATGGCTGTTGCGTTGTTTACATTTATGGTAGATACTGCGCCGGATACATCGCTTCTTTTTTGTGTACCGTAACCTACTACTACAATTTCGCTAAGGGTTTGGCTATCTGCATTTAAAGTAATGTTAATATTGCTTTGTGCACCTATAACCACTTCTTGTTTAAGAAAGCCTACGTAAGAAAATACCAATGTAGTTGCACCGTCAGGAATAAGCACTTCGTAATTTCCGTTTACGTCAGATACACTTCCAGAGGTTGTTCCTTTTACCAATACACTTACCCCCGGTAAAGGTTCGCCTTTATCATCTACTATTTTCCCCTTGATGGTTTTAGTCTGCATAAAAGCAGCACTTAAAGCATTTCCGTCTTCTTTAGTTTTAGGATACAGAATTACTTTTTCGCCATGTACCTTAAATGCAATACCTAAGGGTTCTAATGATCCTTGTAGAAATTTTTGTAACGACTGATCTTCTTCGGAAGATGTATGGTTAAGTTTTCGGTTGGCTTCTATGGCCGAAGGGCTGTATATAAATTCTATGTCATATCGTTGACTGATTTCTTTTAAAGTATTTTTTATTGAATTGACATTCTTAGGGATGGCTATCTTTGAATTTAAGACCGCCTGTCCCCTTACCGGTCCTGCAATACTTATTGTATTGAAAGCCGTTATAAGCAATATTTGGGCAAAGGTTACTCTCATCACATTCCTTATTGTGACAATAATTGGCTTTTTTTTCATAAATTTATTTTTTTGTTCGTTTAACTTGATTCGGACATTTTACAACCGACAGTGTGCGAGACTGTCGGTTTGTTTTATCTTTTTCTATATCGTCTTTTTTATCTCATATAATATTTGGTTTATTTAGTTAATAATCAGTTTTTTATTGGTTGCATCCACTACCTTTAATGTAAATGGTTGTATTTTTAACTTCGTATTTGGCACCTAGGGTTGTACATAATAACTCTAGTTTTTTAAATAAGTTTTCATCTTCCAGGTTACCGGTGAAAGTGCATTTTTCTAGTTGAGGGTTCTCCATTTCTATATGTAAACCATAAGTATCTTCTAACGAGCCGATAATCTGCGTTAACGGTGCTTCGTTAAACTTAAACGAATGGTCTGTAATAGCATCTTTTTGTTGATCTAATGGTTTAGGTGATTGAACAATACCTTCCTCAAAATTTTTAGTAACTGTATTATAGCTTACTTTCATGTTTGGGGTTAATATCAATTCTTTTTCATCCAGATTTTCTTTCACCCAAACTTTTCCGGTAAATACTTCTATGCTGTTTTTATCTAACTTTTTAAAGGATTCTACCATAAAACTTGTTCCTAATACATGTATGGTATTATGATGGTTTTTTACATAAAATGGTTTTTGCTTGTTTGACGCTACATCAAAAAAGGCTTTTCCGTCCAGGTAAACTTCACGGGTATTACCTGTAAATTGGCTGGAATAATAAAGTGTTGAGTTTGGATATAGTGTTACCTGCGTACCGTCTGATAAGGCAATATTCTGAATATGATTACTCTTATTTTCTGTTTTAACATGGTTACTGCTTAGCATATATGTAACCGGAGTGAGTTTATTGTTGTTTGCGTACCAAAGCCCTAATGTAAATATTAAAACTGCTGCGGCAATTTTAAGCCATATTCTTGATTGGGGTTTCTGTTCCTGAGTTTGCTCTGCTACCTTTTCCCAGATTTTATTTTCCAGCTGTATATATGCTGTGTCTGTTAGCTTTTGAGTTGAATTTAGGGTTGCATACCACTCCTCTACCAGTACTTTTTCTTCCTCGGTACATTTCCCGTCCAGATATCGTTTTAATAATTCTTTATAAGCTTCTGTGCTCATATATATATATTCGGTTTGTTATATATATGTCACTTCAGAAACAGCTATCCCTAAAACAAATTGTAAAAAAAATAAAATATTATTAAGGCGTAGTCTTTAAGAAAGGTTCTTAAAGATTTTAAAGACTGCGTAATGTGGTATTCTACGGCTTTTTCGCTTATATTATGGCTCTCTGCAATTTCTTTATTGCTCTTTAACTCGAACCGGCTTAAGCGAAAAATCTGTTGCGTTTTGGGAGGTAATTGTGCCAAACAGCTTTCTATTTGTTTATTGAGTTCCTTCAGGTTGTAGATAGATTCTATACTTTCCGGTTCTTCGCCCTCTACACTTTTTACTGATAGATATTTTTCTCTTACCAGTTGATTTTTTATGTAGTTGATAACTTTATACCTGACACTGGTTGCCAGATATGCTTTAAGATTATCTATTTTACGGGTTTCGCGGTTTAGCCAAAGGTCTACAAATATATTCTGTACAATTTCTTCGGCTGCTTCCTGATCTCTGGTTTTTTGATAGGCTATATTGAAAAGGTTTTTCCAGTTAGCCTGATAAATTTCTTTAAACGAAGATTCGTCTCCCTGTTGCAGGCGATCTACTAAATGCTTATCTAAAGAAACTATATTTGACATCCTTTCAAGTACAACAGGTAATCAAATATAGTTATTTAGTTCTAAGCCAAAAAGTTTGACGGATTATTTAATATGGAGAATATATTAAATTAAGATATCAATCGAATTTCCTGATCTGGATGTTTAACGACTCTTCTATTTCCTCTATTCTGTTAATTTCATTGGGACTAACAAATGCCAATGAGATTCCTTTTTTACCGGCTCTTGCTGTTCTGCCACTTCTGTGTGTATAGTATTCTAACTGATCTGGCAAATCGTAATGGATTACATAATTAAGATTGTTAACATCAATTCCCCGGGCAGAAATATCTGTGGCAATTAACGTTTGTATCCGTTCTGATTTAAAGCCCCGCATTACTTTTTCTCTATCCCGCTGACCTAAATCGCCATGGATAGTATCTACCTTAAAGTTTCTGGCAAAAAGTTGTTTAGATAAAAGGTCTGCGTTCTTTTTGGTTCTGCAAAACACAATACCTCTTGCGTTTTGATTTTCTTTAAGAAACCTGCACAACAAATCTATCTTGTCTTTTAAATGTACCACCATATACTGGTGCTGTATATTTTCGTTAACCAGCTGATGCTTCTGAACCGTTATCCGGTGCGCATCCTTATCCATATAAGTAGAGATAATCTCGTTTAATGCATGGGGTATAGTTGCTGAAAACAGCCAGATGCTACGGTCTCCTTTTTTAGTAAACTCCAGAATCTTGTCTATAGAAGGTTTAAATCCCATACTCAGCATCTCGTCCGCCTCATCCAATACAATGGTATTCACCTGATCCAGTTTTATGGCTTTTCTTTCCAGCAAATCTATTAAACGTCCGGGAGTAGCCACAACAATATGTGTTGGTCTTTTTAAACGGGCAATTTGTAAATCAATTTTTTCGCCCCCATAAACAGCTTCACAAAATATCCTTTGATCACAATATTTGGTAAATCTAAACAGTTGCTTGGCAATTTGTTGCCCCAATTCACGGGTTGGACATAAAATAAGCGCCTGTATTACCGGATTATCTGGATTTACTTTTTGCAATAACGGAAGTCCAAATGCTGCGGTTTTACCGGTGCCTGTTTGGGCCTGTCCTATAAAGTCAGTTCCGTTCTCCAGTAAAAACGGAATTGCCTGTTGTTGTATCTCCGTGGGTGTATTGATCTGGTTTTCTTCCAGTGCTTTTAAAAATTGTGCAGATACACCTAGTTCCTTAAATGTTGCCAAGACGTGTTTTTTTTCGGCGAAGTTATCATTTATTTAAGAACATATTCTAATCCGCCCAATAAATGTTTCATAAATAACTCATCAGTATAACACTCATTTCTATGTCCTAAAGCAGTATAAAACACCTTTCCGCCATCGTATTTATGATACCAGCTTATCGGATGAAATTGCCCCATATTACCTCCGGTATAGCTGCTTTCGTCAATAGTTAGCAGTACTTTTACATCTTTATTAAAATCTTTGAAATTATACCATTCGTCTGTATACCTAAAAGTTTTAGGTAAATGTTTGGTAGAGGGATGTTTACGGTTAACTACATTAAGCTTTGCTTCCTGTATTTTTGGGTGATTGGTAAAAAATGCTCCCACCAGTTTACCATACCATTCCCACTCAAAACAAAAATCGGTAGCGGCATGGATACCTACAAAACCACCACCTTTATTTATAAAACCCTTAAATGCTGCCTTTTGCTCATCAGAAAAAACATTGGAACCGGTTGGGTTTACAAATATTAAAGCATCAAATCTTTGTAAGTTCTCTGTGGTAAAATCTGCTGGATTTTCCGAAAATTCCAATTCATAATTTTTTTTATTGGCCATTTGGGTAATAGCAACCTTAGCTACGTCTATACTTTTATGTCTGTACTTTTGGGTATAAGAAAATAGTAGTAATTTTTTAGCTGGCGCAGCTGCTACAAGCAAATTTGTACTAAAGAATGACAGTAACAGTAAAGCGAATATTTTTTTCATACTTGATTATCAATTATTAAGGTAATTGTTGTTAAAATGCCTTTAAACATAGCGAACTAATTTATAAATTAATGGTTTAAAATAAAAGGTATGTTAACCGCAAAGTATACAGGGAGTACTGTTTAAATCTTTGGGAACTGAATGACCTTTGTGGTTTTAAAATTAAAAGCTGTTTTTTCGGGATGTTTAAACAAATAGACGACTTTAGGGATTTTTTATATACTCAGTACTTTTCTGATGGTATAAAAATTACTATTGGCGTTTTACTGCCTTCTGTTTTATTTTTCCAGTTAGACTATATAGAAATTGGCATGACCATTTCGTTAGGAGCCGTTTGTTGCAGTATGGTAGATACTCCGGGTCCCTGGTTGCACCGACGAAATGCCATGCTTATTACCAATGGATTGGTTTGTCTGGTAGCTTTGCTTACTTCCCTCATCAATAATAATATCTACCTTACGGGAATAGAGGTACTGGTTTTTGGGTTTCTATTTTCTATGTTTGGTATTTATGGCAACAGGGCCTCGTCTGTGGGTATTGCTGCTTTGTTTATTATGATACTGAACCTGGAGCACCAGCACATGTCGCTCCCCTATTTTCAACATGCATTATTCCTTTTAGCTGGCGGGTTTTGGTACTTTATACTCAGCATGTCTTTTTCTGCCATGATGCCCCATCGGTATGCGCAACAGACGCTGGGCGAATGTATACAGGAAATTGGACGATACATGAAACTGAGGGCCAATTTTTACGATTACAATATTAGTGTAGAAGATAACTTTAAAAAACTGGTAGAAAAGCAGGTGGTAGTTAATAACCTTCAGGATAATGTACGTGAAATATTGTTTAAGACCCGCGAGCTGGTTAAAGACTCTACACCTACCGGACGTATGCTTATTGTTGTTTTTGCCGATATGGTTGATCTTTTTGAACAAACCATGGCTACGCATAATGACTATGAGGTTATTAGAGAACGTTATAAAGGCGAAGATATATTGCCTGAATTTGCATCAATTATTAAAAGAATAGCTACAGAAATAGAGTATTTGGGTTCTTGTCTGATTTATGGTACCCAACCCAGAAAACATATCGTATCTACAGAAGATCTTGATCTTTTAAAAGACAAAATAAACAAGCTGGAAACAAAAGGTGTACCGGTACGTATTCTGAGAAAGATTTTTATAAACCTTAGGCACATCCATAACCGTACGGGTATTATATTCAATTATTTTGAGAATAAAAATGTAAATGACCATAACGCCATCCGCTCAGATCATTCTAAGTTTGTGGTTAAGCAATCTTTTGATTTTAAGCTTCTCAAAAACAACATCAACCTTAAATCTGGTTATTTCAGGTATGCCCTGCGTTTTTCTATTGTGGCTTTTATAGGCTTTATTATAGGGAAACTGCTTCCGTTGGGCAACCATAGTTATTGGATTGTATTAACCATTATGGTAATTCTTAAGCCCGGTTTTAGTATTACTAAAACCAGAAATTACCAGAGAATGGTAGGTACCATTATTGGTGGAATTGCCGGTGCGCTTATTCTTTACCTGATACCTAACCAAAATGCCCGCTTTGTAATTATGGTGTTGTTTATGATAACTTCTTACAGCACCCAAAGGGTTTATTATTTTGTGAGTGTGCTGTTCATGACCCCGTTTATATTAATCATGTTCAGCTTTATCAGCACCAATGCTAGCCAGAATATCATTTTTGAGAGAGTTTTAGATACGGCCATTGGTTCGGTTATAGCTCTGGTATCCAGTTATATTATTTTCCCAAGCTGGGAATCTTACCAGATTAAAGAATATATGGCCGATATGTTAAAAGCTAATTTAGATTATCTGGAGGTAATATCTAAACGTTTGGCAGGCGAAAATATAGAGATAACCGATTATAAGTTGGCTAGAAAGGCAGTTTATGTAAATACAGCCAATTTAGCGGCAGCCTTTCAGCGGATGCTCAGTGAGCCTAAAAATAAACAGGCTCATGCTACAGAGGTACACCGTTTTGTGGTACTAAGCCATGTGCTTTCTTCTTATCTGGCCAATCTATCGTCTAATATTGGCGATAACGAAACAACTTTGGGTCAAGATCAGAAACGGTTGCTGAATAAAGCCAGCTATTATCTTAAAAAATCAAATGGGCTGATTAATAAGGAAGAAGAACCTAAATCCGAAGAATCTGTAAAAGCATTAAGTATGGATTTAGATAAGCTTTCTGATACGCTGATAACGGAACAACTGGAATTAATTACCAAGGTATCGGCAGATATATACAAAGTAACCGAAGAAATCAGCTCCAATTAAGTTTATAGTTTTTCTATCAGATATTTCCAATAACGTTTGGGAACATATTGTATATGCAATCTGGTGTTTTTTCGTTCTTTAATATTGGTGCTCTGGAAATAACTTTTCCATAAAACCTTGTAAGCATTTTCACTTTCTGTAAATGCATCTTTAGGATTGCCCTGGGAAGAAAACTCTACCATAGACAACTGATCCAGATCATAAAACAAGCCTGTTTTTCTTCGGTTATCGTAAATTATCCATTTCTGATCCTGATACCTGCTTTTAAAATGCCTGGCTATTAAAGGCAGCACATTAAAATCGGGCTCTATCTCTGCAAAGTAAATATCGTCGTGGGTTAACCTGAATCTTACAAAAGCTTCCATCCTGTGTTTTTCCCGCGATACCATCTTTTGCATTTTGCTTAGCCTGATAACAGATGGATCTGCATAGTTTTTAAGAAATGCAGCAGATTTTTGGGCTAAACATTGCCTGATAACGTCTAAAATATAATTTTCTATTCCCTCCTGTTCAGAAAGCAGCGTATAATTAATCAGTTTCATGCCCGATTTCCCCAATACTTCTACCAGTTTTTTATATACCCGGTTGGCTTTTTCTGCGGATGCCTGTACGGTGTGCGACTCGAAAAACAAAAAAGAAGCTGTATTGTCTTCTTTAACTATTTTGACATGCTGGTAAGCATATTCATAAACCTCAAAAACCAGAGTGTAAAAACCTTCTACGCTTCCATCATATTTTAAAACTACCATTAAAAAAGCTTAAGTTGCTGATTATAATGTTCCTGATATTTACTTGTTGTTTTAGATAAGATAACCTCTTTTAAATGACTAGAATTTAAATATTTAAGTTCTGAGTAGTCATGTCCGCATACTATAAAGTATTTAGCCTTGTTGTACGAAACTCCAATTTTTTTGAGATGTTCTGCATTTAAAACGGAAAACTTTCTGGCCTGCACAATCTTCCATGCGGACTTAACCCCTATTCCGGGAATGCGTAGAATCATAGCGTAATCTGCTGTTTGGATATTTACCGGAAATAAATGCTGATTTCTTAAAGCCCAACCTAGTTTAGGATCTACTTCTAGATCTAAAAAAGGCATCGTATCGTCCAGAATTTCATGGGCCTTAAAACCATAAAAGCGCATTAACCAATCTGCCTGATATAACCTGTTTTCCCTTACCATGGGCACTTTACTTTCTAACCCCGGTAATCGGGTATCGTTAGAAACAATGGGGACATATCCTGAATAATAGACCCTCTTGAGATTAAAACCCTTATAAAAGCTATCTGCTGTTTTTATAATCTGTAAATCGGTTTCATTGGTAGCTCCCACAATAACCTGGGTACTTTGCCCTGCCGGAGCAAACTTTGGGGTACTTCTTATAATTTTACGTTCGTCTTTATACTGTATAATCCCGTTTTTCACAAATTCCATCGGCTTAATCATATCTTCCCTGTTTTTATCGGGTGCTAATAACTTTAAGCCACTTTCTGTGGGCAGCTCTAAATTAATACTTAATCTGTCGGCATATAAACCTGCCTCCTGCATCAGCTCATCAGAAGCACCGGGAATGCTTTTAAGATGTATATAGCCATTAAAATTATGCTCTGTACGCAGTTTTTTAGCTATCAGCACCAAACGTTCCATTGTGTAATCAGCATCCTTAAAAATACCGGAACTTAAAAATAGCCCCTCAATATAGTTACGTCGGTAAAAATTAATAGTAAGGTCTACCACTTCCTGCACCGTAAAAGCAGCTCGTTTAATATCATTACTTAGCCTGCTTACACAATAGGCACAATCGTAAATACAATAATTGGTGAGTAATATTTTTAGTAAAGAAACACAACGGCCATCTTCTGTGTAGGAATGGCAAATACCCATACCGGACGAGTCGCCCAGCCCCTTATTTTTATTAGTCTTTTTTACACCACTGGAAGAGCAGGATACATCATATTTAGCAGCATCGGCTAAAATCTCCAGTTTCTCTTTGATTCTATCAAAATTCATACGTCAAAAATACTAATTTATTTAGCAAAACACATACTAAATATAATAGCTAAAACATTTGGATAGGCTCTACGTTTTATTAGTCATAAACAAACAGTATGAAAAAATTATATACAGCAGTGGTTGCCGCTACAGGAGGTAGAGACGGCCACATTAAATCTGCGGATGGAGTTATTGATCTTGAAATGAAAAAACCTGTAGAAATGGGCGGAAAGGCCGGATATGCTAATCCAGAACTTTTATTTGCAGGCGCATGGGGCAGTTGTTATTTGGGTGCTTTAGGTTCTGTTGGTAAAAGGGATGGTATAGATGTAAGTAACGCCAGCGTAAATGTTTACGTTAGTTTTAACGAAGAAAGCGCTTCCAGTTTTGTGCTATCTGCCGAGTTACATGTACATATACCGGGCGTGGATTTAGAAAAAGCTCAAAAAATGGCCGATGCAGCTCATAAAGGCTGCCCCTATTCGAAAGCTACGCGTGGCAATATAGAGGTACTGGTAAAAGCGGTATAAAATATTAGGTTTGGCAGTTGGTTATTTTAAATTGTAACTATTGTAGCGTTTACATTTGGCAAAACGTTTGGTTAAGAAAAAATAAACCCAAACACAGAGACTGAATATGAAATTTACGACCTACAAGTATTACTATTTGCTGCCGCTGATGATAAGTGCACTTTTATTATCGTCTTGTAAAAAGGATGATAAAGGTGCTGATGCTGAATACTGGAGCCAACTTGCCCATAATAAATATCAGGAAATAGTTGATTTAACAAGCAATGTACCTTGCGATAAGCAAGATGATCTTTCTCTGGAATCTATATATGAATGCAATACGCAGTATTTTATGGTAACATCCGAGAATAAGGCACATTATGATAGGTTAAAAGCAGAATATCTTGATTTCCAAAATAAACATATAGATGCTTTAATAAAAAGTGGGGTTATTGTAGATTATTGCAATATGATGCTGGGCAATTACTGGGTACAACCTAAGCCTATACGAACAGAGTGTGGCAATGATGGGAAATTAAAGCTTATTACATCGGTTAATATAGATATTGAAGAAGCTAAAAGTTTATGTGCCTCTCTTTTACAGGAAATTAATACTTATAGGAATGCACTTAGCTGTACGGATGAAAAAGACTGGTATGCTACCCCGCTTGCTATGGATAAACACAATGACTTTGATTATGTGCCTATTTCCAGAAAAAATGATATTAAGGACATTAAAAATACGATAGCGCATTATAACTTCTTAAGACTGAGAATTAACCATGAGACTGAGGTTGAGACCTTAACTGAAAGAAAGTATCCGGAGGGGATGGCTTGTGTAAACGGAAAGCCAACCGTTATTTATAAATAATGTAAGAAGAAGAGTCTATACCAAATAGACTTTTGTTATCGATCGAGATGAGTGAAGATAATAAACTCCGCCATCTCGATCCTATATATTATTTGGGTAGACAGATCTCTACGTTTCAGTCGAGATAATGTAAATCATAGACAACTTACTTATAGTTGTTACAACTTTAATCCTTCTTCTTTGATTACATTCTGAACCCGTAGTTCCATCGTTTCCAGATCGGCATAACCTTTAGCTATCAGATGAAAATTAAGCTCGCTGGTTTTTATCAGAACAGCAGGATATCCGGTTACCTGTAACTGACGACTTAAAGCTACATCATAATAGGCTAATTGTCTGAACTCTTCATCGTTCAGCTTCTGAATAAACTCATTTTCAGGAATATTATATTTAGCTATCAGCAATTTGTAGGTATCATCTAAATTAAGATCCATACCATCATGGTTTAAAGCATATTGCATGTCTGAAGCAAAGAGGATAGCATCTTCAGGTCGGTAGGTTTTAAATACAGATAATGCTATAGAAGGTTTCTCTGAGCTTAAAATCATGGTACCTTCTTCTACAACTTCATTAATAAACTTATCTCCAAATTTAACGCCTGATCTTTCTTCTACACTTTTATAAGAGCTTTTGATGATATCTGCCATTTGAGAAATAGGACCTACCCTATCTCCTAAAATCATTCCGCCAGACAATACCTGGAACTCAAATTGATCTTTATATTTTTCATGAAGTGCTTTCATAACCGGACTAAAACCATAGCACCAGCCACAAATAACATCGTAAATATATATAATTGTTGGTTTTTCTTGTTCTGTTGACATTTGGTAAAGGTAAACATTAAAGCCATATTAAAAGGCAGAACAACGTAATTTTTGCTACCTGTTTTATATATTAATTGACGATACTTTAAACAAGTAGGCTACTTTTCTGTATATTATATCAGCAGTTTATCACTATTATAGTATATGGCATTATTTAGATATTTAAGACGTCTGTTTAACTTACAAAAAGGCGAAGAAGCAAAAGAAAAGACCTTAGCTGATGTTAAAACCAATATCTCTTTTGAGGGAGCAAACCTATGGATTTTGGCCTGCGCCATTATGATAGCTTCTGTGGGTCTGAATGTTAATTCTACTGCTGTAATTATTGGTGCTATGTTAATTTCGCCTTTAATGGGGCCTATTTTAGGTGCAGGTTTTGCATTGGGTATTTACGACTTTGTTTTATTAAAACGTTCTTTAAGGAATTTACTGGTAGCTACCGTTGTTAGTTTACTGGTTTCTACCCTTTATTTTTTCATCAGTCCTTTTAAAGAAGCGCAATCAGAATTATTGGCGCGTACCTCCCCTAATATTTATGATGTATTGATTGCCTTTTTTGGTGGATTAGTGGGAGCTATAGCTATTACCAGAGTAGAAAAAGGTAATCCCATTCCGGGTGTAGCCATTGCTACCGCACTTATGCCGCCATTATGTACTGCCGGTTATGGGCTTGCTATTGGAGAATGGCGCTATTTTCTGGGGGCATTGTTTTTATACATTATCAATTGTGTATTTATCTGTATAGCTACACTAATTATTGTAAAGTATTTAAAATATCCTGCTACAGTACAACTAGATGCCATCAGGCAAAAAAGAGTTAAATATATTATTACAACAATTGTAATTTGTATGCTTTTACCCAGCGCATACTTTGCTTTTTCGTTATACAGACAGCAACAGTTTAAGCTTTTAGCGAGTAATTTTATTGAAAATGAATTATTGACAGGCGGGAATACGCTTATTTATAAAAAAACAAGCTACACTCCTCAGGGAAATACCATTGAACTTGCTTTTTTGCAAAAGACATTCAATAAAGAGGAAATGGACTCACTAAATGATAAGTTGAAAAAATATGGTTTAAACAACACCAAACTCATTATAAAAAGTAACGCAGGCGATATTACTTCTTTAAAAACAGATATCCTGAACGAATTGAATAAAAAGAGCAGTTCTATTGATGAAAAAGACCGGAAGATATTAGAGCTGGAAAATAAGTTAAAACACACTGTTTTTGACAACAAGCAACTGCTAAACGAAATACGTTCAATTTATCCTGCAATTAGCTCTTTTGCTATTACTAACCTTAATATTGCTACTGCCGACACGTTAAAAACGATACCTGTTCTTATTTATACGGCTTCCGGTAAATTGGATGAAAACGACAAAAAGAAATTAAGCTTGTGGGTTGAGAACAGATTGAAGTTAGAACATATCCAACTTATTAAAAGAGAGGAATAAAAAATGGCTGTATCAAATAAAAACATTGTTATTTCGATGAGTACAGCGGAGGGATCTCTTCCCTAAGTACTTATGAAAGAGATCCCTCTGCTGTGGTCCGGATGACAAGGTCCTTTTGATACAACCTCATTTCTAGAAAAACTTAAATACCAGAAAGGATAAACTATTTTCTGATTTCCAGTTCGTCTATAATGTTTTTAGCACCTCCTAGTACATCAATACACCATAAAACATAGCGTATATCTACGTTTATAGATCTCTTAAACTTTTTATCAAAAGCAATATCTCCACTCATAGCTTCCCAATTGCCATCAAAAGCCAGACCTATTAATTCACCATTGCCATTAATAACCGGTGAACCTGAGTTTCCTCCGGTAATATCATTGTTAGAAATAAAATTGACAACCAACGTACCGTTGCTACCGTATGAACCAAAGTTTCTGGCTTTATAAGCAGCTAAGAAATTAGCAGGTAAATCAAATTCAGAATCGTTGGGAATGTATTTTTCCATAACACCATCTATGGTAGTGGTGGCTTCGTACAGTACACCATCTTTAGGTGCATAGTTTTGTACATTGCCATAAGTAATCCTCATTGTAGAATTTGCATCTGGGTACATTAGTTTACCTTCGTTTTTCTTTAATAAAGCTTTAAAATAAAGGTGGTCTAACTCCTGTTTCTGATTTTCGAAGTCTTTTAAAACAGTACCTAAGTTTTTACTGATATATTCCGGGATAACCAGATTCTTAGCATATTGATAAGCGATATCTTCATTGAATTTTTTCTGGTTAGGATTATTTATAAATGCTATCAGTTTATCAGGATCTATCAATACAGATTCTTTCCATAATGCATTGGCATACTTCTCAAAAGTTTCCTGAGGTGTTTTTGCTTTGTACTTCTTTAAGATATCATTATAAAAATCAGGATGCTGATTTTTAGGGATATCCTCATAAAAAGCGGTTAACATTCCTGTTAAAATAGCTTTATCTGCTGTAGCATTATAGGTCTCTTTATAAGATTCTATGGTTTCCAGAGCGGTTTTTTGTAGATTATTATAAGCATCTGTTCCTTTAACCTCTTTGGTTAGCTTTTCTATACTGTTTTGCAGTTTTAAGATATTGGCAACCCATTTAGAAGCATAAAAACCTTCTGTAATAAACACCCGATGTTTGGCATAAGGAGCATAATTAGTATACAGTTCGTTATATTTTTGCATTAAACCTGCATATTCCGGTTTGCTCCCTACCCACTGATTAAATTCCTGCTCTTCTGCCCTTTTCTTGTCTTCTATCTTTAAAGCTTTTAACTGTTCGGACTGTCCAATAAAATACTTCCAATAATTAGCTACACTGGCATACTGGGATGATATCTTTAACCTGAACGCTACATCTTTGTCCATTTCCTTTTTCCAGGCTTTCAAACGGATATCTCTGAGTTTTACTATTTCCGGAGATACTGAGTCTATGGCTAAAGAAACACCGTAAGAAGTTAAAAATCTATCGGTACGTCCCGGAAAACCATAAACCATAGCAAAATCATTGTTTTCTACTCCTTTTACAGAAACAGGTAAATACTTTTTGGGTGAATAAGGTTTGTTGTCTTTAGCGTAAGCGGCGGGCTTATTGTCTTTTCCGGCATAAACCCTAAAAATAGAGAAATCTCCCGTTTGTCTTGGCCAAACCCAGTTATCGGTATCGCCACCAAATTTACCTATTGATTGGGGCGGTGTACCTACCAGTCTGATATCAGTAAATTTTTCCATAACAAACAAAAAATACTGATTGCCTTTAAAGAAATCTCTTACAAAAGCATTATAGTGTGTGCCTTTGGTAGCTTCGGCCGCTAGTTTATCACCTATCTCCGTTATTTTTGCTTCTTTTTCAGTACCGGTTAATTGGTTTGTTTGTGTTAATATTTTATCTGTAACATCTTCTATTTTAACCAGGAAATTTACAAAAAGTCCTTTAATAGGTCTTTCTTCGCTATAGTTTTTGGCATAAAATCCATTATCCAATATATTATTTTCTGGTGTTGATTCTGTAGCAATAGCGTCATAACCACAGTGGTGATTGGTGAAAAGTAATCCGTTTTTTGATACCAGTTCTCCGGTACAAAAACCTCCGAAAGAAACTATAGCATCTTTTAAACTGGCTTTATTGATATCATATAAATCTTGCGGAGTTAATTTAAAACCTTGAGATTTCATCTGATCGTAGTTTTTGCCAATTAGCATAGGTATCCACATTCCTTCATCAGCAAATACTGGTTTAGAAATGTTCAATACCAAACCTAAAATCAATGTTTTTAGTAATAGTCGTGTATTCATAATCATATTTAACAAGATAGCAAATTTAATGTTAAGCCAGTTTTTTCTGCTGCTTTACATAGTTTTGTTACAAATAGTAGATTATAAAAAAAATGTATCGTTGTTACTATCCCAACGATACATTTTTAAAATCTGTTTTTGTACAAATTTTATTTTATAGCTTTTTCTGCTCTTTTTATAGCTAAACGTTCTTTCCAATCCATATACTTTGTGCTGAAAGCTTTCTTCATATAATCATCAAACTTTCTTTGGATGGTTAAGTTATATAAACTCTTTGCTTTTATAGCCCACGATTTGTCCCAGGCTCTTAATGAGATAGAGAAAGAACCATCCAGGTATTTCATCCAGTGCCACATACCTGTTGGCATAAACAATGTTTCTCCATGTTCTAAAAATGCTTCTACTCCTTCTATTCCGTCCAATGCCGGAAATTTCTCAAAATCAGGATTAGAAATATCATAATCTTCTAAAGCATAAGTGGCAAATGGTATTTTATACAATCTGGTATGCCATTTATAATCAAACAGAATAATATGCTTTCTACCATGAAAATGCGTATGAAAGATATGTGGGAGGTCTATATCATAATGCAAGAAGGTCACCGACCCGGCTCCACCGAAAAACATGCCTGGATATTTATCCAGAAAGCCCCCCATTAAATCTTTTGGCGGACAATAATCGTTTAATAAGCCTGGTGCATGTTTGATAGGGTCAAAGAAAAATATTCTCAAATCCGTAGGCTCTCTTCTAATCAGATCTATATAATCCCCAAACTGCATTTCGGCTGCAGCTGCATTTATAGGTTTAGAAGGATCTGCCTTCGAGCTATCATAAAGAGGAACAATTTTATCACCAACAGTTTCTTTTATATATTCAAAAGTCCATTTTTCTAAAGCAGGCCATGTTTTGGTCATGTCTTTAATAACCAATGGTTTTCTGGGAATAAGATAGTTTTTGATAAAGTCTTCTTTACTGATTTGATCAACCCTATCTATAGGTTTCAGAATTAAACTCATATTAAATTTAACTTAATTTTGTAAATTTATACAATAAGACGATTTGAAAGAAAAAATGTTTTCTTTAAATCAGAATCTGACAGTTACGAAACAAAACAAAATCCCATTAGCGTGAATCAACGCATTCTGTCGAGACTGTATCAAAAATAAAACGTTGTCATTTGGATGAGTACAGCGAAGAGAAATCTTTTCTCTAAGTACTTCTGAAAGAGATCTCTTGACTGTGATCGGAATGACAAAATTCTTTTGATACTCCTCCCTCTTATTAAGGAAATAAATTCAAGAAAATTAAGTCAAGCTTCGATAAGGAAGGTGTCTAGGACGGAATGGCTAAAAACATAAATCAACACTTTTTATCATTCCGACGTTAGGAGAAAACCCCTTATAGATTATTCTGAAAAAAGTTTCTCCTGTTGGTCAAAATGATAAAAAGACTTTAAAAAAATCCTTGTTAAAAGACTAATTTATTATTTAATCAGACTGTTGATTATTGTTTTTGCTGTAGCTGAAGTTGTAGCATTACCAGCTATAGTACCTAACGAGCTAATAAAAGTACTGTATTTACTACTGCCTAAAGATGTTTTGATTGCCGACAATGCTGTTGATTTTGCACTGGACAATTGAGCTACTCCCTGTGCCGTTCCCGAAATTGCCTTTAAAGTATTATACTTGGTCACGTAATTGGTAAGGGCATCAGTAACTGTTTTGGTTTGGGTTCCTGTTAAGTTTAACGAATTTAAAGAGGAAGTAATTTCTGTAACAGTACCTGCTGCTTTTCCTAAATCAAGCGTCATGTTTAACCTGGAATTAGTTTCTGCAAATGTTGATCCGCTGATTGCTGTAAGGGCTAAAAATGCACCTAGAAAAATCTTTTTCATAATTTTAAAACTGCTATGTTAATTGTGTTTTTAATGTTGTTTGTTGTCTGAATTAAACTAATACACAATATTAACATTTTGGTTTTTCTTGAAGAATAGTTATAGAGAATTTAACATTTTATTTAACAGTTAGAATATATAATCATCTTAATATCTTTCGCCATTTCACCCATCCTCTTGCTTTCATATCAATTTAATTATGATTGTCCGTTCCTAAATCCACTTTACAAGTTTGGACAAAATCCTAACTTTAAAGAACAATGGAAAAACCAAGAAAAGGAAAGAGCAAAGGTCGTACTCCTTTATTCGAAGACAGTTTTAAAATTGCAGTTGCCCGAGAATATATTTTGGGTGACTATAGCGCCCGTCAGGTTGGCAAGAAATACAATTTAAATTCAGACAATGTATTTTACTTTGTAAAGTGGTACAATAAGCATCATCCTGACCCAGCCCCAGAGACAAGTTCTCCTGCGGAATTAAGGCCCTCAAACACCCCTAAGCTTGAAGAGGAATTAGCGTTGGCAAAACTTAAGATCACCGCATTAGAAATGCTCATTCGTAATGCCGAACGGGAAATGGGGGTAGATATTGTAAAAAAGCCTGGTACCAAACAGTAGGACAAATGAAAGAAATATATCATGAAATTTCCCTAACAACAATTTGTGCTTTGTTTGGTAGAAGTCGTCAAGGTTGGTATCAGCTAGCTGAAAATAAGGGGCAGAAACAATTACAAAGAACTTTAGTGATAGAACAGGTTCGACAAATAAAAAGTGAATTGCCCCACCTCGGCGGCCTTAAGATGTACTCCATGCTGCAAAAATTCCTATCTGCTCATCAGATTTCGATGGGAAGAGATGCTTTTTTCTGCTTATTAAAGGAAAATAATTTGCTGGTTAAGCCCCGGAGATTATATGCCAGAACGACCAATTCCTTTCATCATTTTAAGAAATGGCCGGATCTGGTGCAAAGACGTAAAGCAATAATGGCAGAAGAAATATGGGTGAGCGATATTACCTATTTAAAAACAAAAAAAGGTTTTATCTATCTTAGTTTGATTACAGATGCTTATTCAAGAAAAATTGTAGGTTATAACTTAAGTCGAAACTTAAAAGCAGAAGGATGCATAAAAGCATTTCAGATAGCGTTAAAATCAAGATTATACCCCAAAAGACCTCTTATTCATCACTCTGACAGGGGAATTCAATACTGCTGTGACGATTATGTCCAATTATTGATCAGCCAAAATGTACAAATTAGCATGACTCAAAATGGAAGCCCTTATGATAATGCTATCGCAGAGCGGGTGAATGGTATTTTAAAACAAGAATTTAATCTATACCAATCTTTTGACTCATACCAACAAGCTAAAGATGCAGTAGAAAACGCAATTATCAGTTATAACCAGATCAGGCCCCACTTCTCTTGCCAGCTTCAAACACCACAAGCAAAACATGCATCAAGTAATGCAAGGTAAAGTGAAATCAGGAAAATAAAATTTAGTGTAAAGTAATATCAGGAAAATAATATAAATTGTAAACCGAAATTAGTAATTACCGTCCAAATTTGTCAAGTAAATCTAGGATAGGACAGATCAATATCATTTCATTATACACTGTATTATTGTCGGTAATAGCTTCTATATAAATCCATTATTTTTCCATAATTTCTCCATAATGAGTCCATGTTTTTAGTTAAAATCATGGACTCATTATGAATATATATTTGCTTCTATCTATAAACTTTTAAAATGAATTACCCATCAATACTAATATCCTATACTGAATAGTAGGAATTGGAATAAGGCTACTGTTAAAACAATATTGATGTAACGAAAAATAAAGCGTATTTTTGCGCAAATTTCGAAATTAATGAGTACACTTTCAGAACAGGAGATACAAAGACGCCAGTCGTTACAGGAATTAAGAAAACTTGGAATAGACCCCTATCCTGCAGAAGCATTTGAAGTGAACGCAAATGCATTAGATATAGCTACAAACTACGAAAGAGACAAAACATCATATAAGAATATCAGTTTAGCCGGAAGAATTATGACCCGTAGAATTATGGGGAATGCTTCTTTTGTTGAATTGCAAGACTCTACTGGGAGAATACAGGTTTATATCAGAAGAGATGATGTTTGTCCGGGAGAAGATAAAACACTTTACAATACCGTATTTAAAAAGTTGCTGGATATAGGTGATATTATCGGTATCACTGGTTTCGTATTTACCACGCAAACCGGAGAAATCAGCATCCATGTCCAAACATTAAAAGTTCTTACAAAATCCTTAAGACCTCTGCCTATTGTAAAAGAGGCTGATGGTAAAACCTTTGATGCTTTTACTGATCCTGAGCAACGTTACAGAATGCGTTATGTCGATCTAATTGTAAACTCTCAAAATAGAGATATTTTTGTTAAGCGTACGAAATTATTCAAAGCTATGCGTGAATATTTCAATAACGCTGGATATATGGAAGTTGAAACTCCAGTTTTACAAGCAATTCCCGGAGGGGCTGCAGCTCGCCCTTTTATTACCCATCACAATGCTCTGGACATTCCTTTATATTTACGTATTGCCAACGAACTTTACCTTAAAAGATTAATTGTAGGTGGTTTTGATGGCGTATACGAATTTTCCAAGAATTTTAGAAATGAAGGAATGGATAGAACCCATAATCCTGAATTTACAGTAATGGAAATTTATGTAGCTTATAAAGATTATCACTGGATGATGGAGTTTACAGAAAACCTATTGGAACATTGTGCAATTGCGGTTAACGGTGCTACTAAGGTTCAGTTTGGAGAACATCAAGTTAACTTTGAGGCTCCATACCCCAGAGTTAGTATGACTGATGCAATTAAACAATTCACAGGTTTTGATATTACAGGAAAATCTGAAGAGGAAATTCGTCAAGCGGCCAAAGGAATGGGAATTGATGTGAATGAGACAATGGGTAAAGGCAAGCTTATAGATGAGATATTTGGTGAGAAATGTGAGGGTAACTTTATTCAACCCACATTTATTACGGATTACCCTATAGAGATGTCTCCATTAACAAAAAAACATAGAGATAATCCAGAATTAACAGAGCGTTTTGAACTGATGGTATGTGGAAAGGAAATAGCTAATGCGTATTCAGAATTGAACGACCCTATTGATCAAAGAGAACGTTTCGAAGAACAACTTAAATTATCTGAAAAAGGTGATGATGAAGCAATGTTTATTGACCAAGATTTTTTGCGTGCTTTAGAATTTGGAATGCCTCCTACATCGGGTTTGGGAATAGGAATGGATAGGTTGATTATGTTTCTAACCAACACTCCATCTATTCAGGAAGTATTGTTCTTCCCTCAAATGAGACCGGAGAAAAAAGCAAAAGTAACAACTGATGAGGATTTTATAGAGCAAGGTGTTCCTGCAGAATGGGTTCAGGTAATCCGTAAAATGAACATCAATACTATAGACGAGCTTAAAGCTGCAAATCCCAATAAAATATTTAATGACTTAGGCGGAATGCGTAAGAAAATGAAGCTGGATGTAGCTATGCCTCAGAAAGAAGAAGTTATGAAATGGTTTGAATAACCTGATAACAACTTAACAAATATTTAATCCCTGCTTAACATATATTTAAGCGGGGATTTTTATTATTGTGAAAATTTAAAATATAATATTATGAATGTACTTATTTTAGAAGAAAACGAATTCTTCGGTATTAAAACAGAAAACTTACTGGATTTTCCATTATTAGCTGCATTTTTATCCGGTAAAAATGAAAATGGATTTTCAAGTGATTATGAAGACAGCAGCTTAGAAAACATGAAGTTTAACGAAGAACCTCGTATTGATTTACTTTCAGAAAAGTAATTCACTTCCCTTCTCTCATTATTTGGTTTTATTGAAACCAAAACACTAAATAGCAGTTAGTTTAAAGCACTTTCTGTTATGTCTACCACAAACTTATCTTATTTAAAACAATCGGTTATTTTTTATTATTATAATCATATAATCGATACTATTTTTTAGTACTTTCGCTGCCGGAAGGCTGGAAAGTGTTTTTTAGCTATTTGCCTTTTACTCTTTAAACAATCATCAGATGAGAAATTTTCAAGACACGCATCCTGCTGATATTGCCGAGCAAATTACTGCGTTAAAACCCAGGGAAAGAAATCTTGCTTATTTAATGTTACCTGGAAGGAAAAAAGCGCAGACTTTTTCTTATCTGGACTTTAAGATACAGGAAGAGATTATTAAAGGGATGGGCGATAAAGAGCTTTCCGAAGTCTTGAATAATCTGGAACCGGATGACAGGACCTTACTATTAGAAAACTTTCCGGACTCTATTATAAAAAGGTTTATTAATCTTCTAAACGAGGAAGAAAAAGGTGTGGCATTAAATTTAGTGGGTTATCCTGCTGATTGTATTGCCCGCTTAATGACTCCAAATTATGTACAGGCAAGGGCTACATGGACAGTCAGTAAAGTGTTCTCTCATATCAAACGTTTTGGTAAAAAAGCGGAGACCTTAAACTTCATTTATATTGTAGATGAAGACAACAGGTTGATAGATGACTTACGTATAGGTCAGCTTTTGATGGCTGAACCTGATACTAAACTTCAAGACCTAATGGATAGAAATTTTATTTCTATTACCAGTACTACCCCTATGGAAACAGCTTTTGATATTTTTGAAAAGTATGACCGGAGTGCTTTACCTATTATTACAGAAAACGGAGTGCTTATTGGTATAGTTACGTTTGACGATATTCTGGACAAAATTACAGAACGTGATACCGAGGATATTCAGAAATTTGGAGGGGTTGAGGGCTTAGATCTTTCTTATACCAAAACATCGATGATTGAACTGGTTCGTAAAAGAGCTGGTTGGTTGGTTATCCTTTTTTTAAGTGAAATGCTTACAGCGTCTGCTATGGCACATTACGATGAAGAAATAGAAAAGGCTGTAGTTTTAGCATTGTTTGTACCTCTAATTATATCCAGTGGAGGTAACTCTGGTTCTCAAGCAGCTTCATTAATTATCAGGGCAATGGCACTGGGCGAAATAAAGCTAAAAAACTGGTGGTATGTGATGCGAAAAGAGATATTTTCAGGAGTTATACTTGGCCTTATCCTTGGTATTATTGGTTTTTTAAGAATTTTTATTTGGCAGGAAGCTGGTATTTATGATTATGGTTTACACTGGTTTTGGGTAGCTTTAAGCGTATCTGTATCTTTGGTGTTTATTGTATTATGGGGCTCTCTTTCGGGTTCTCTTATACCTTTTATATTGAGAAAAATAGGTTTAGACCCGGCAACAGCTTCCGCTCCTTTTGTAGCTACACTGGTAGATGTTACCGGATTAATTATTTATTTTTCTGTTGCGGCTTTCTTCCTTACCGGAAAAGTACTGTAAACTGTTATATTATACATTAAACTTTCCTTCTTTAAGAGGTTTTAATATATAATCCAGACCATTTATCTTTATTTCGTAAATGGTGGCTAATTGTTGCCCTAGCTTTCCTGCAGGCCATCCTTTAGAGTGCATCCATTCCAGATAACTTACAGGTAAGTTACACAACAAATAATCTTTATATTTGCCGAAAGGCATTTTTACCTTGACTAAGTCAACTAAAATCTTAGGATCCATGGTTCAAAATAAGCTATATTTTAAGAGAGTTGAAACATTAATTTGATATTTCTTACGGTAATGATTAACGATATATACGGTGATTTTTTAAAAGACTATTACCATAGTGGCGATAATTTAGATGATGTTTGGCTACATAATAGTTATGCTGAAGCTGAAAATATGCCTGCTGATGTTTTTTTCAGGAAAGAATATGAACTGAGCGATCTGGAATTACTAGCTATTCGTTTGTGCAAAGGAAAGGTTTTGGATATTGGTGCCGGTGCCGGTGCTATTAGTTTGGTTCTTCAAAAACGTGGTTTAGATGTAACTGCATTGGAAATATCTGCCGGGGCTTGTGAAGTTATGAAATGGAGAGGTATTAAGCATATTTTAAATCAGAATATTTTTAATTATGTTGACCAGCAGTTTGATACTTTGTTACTGATGATGAATGGCATAGGCTTTTGCGAATATGCAGATCAGGTTGAGGTTTTTCTGGAGCATGCCAAAAAGCTTTTGAAACCTAATGGCCAGATATTGTTTGACTCTTCTGACGTTGCTTATTTATATGAAAATAAACCTTATCTGGATGGTGGTTATTACGGAGAGATAGACTACCAATACGAATATAAAGGAAAAAAGGGCGAGTGGTTTTCGTGGGTGTATCTGGACAGAGAGCTGATGCTGGATATTGCCCAAAGTACAGGTTATGAGATGGAAATACTTTTTGAGGATGGCAATGACCAATATCTTGCCAGATTAACCTTATCAGGAAATTAACAGTCTTTGTATTTAGAGTCAGTTGTTTATTTACCTAAAGTATATACTACACCTAGTGTAAAAACAGTATTCCCTGCTTTCAGATAACCTCTGCTTATAAGTCCTATATTCATCCCGTTTGAATATTGGAGCTGCAGATTTTTAGCAACTTCCATTCTGGTGAAGAATATAGGTTCTACCAGTACATTATATTCTGTTGGATGATCTGTACCGTTAATCTTAAAATCTTGCATAGCAACATGGCTTAAACGTAAAGCCGTACCATAATTTATAGGATAGTCTTCTCCAAACAACTTGAGTTTATGCTTTTTTATAGAGCTATAATTTACCTGTACAAAAACTTTACTTAAGTCTACATCCAATATTTCTGTAGGTATCGACCCTGCATAGGTATAATCTTTAAATATTTTATCTGTAGATCCTTTTCCGTAACCGGCATACACTTCAAAAACCCTGTTTTTTTTTATTCCAAAATTATCAAAGTACCCTACCCCCACTTCCCAGGTCTGCTGTTGGACATCTTTTCTGGTGGCCATGTTTTTTAAAGTTGAACCATTGGCAAAAACAGCGAAATGGTCTGAAAGGGAAACAGCTACATTACCACTTAAATTGCCCTTAATACTGGTATGGCCACCTACATGTAACTGACCTTTACCTGTGAACATGGGAACTACCGGAACATTGGGCATATATACAGATGAACAACCTGTAAAAATAAATAGACTTAAAATGTAAAAAGCGGATAGCTTTGAAAAACTCATTGAGTAAAATTCTAAAATTCTAAAACGTAAAAATGGTGATTTTCATATAAAGCACCTGGAAAATTATATTTTAAAGTTATGGATTCTAGTTAGCCATTATACTAGCTGCTATAAAATATTGGGTTTAAATATGTATAAAAATTTAAAATGCCTGAAAATACTCAATTTTAGAACAGAGCTTTTCAGACATTTTATTGATGTATTTAATATCCTAGATATTACTTCTTCTTAAATTTCATAATCTCTCCCAGACTGGAAGAAAAACTAAGTACGTTGTCTTTAATTGTATAGGTTTCTACCTGATCTAGCATCTTTAAGAAAGTATATTCTCCTGTTCCTTCGCAAAACATTTTTGTAGTAGCTAATCCTTTTTTAAAGTCAATCTTTTGACCATCGGCTTTTATTTCTCCGGTTAACGAGTTACAGCTTGTATTACCGCTTATTTTTGCATCTTTTAAATTGAAATTAAGTGCTGGTTTTCTATTTGGGTATAAACCATCAAAAGTAATTCTGGGTCCTGTAATATAGGTAAGTTCCCACTCACCTTCTATTTTAGGATCTATTTTACTGCCGTTACTTAATTCTTTTAGTTTATTTGAGCAACTTGTTAACACTGCTGATAAGGCAATTACGCTCATTATAATTATTTTTTTCATAATCTTGACTTTATTTTTCATAAGAACAATCATCTGTGTGTTTTGTTCAGAGTATGCAAAATTAGAAAAGATCTGGGTATTTAGCACTAATTTGCCGTTCTGTTTACCAGTTAAATATGTAACATCATCAAACAGAACGGCATTTATTTTCAAAGAAATTTAATAATAGTTGACTCTGCTTATTTCCGCTTCATCTGCAACTTCTTCCTCTTCAAAGAATCTCTCGTAGCTATCGTCCAATTCCTTAATCCACGGGGTGTGATGTTTTTCTGCGTGTACATCATCCATTACAGATTGATATACTTTATCTCTATAGGTAAGTATATTATCCTCTTTGTCTTTTAACCACGATTTAAATAAATCTGCAACTTTGTCCAGATTAAAATCAGGATAATCTGTATTATTCATGAGGTCCTTAATATATGCGGTTTGGAAATCAATATGGTCATCCCCTGAAACGGTTCTAGCTTCATTATCCATCCATTCTTTAATGTCTTTTTCGCGTTCCAGTTTATCTGGAATAGCTACTCTTCCTAGCATATAATCTCTTGCAAACCATGCTTGTGCGTCAAACATATTGAAGGTGTAGTACTGGTCTTGCATACCTAAATACAGTAGATTGGTAGCTTCGTTAAAAATTATTCCTTTATATAGTTTGTCCGGATATAAGCAGTTTTTGGTTTTTAAGCGAAGTGAGTCGGGCAGAAATGGGAATTTATGCTGATAACCAGTGCAAAAAACCACGGCATCAAATCTCTTGGAACTTCCGTCTTTAAAATATGCCGTATCGCCTTCAAAATGAGTTAATAGCGCCACTTCTTTTATTTCTTCAGGCCATTTACAGCCTATTGGATTTGATCTGTAAGATATGGTTACCGAATTTACTCCGTGTTTATAACATTGTACACCTATATCTTCAGCAGAATAACTACTACCTACCAGCAGAATGTCTTTTCCGGAAAATTGATCGGCACCTCTAAAGTCATGGGCATGCATTACCGCTCCCGGAAATTTATCTATACCTTTAAAATAAGGCATATTCGGGGTGGAAAAATGGCCGGTAGCTACTATTAAATAATCAAAAACTTCTTCAAAAGTCCTGTTATTAGCCAAGTCATCAAATATAACTCTGAAAGTTTTGCTTTCTTCATCATAATCTACCCATCTGGCCACGGTATTGAATTTGATGTATTTTCTGGCGTTACTTTGTTTTATCCGTCCTTCGATATAATCGAATAATACTTCTCGGGGAGGATAAGATGAAATGGGTTTTCCAAAATGCTCTGAAAAGGTGTAGTCCGAGAACTCCAGACACTCTTTAGGACCGTTAGACCAAAGATAACGGTACATACTCCCGTGTAATGGTTCTCCATATTTACCTACTCCTGTCCTCCATGTATAATTCCACATTCCGCCCCAGTTATCCTGTTTCTCGAAACATTTAATTTCTGGAATTTCATTTCCTTTCTTTTGTTCAGATTCAAATGCGCGCAACATTGCTAAACCACTTGGACCTGCTCCAATAATTCCTACTTTAAAACTCATAATATTAAAATGTTAGTTGTATTTATATAAAAATTGCCCTTAAGAAGGCAATAGAATTACAGCCTTATCAAAAGATAAATGTATATATCAATTAATAAAGCTATTGTTATAAGTGTTTTACTAATTAGCTAAGGCTCAAAAAAGGGGTAGTTTCTACCTTTTAAAAAGTGAAGTTTTTTTATATTAGAAAAGATTAAAATACTTTTTAATTTTTTTTGCATATTGGCGAATATAATCAAAAAATACGTAATAAGCAAATTAACTAACTAATAAGCACAACAAATGAGATCTGGAATGGATAATAATAAAGAATAAATTAGGGATAAATAAGCTTTATTTCAGACACTTATCTATCCCAAAAGATTGTTTAGCTATTAAAATGGTATAAAAAGACAACCTCGCCTGTAAATGCAGGTTTCTTTTGATCTTTAATTTCCATTTCTATGCCTATAGTAGATTTGGTTACCCCTCTAAGATTAGCAATGTTTACCAATTTTGCTTTTAAACGTACTTCGCTATTTACAGTAACTGCCTGCGCAAATCTAAGGCTTTCTATACCGTAATTGATTTCCATTTTAAGGTTTTTAACCTCAACAATCTGTTTCCACAAGTAAGGAATTAGCGATAATGTAAGATAACCGTGTGCAATGGTTGTTTGAAAAGGGCTTTCGCTTTTAGCTCTATCAGCATCTATATGAATCCATTGATGATCTAATGTAGCGTCTGCAAATACATTGATCTGCTCTTGTGATATCTTATGAAAAGATGAGCTACCTAGCTCCTGCCCCAGATACTTAGCAAAATCCTCGTAGTTTGTAATTGTTAGCATATAAATAATTCTATGTTAAATTTCGAGTTGCAAATTTAGTATCTATTTCTAAATTGAGAACTATATGAAAAATTTGATTTTAGCTATTGATTTAAAAAAAATGATATTTTTGCAAAAAGGAGATGTGATTTGTTAACCAAAAAAACGAAATACGCAGTTAAAGCTCTAATTGCACTAGCCAAGAATAAAGATAACAAACCTATGTTGATTGCTGAGATAGCGCAACAGGAAAAGCTTCCGAAGCGTTTCTTAGAGGCTATTTTACTGGATTTGAAAAGGGGACGTATATTGGCCAGCAGAATGGGCGCTGGTGGTGGTTATTTTTTAGCCATGCCTGCTTCTGAAATTATGGTTTCTGCAATTATCAGGATTTTAGATGGACCTATAGCTCTTTTACCTTGTGTTAGCTTGAACTTTTATGAGAGATGCGAGGAATGCGAAGATGAAGTAACCTGTAGTATACGTGAAATGATGGCCAGAGTTAGAGATGCGAGCATTACTATTATGGGCAATACAAGTATTCAGGATTTGATTAATAAAGAGGATGAATTAACAAAACTAAATCCTAAAAGTAAATCTACAGAGGATTCTGATATAAAATAATTAAAACTAATCTGATGTTTCTGTCGTTGTTTTTAGTAAACTAATCATGTTTACTTATGAAAACTAACAGATTATCAGCCACAATGGCTAAAGCTTTAAATGATCAGGTAACATTGGAAGCTTATTCTTCTCAGGTTTATCTCATGTTATCTAGTTGGGCAGACAATGAAGCGCTTGATGGCATTTCGTCTTTTCTTATTAAACATAGCCAGGAAGAGCGAGTGCACATGGCCAAGATAATGGAATATATTCAGGAGCGTGGAGGAAAGGTAACCATAGAAGCTATAGCAAAACCAAAACCAGAGCCTAAAAACATTAAAGAGTGTTTTGAAATGGTACTTAAACAAGAAATTGAGAATACGGAAGCCATTTATTCTTTAGTAGATATAAGTGTTTCGGAAAAAGATTGGGCAACTTTTAATTTTTTACAATGGTTGGTAGCCGAGCAGAGAGAGGAAGAAAAATTAGCGTTAACTTTACTGGATAAAGTTACCCTGGCTGGTGGTAAAGACGCTTCTTATGCTTCTATCTATGAGCTTAATAAAGATATTGGAAATACTTCTCAGGAATTTTCTGTTGCTGATGAAGAAAACCCGTTGCAATAGTTTTTCTTATTTGATACAGGCTGAAACTTCAAATTTAGGATACTTATATTTTTATAGAAAGCATTAAAAACCAAAGATTTTACTTCTATTCTTCCTTTTAATGTATATATTTGGCAATACTACTTATAAATAAATCAATTAAAATTCATTTACATCATGAAGAATCGATTAAAGGTTATTGGCCTATTTACGTTGTTATGTGTTTACCTACTAGATGTCAAATCACAAGACTTGTACCAAAAGCATGAAGTGAGAATAAACTTTAGTGATGCTATTCCGTTGACCATTGGTGATGCCTTTGTTGAAGGTTTTAGCAGTGGATTTGCTGCATCTATAGCAGGTTATTCTAAGAAAAGTTTTAACGAAAAAAATAGCGGAATGTGGGGGCTTGGTTACAAATATCATATTAACAACCGCTTTAATGTAGGAGTTGATATTGGTTTGCTAACGGCATCAAAAGATACTGAATTATCAAAAAACAATGATACTTATACAGTACATAGAAAAACAAATTTCTTTTTAGTAATGCCTACTATTCACTATAATTATCTTAATAAAGAAATTATTCAGCTATATGGTAATTTAGGAACTGGCCTGTTAAGTTATTCTGTGAAAGAAAATAAAGATGATGGCACAAACTATAGCGACAACTATACCAGCTTTGCATTTCAGCTAAATCCTATAGGAATACGGGTGGGAAAACAATTTGCGGGCTATGCCGAGTTAGGATTTGGTTTCAAAGGGATTATTAATATAGGTGCCAGCTATAAATTTTAAAACGGACATCTAATTTACAGGGTAGTTCATATTTGATTTTACATTTATAGACTACCCTATCTTTCTATTCAACCAAATGGGTAAGACATATTCCTTTACCAAATTGGCCCATTTGTAGTTATTAATATCTTGCTTATTTACCCATATTATTTCTGCTAATTCGGCCTTAGGTTTAGGACTTATTGTTTCGGGTAATATGTACTGAAATATAACTCCATTTACAATTGTATCTGTTTCATTAACAGCTGTAGTTGCATATTCTCCTAATAAAACAAGCCCTTCTTTAGGTAAAACAATACCTGTTTCTTCTTCTACCTCTCTAACAGCCGCACCTAAATAAGTTTCTTCCAAATCAAGCTTTCCTCCCGGTAATTGAAAATAACTGGATCCTTTTTTTCTTACCATTAAAAGCCTGTTGTCTGGATCTAAGAGCATAACTGCTGCTATGAAAATATTATTCATATAGAATTCCTTAAAGGATAGAAAACAGATTCCCGAAATCTACAAGGTAAACCTGGATTCCGGGAATATTAAAATTTTATTTAAGATTGCTTTCTTACATATTTAGTTAGAATAACAATCATTTGACCGTCTACCCTTCCTTCTATAAATTCGGGGTTATTAGGATCTAACCTGATTCCTTTTACAACTGTACCCAGTTTTGCTGTTAAGGATGAACCTTTTACATCTAAGCTTTTGATTAACACTACTGAGTCGCCATCAAACAGTTGATTCCCGTTACTATCTTTATGCACTTCAGAAGATTGGTTATCGTGTTCGTCACCAGCTTCTTTAGCCCATTCCAATGTTTCGTCATCAAGATAAAGAATATCAAGATTATCCTGTGCCCAGCTTTCGTTCTTCAGTCTGTTGAGCATTCTCCAGGCTACTACCTGTACAGCAGGTATTTCACTCCACATTGTTTCACTTAAAACCATCCAGTGTTTAGCATCTATTTCTGCTGTTTTATCTATCTGTGTTTTACAAGTGTTACAAACCAGTAAAGAGTTTGCTTCTGTTGTAATAGACTCAGGCTTGGTTTCATATACCTGCAAATCTTTATCTGATTTGCATAATTCGCATTGGTTTCCACTTCTTTCCCTTAAAAGTGCTTCTATCTTGTTCATATTATTGCGAAGATATCAAAATAAATTCTGGTGGTGTTTATAAAAACAATACTTCTATTTGTATTAAATCTAAATAAATGTAGATTTGCACTATTATTTATATTTAATCCAAATAAGTGATTAAGCATTTTTTTACACACCTGTTGTTTTTTACTTATATAGTAACAAGTTTTAATTCTTTTTCGCAACCTGTCCAAACAGCACATGCGCTAAAAGTATTTATTTTCTCATCGGTAGATAAAACCCCTATTGATGTAGCAAGTGCTGAGTTACAAATGGGTAATAAAAAATACCGCTCACAGAGTAATCAATATGGTATTATTCAATTTGCAAATCTGCCTGCAGGTAAATATTTTATTAATATTTCTTGTATTGGTTTTAAACAGGATATTACAGAAATTTCTCTATCCAAAGATCAAACGCTAAATATATTCTTACAACCAGATGAGCAGAAGCTTCAGCAAGTAACAATTACTGCTTCCGAATCAAAAAACTTAAGTACCAGTAGTATTATTGACAAGAAGGCTATGAGTCATTTGCAACCTTCCAGTTTTACGGATTTATTGGAGTTACTACCGGGTGGAAGAAGTATTGACCCTAAACTAACTCAAATGAATCAAATTAAGCTTAGAGAGGTTGGCCTATCTTCATCGCAATATGATTTTTCTTCTTTGGGGACTTCTTTTTATATGGATGGCATGTTAATGAATACAAGTGGAAATATGCAAATTTCTACAAATTACACTACCAGTGCTGCTAATGATAATATAACTGCTGCCAATCGTGGGGTAGATATGCGTACAATTTCTACAGACCAAATTGAAAAAGTGGAAATTATAAGAGGTATTCCTTCTGCAGAGTATGGAGATTTAATCAGTGGGGTAATTCTGATAGAAAGAAAAAAAGGAGAAAGCCCTTACCTATCCCGGTTTAAAGCCGATGGTTTTAGCAAATCAATTTATATTGGAAAAGGCTTTTCTTTTCCTAAGAGCAGACAAACATTTAACATTGATCTTAGCTATCTGAATTCTAAACAAAATCCAACCAACAATTTTTTAAGCTATAAACGGGTGAATACTTCTTTACGTACTTCTAAAGTGTGGAACGAACGGAAAACTACCTATACTTTATCTAACAATTTAGATTACTCTACTAATATTGATAACAAGAGGGTTGACCCGGAAAATGGATATGCATTAACGGATAGTTATAATTCTAAATATCATGATATAGGCTTAAGTAATGAGTTAAATGTTAAGTTTTCAAATAGTAATGTATGGAAATCTTTAAACTTTAAGAGTAGCATCAATTATACTTACAGTTTTGTAGATGAGGTAAAATTTATACAAACTAAATCGGTATCTGTATTAACTAATTCTTTAGAAGCTGGTGACCATTATGCTAAATATGCTTTACCTAACTATGTATCTGAATTAGAAATTGAAGGAAAACCTTTAAATATATATTTAAAGGCTAGTACTGCTTTAAGATTAAAGCATGGTTTATTCAATCATAATTTAGCGTTTGGTAGCGATTATAGATATACAAAAAACTTTGGTAAGGGACAGGTTTACGATTTAGATAAACCTACCTATTATACTCAAACAGGAACAATGTCTGTAAGACCAAGGGCTTTTAGCGACATTCCTGCTATGAATAATTTGTCTTTTTATGCTGAAGACAAATTAATAGCCAAAATAGATAAACATATTCTGGAAGCTGCCATAGGTGCCAGAGCTAATGCTTTGATTGGTATGAATAACAGCTATACTATTGCTAATAAACTTTATATAGATCCCCGAATTAACAGCAGGTGGCATTTACCTAAAGTAATGGTGAATGAAAAACCTTTGTTGCTTACAATTGGTGCAGGATACGGTATACATACAAAGTTTCCTACTCTTGATCAGCTATATCCTACTAAAAACTATAAAGATTTTATTCAGTTAAACTATTACCATAATAATCCTGAATATAGAACTGCTCATGTAAAAACCTATATTACAGATGCTACAAACTTTAATCTTAAACCTATTACTAATAACAAATGGGAAATATCTTCGGATATAAATTATAATAGGTACAGATTAACGGTAACTTATTTTAACGAAATAACCAACTCTGGATTTAGGAATCAGTCCGAATACCATAATTTCAATTATCGTTTATACGATATTAATTCGATTGATGCCACTACCATTACTCAAAAACCCGTAGTCGAAGATTTTCAGTATAAGGAACTGAATGAATTTTATGCATATACCATGGTAACCAATGGAGGCAAATTGATTAAAAAAGGATTAGAATACACATTACAAACTCCAAGATTTGAACAATTATATAATGCCAGATTTACAATAAACGGTGCCTGGTTCCAAAATATATATACCAACAGTATGCCGGTTAATAAGGTTATTAACTCAAATTTTCTCGATTCAAAAGGACTTCAACGTCAGTATGTTGGTTTATATAATGATGATGATGGATATTACAGGTCTAGCTTTAATACTAATGCGGTAGTAGATACTTACCTTCCTCAACTTGGTTTAACACTTTCTTCTGCTTTTCAGTCTTTATGGTTTTCTAAAAGAAAGAACCAATGGAAATCCGGAACTCCTTATGCTTACAAAGATATTAATGGAAACATTTATCCGTTTACCAGCGAAAGTGAAAAAAGTGCAGATTTAAAACCTTTAATACAAGATTATAGTCGTACAGATTTTGAGATGAGAACAGTACCTATTGACCTCAGAATTAATTTTAAAGCAACAAAAGAGTTTAAAAATAAGGCCGAGATATCCATGTTTGTCAACCGCATATTTATGTATGTACCTAACTACAGGGAGAATAATATTATAATCATCAGAGAGATAGAAGCACCTTATTTTGGAATGGAATTAAAATTAACTCTATAAATATATAATAATACATAATTCATATGAACACTATTCATTCAAAGCTATTATTTGGCTTAGCACTTCTTGCTTCTGTAACGGTAGGGAGCTGTAAAAAAGACAGTTTAAATGAGAAAAAAACCGATTTAACCATAACCTATCAGGTGCCTGAAACACTAGAAGCTCCTAAAGTTTCTAATATTACCGTTTCTTTTACCGAGGTTAACAGTAAAATAAATACTCAAAAGCAGTTTAACGGAGATGAACCGATTCAGGTTTCTCTACCAGAAGGTTCTTACGAAGTAACTTTCACTTCAGATATATCTTATACTCAAGATGGTAAGCAAGTAAATAGTAAGTTAAGAGGGCGCCAGGGAGGAGTAATTTTATTAGGAGAAAATGCTGCTGTTAATTTAAAACTCTTTCTATATGATGAGAATGCAAATTTTGTTATCAAAGAATTGTATTTCACAGGATCGGTAACACCAGAGGGTAAGCAATATAATGGAGACAAGTACTATGTTATTTATAACAATTCTGCAGATACGCTTTATGCAGATGGTTTAATGATAGCACAAATAACCTTTCTTACTACAACCAGACGAGATTACACACCAGATATCATGAACGAAGCCGTAACCGTGAGCGATATTGCCATGATACCCGGAACGGGAAAACAATATCCGGTTGCACCCGGAAAACAAGTTGTTATCGCTGATAATGGTATCAATCATTTGGAATACAATTCCAATTCAATTGATTTAACCAGCGCAGACTTCGAAATGGAACTATTATCCAGTATTAATATAGATAATCCGCAGGTAACCAATATGATTCCGGTAACTGCTAGCTTCACAACACATAACCGCGGTTTTAAAGGTTTTATACTTGCAAAAATAGACAAGGGTATAGAGACCTTTAAAGCAGACAATTATTACACTTATAAATATTTCACCACAAAGGAAATGTCAGGTAACGGCTACAAAATAGAAAACAAATACATTTTGGATGCTGTTAATTTAAGTGTTGCTGATAGTTTTGAATGGATAACCACCTCTCCTGCTTTAGACATGGGTTGGACACATTGCGGAACCACTTCTTCTGATGCTAATAGGTACGGAAAATCAGTAAGAAGAAAAGTGATTTCAAAAGATGGTGACAGAGAAATATTGAAGGATACAAACAATTCATCTGTTGATTTTGATGCAGAGGTAGTTCCTTCTTTAAAAAAATAAAACATGCTTTTTAGAAATATATTGACACATTTGTTTATCCTGAGCGTGAGCCTTTCTTATGCTCAGGATAAACCTGTCAATTCAATAGCTATAAGAGAAAAGAATTCTCTATTAAGCCAACATCTTAATAATCTCTTTGAAAATGCTGCCTTAAAACAATTTCAAAGAGATACCTCTTATAGCATATTAGCCATTGATTATTTGAGAGATAAAAAAGAGTTATTTTATTCTCAGATAGGACAAGGAGAAAATTCTTTTAAGGTTTATTCAGAATCTTATAATAATAAACCTAAAAGTACCTTATGGGGAAAGGCCTCTTATAGCAATGAAAAAATATTAAAAAGAAATTTCAATGAATCTTCATCGTATCAATTAATTTATCCCTATGTAACAGCAGATACTGTGGGTGGAGATTTGTATAATGAGGTTTATTATTTTTCCGGTGGACTTAATAAATCTATTGAGAAATATACTTTTGGAATAAATACTTCTTTTGAAGGAACACAACTTTATAGGGATATAGACCCACGACCTGAGAATAAGACGGCTAAAATAGACCTTGAATTAGCCATATCCAGACAAGTAAGTGATAAATACAGAGTAGCTATAGATTTAAACGGTTTTTACTATACACAAAGTAATAAATTAAGTTTTGTAAACGAACTCTCCTATCCACTTACTTTTTATGATGCAGGCCTTGGAAATTATAACAGCGTATTGGCGGGAGATCCAACAAAAAGTACATATAAAGGTTTTCAAAAAGGAATAGGACTAAACTTAATTCCTGAGACTAAAAAAGGTTGGTTCTTAGAGGGAAAATATAATAAATTTGATTTCGGAAAAGGTCTTACGAAAACTAAAGACAATATTGCTGAGATTGCAAACAAGTTCTACGAAACTTCTTTTGGATATATGAATATTGGGAAAACAGAAGCATATCTTGTTCGTGCTACAATATCACATAATAAACGCTTGGGAACCGAAGCTAAATTTGATAGTAAAACATCAGGAACTGTTTATCCTAAAATATCTGAAGATTTAAGATACTCGAATACCATTACTAATTTCAATGTGTTTTTGGATTATGAAAAGCGAGGTTATCCATTAGATTGGGGAATAAATATTAGTGGTAACTTTAAACAGTTTGAAGAAAGTTATGTTTCACCAAACAGGTTTCAACAGTTTGATTTAATTGAAGCAGGAATACAACCGAGAATTAGTAAACAGGTAAACAATCAGTTTATTATAACCGGTTTAATAGGTTTAAAGTATCAAACATCATTAAACAAAAATAAATCATTTACTGGCTTAGATGTAAGTTCAAGTATCTACCAAATGTTAGAAAATAATTATACATATCTCACAGCTGATACATTTACGAGTTTAGCCTCATTATCTATAGATTATTCGGTTAAACAGACACTAAGTTTTTTTATTAATATACAAGCACAAAATCAGACAAATATCAAGCAAAACTATATAAAAGTTTCTACGGGATTTGTTTTTTAGCAAGATGAAAAGAATAGCCTTCATTACCTCAATTTTTTTCGTATTTATTGTAAGTACCGCCTTTTTGGGCGATGTAGAAGTTAGTACATTGCGCCAACTGTATGAAAAACCTATTTCTGAATGGCCTAAGCCAACCATAGATGAAGGAATAAAATGGGAAGAGTTTAAATCTTTACCAGTAATAGATACCAGCTATTTCTCTAAAATGAAGCAACCTAAGGTTAATCTTGGAAAATTACTTTTTTTTGATCCGCGGTTATCCGGATCAAATCAGATATCATGCAGTAGCTGTCACGATCCGCAACTATCATTTGGTGATGGTAAAAGTGTAGCTTTGGGACATGACCATACTCTGGGAAATAGAAATACACCTTCGTTATTGAATGTTTATGCCAGAAAATCTCTTTTCTGGGATGGCAGAGCTGCAAGTTTGGAAGAACAGGCATCATCTCCTATTGAAGCTCATCACGAAATGGCAATGGATCCCCATAAATTACCTAAAAAATTAAAGAATATTAAAGGATATCAAACACTTTTTACAGAAGCTTTTGGTGATGACAAGATAAACATGGAACGCATTACTATTGCATTGGCAGAGTTTCAACGTACTTTACAAAGCAGACGAAGTAGATTTGATTTGTTCCTGGATGGTAAATATAGTGCCTTAACAGACAAGGAAATTGAGGGTATGCATATATTCAGGACTAAAGCCAGATGTATGAATTGTCATAATGGACAATTTTTTACTGATGAAGACTTTCATAACATTGGACTTACTTACTATAAGAGAAAATATCAGGACCTTGGAAGATATGAGGTAACTAAAGACCCGAATGATGCAGGCAAATTTAAAACACCTTCATTAAGAGATGTTATGCATAATGGACCATGGATGCACAATGGTTTATTTAGTGATATTATGGGGGTTGTTAATATTTACAACAGTGGTATGCATATGATAGATCCTACAGACGAACAGAAAAAGGCTGACCCAATGTATCCATATACAGATCGTTTATTAAAACCGTTAAAATTAACAACAGAAGAAAAACGTTCATTAGTAGCATTTCTTGAAGCTATTACAGCTACACAATATAAAATGCCGAGACCAGAATTACCTAAATAATTGTGTGTCTTTCTCAGTAATTTAACCTTCATAAATAATTAGAAGTGTTTAATTATGCAACGTCTTTTGAAAAAGACGTTGCATAATAATACTTTTTCTATTTAGTTTACTTAAATCTCACTTTATTGAGTAGCAATTTTTGTTATAAAGTTTTCTGATGAGATTATTTCTACACCAATATTTTTCAGTTCGGTCATTCCTTTTTCATAAACACCAGAAACCAGATCGCTTAGCATAGCTATTTTAAAATCACGTTCACTGGCTTCATAAATACTTGTCCGCGGACAGTTAGGGAAATTACATCCTGTAAAAACAATTGTATCAATCTGTCGCTCTTTCAAAAAATCTTCCAATATGGTATTATAAAAAGCGCCCCATCTGGATTTGTATAAAATCCATTCGTTATTAGCTATTTCTTGCACTTCTCCTTTTAATAAAGTATCATAATCCATTGTAAAAGAAGAAGATTCTGGTAGTAATTCCTTGACCAATTCAGCTCCTTTGGTATCTGGTAAAACAATTTTAGCCCCCGATGCTATCAATGCCTTTCTGCATAAATCTACATTGCTAGCATCTTCTTTATAAAGACGTATAACATGAATGATGGGAATATTTCTTTCCCGACAGGTTTCTAATACCTTTTTCAAGCGGGGAACAATTTCATGAGAACCTGTAACTTCGGCTATACTACCGGGCATAACAAAGTCATTCTGCATATCTATGGTTAACAAAATGCATTTATTATAATCTGGTGCTATATGACTATTCATCTTTTAAAATTCTGGAATGACTAATTTAAAAATTTTGCCTATTCTGTTAAAAGTAAGTTGAAGAATTATAACCATTCAAAAAACTCTCGTTTCCCTATTTTAACTTTAGTTCCCGGTGTTAATTTCAGTTCCTGATTAGGATTTATTATCTTTTCATTATTTACCTGGACGGCTCCGTTTTCAATTAACCTTCTTATTGCAGATTTAGTAATGTCTTTCTTTAGATGAGTACACATATCTACCAATAATACAACTTCTTGATGATTTAAAAACAAATCTATTTTTACCGGTTCGAACACTTTTTCTTCAAAGTTTTTATTCTGGAACTGGTTTACAAAAAATTGTTCGGCCTCTTCTGCATTTTCCTCGCTGTGGTATTGTCTAATAATGTTTTTGGCTATCTGTTTTTTTATTTCCATCGGATTTTCTGTTTTCAACAAATCCTTCAATTCTTTTTTTTCTATAACAGAAAAATCCGTCGCTAAATCAATATATTCTTCTATCAGGCTATCAGGTATTGACATGGTTTTCCCAAACATTTCGTTAGGTTCATCTGTAAGACCTATAATATTATTTAAAGATTTACTCATCTTTTCTTTTCCGTCTAAACCTTTTAATAATGGCATACACATAACTATCTGGCCGTCCATATTAAAACTTTCCTGTAATTGCCTACCCATAGTACAATTAAACAGCTGATCCGTCCCTCCCATTTCTATATCGCAACCAATCTGAACTGAATCAAATCCCTGCAATATGGGGTAAACAAGTTCATGCATGGCTATGGGTGTATTTTCCGTAAATCTTTTATTGAAATCATTCCGGTGCATAAGCTGCGCTACCGTTACTTTTGAGAGCAGTTGAATAACTTCTGAAAAATTCAATGAATCTAACCAATCTGAGTTAAATACAATTTTAGCTTTATCTACATCTATTACTTTAGAGAGTTGTTTAATGTAGGTTTCTGCATTATGTTTCACCTCTTCCACAGATAAAGGTTTTCTACTCTTATTTTTGCCTGTAGGGTCACCTATTCTTGCGGTAAAACTACCTACCAATATTATAATCTGATGACCTAAATCCTGAAATTGTTTTAGCTTACGCAATACTACAGCATGTCCAAGATGTAAATCTGGTGCAGTTGGATCAAAACCTAATTTAATACTCAGCTTTCTATTATCTTTTTCTGCCTGCGCCAGTTTACTTTCTAACCCATTATCGGGTAAAATAATTTCTACGTTTTCTTTAAGTTGTTTTACTGTATCCATTTTTTGTAAAATAAAAAAGCCCGAACATGAACATGTCCGGGCTTTGGTGATATATCTTTTTATTATAGTTATGTATATAATTTCTGAAGTGCAGACATACCTTTTCCCGAACAGCTATTGGTATAATAATAGTTATTATAGAAAGGAAGTCTTAATATGTTCTTCAAAAATTTCATTGGTACAAAAGTAAGGCTTTTAAATTGTATAAAAAAACAGGATGCTAAAAAGACATCCTGTTCAAACCTAATTATTAAAATAAAAGCTAAACCGCTATGCTATTGAATGTTTAATTTCCAGTTGATCTTTAAGTAAGTCGTACTTTTCGTCTAAAGCAGCAATACGGTTTTTAATTTCCTGATTAAAAGTACCTATTCCCTGTCTTCTTGTAAATGTAGACATATCAAAGCCTCTGCGTTGTAATGAATATTTAGCTATAGTAGGATAAACATCATGCATTACATCCATATTGTCTATAAAGAACTGTTGTGCCTGTGCTACTTCACCTGCCAATGACTCGTTTGCATAGTTATTACATAACCATACTAACAGTTCAGGATAGAAGTTTCCTTGAATACATGATAATCCTGCAGAACCTGCTTTTAATGATTCTACTGCATGTACCATATAAGCATCGTATAAACCAAAATTATTACTATTTTCGGTTGCTTTGATTTTTGCTCTTACCTGATCTATGTCTAAGCAAGTATCTTTATGGTAAGTTACTCTTCCGGTTTTAACCAGAGCTTCTAATTGCGCAGGTGAAATTAATCTTTTATAAGGAACCGGGCATTCGTAAAATCCCATTGGAACACCATCTGTTAAATCTAACAGCTTATGTACGTTGGCGTCAAATATTTCATCACTATCCTGCTCTTCAGCTAACAAACTGGTAATTCCAATAACCGCCTCTACACCTGTATCGTATATTTTCTTTACAAAGTCTGCCTGTTTTTCTATAGCCCCACCAAAAGTACCTGTAGCTACAACAGGAATACTCCCTTGAGTTGATTTTACTACAAAATCTACTAATTCCAAGCGTTCGTCTTCACTCAATTCAAACATTTCGCTTGAAAGACAATTGGCAAATAAACCTGCCGCACCTGCTTCAATGTATAATTCCGTTAATCTTTTCAGTCCATCGAAATCTATATCTCCGCTATCCTTAAAAGGTGTCAACATGACAGGTATAAAACCTTTTTCTGTTCTGTTCATCTTCTGATTTTATTATTTTGTAATGTATTGGTATTTAACCTTTTCTGATTTTAGCTATTAATGATCCTGTTAAGAAAATTGATAATGTCCCGACAACAATAATCATGTTTGCATGAAGTGGGTTCTTTAAGTAAGCAAACTCTTCTGGTATTAAATAGGATAAAGACATCCAGATAATTACCATTAGACCAATCACCGTGGCTGCTAAAGCTTCTGTATTTCCTGATTTCTTGCTAATAATGCCTAATAAGAATAAGCCTAACATACCGCCAGCAAAAATTCCTGATAATTGCCACCATATATCCAATATACTCTTCACTCCAATCATTGCTATTCCACAAACCATTCCTGCTAATCCAAAAAATGTTGTTCCGATGTACAATAATTTCATATTTTGCTTATCGGTCATTTCAGGTTTGAAATATCTTTTGTAGATATCTTCAGCAAAAACTGTTGCAGAAGCATTCATACCAGAGCTAATGGTACTCATTGCTGCAGATAAAATAGCTGATACAATTAAACCTACCAACCCTGTTGGGATCATGGTTACCATAAAATGTGGCATCACTTTATCTCCATAATCTTCTGGTTTTAAAGCTGAAGCTAAACTGCTTATTTCTGAACTGGATGCTGTAGAAGGTAATAATTCTGCAGCTGCTTGTAGTTTAACGCCTTGTATAAGATCTGGATTTACCTGATAGTAAGCATATAGACACGTTCCTATAATAAAGAACATTAACGAAGCTGGAACATATATCCAAACGCATAACCAAACTGATTTTGATGCTTCTTTTGCAGAACTTGCGGTATGGTATCTTTGTACGTAGTTCTGATCCATACCAAAGTTGTTTAGGTTTATAAAGAAACCGTACAGCAACACCACCCAAAAAGTGGCCTGCGTAAAATCAAACGACAAACTGCCGAGACCAAACTTATTATCGTTAGTTCCAATTTCAACGATTTTAGAAACTCCGCCTGGCATATCTGCCACAATAATTCCGATAATTAATATAGCTCCTAAAGTTTTTAGAATTCCCTGTACTACCTCAGTCCAAATTACAGCCTCTATTCCTCCCATTACAGTGTATATAATTATACAGATACCTGTTACCAGCATAATCATTTCCATGCTATAACCGGTAAGTGCTTGTAAAGTCAGAGAAATACCAAAGAAAATAGATCCCATTCTAGCCAACTGTGTTAAAAGAAAACATGCCACTGCATAGGTACGCGCCCAGGCTCCAAATCTCTTTTCAAGATTGGTATAGGCTGATACCTCGCCTACACTTCTATAAAATGGCACAAAGTATTTGGCTGCCACCCAAGCGGCTAAAGGCATAGATAAGCTAAAAACAAAAGCATTCCAGTTACCTCCGAATGCCTTACCCGGAACTCCTAAGAATGTATTACTGCTTAAAAATGTTGCATAGATAGATAAGCCTATTGCCCAACCGGGTATACGTCCTGATGCTTTTGTGAACTGGTCGGCACTTTTATTTCTCCTTGAAAAATAAACACCTACCAAAACCATAGCTATAAGGTATAAGGCTATTACTGCTAGATCAATAAATGGAAGATTCTCTGTCATCTTTTTCCTCGAATATTAGGTTTAGTAATTATTCAACTTCTATAGCAAATGTATCAGGAATACTTTTAAAGACTCTAACACATTTTCTCTTTCATGTGTACGATATTATCAAGAAAGTAATGGAAAGTTACTGTTTTATAGAAAAGATGTTTTATCCTGATAATAAAGGCTGGTAAGACTAAATCAGCGAAACGAGAAGTGAATATCTATTAATTCTTATTTTTTAATTAAATAAAATCCATAAAACACGACTTATAGTAGATTTATTGCCCGTAACTATATCTGATAATTAATCGTTAAACAGAAATATGTTATTCATCTTTAAGTAAAATAGATTTTGAGTACTATAAAAAGCAGAGAACAAACCCCATATTTGTGAAATCAAATTATAAGACCTCTATGAAATCAGATTTGAAAATAGAACAGATTACACCGGAACTGACATGGAACATTAGAAATGAAGCTATGTACCCTAATCATCCTATTGAAGCCGTAAAGTTGGAAGATGACTTTAATGGTGTCCATTTCGGTATTTTTACCGATAATTCGCTTGCTGGCGTTGTATCTGTTTTTGAAGATGGAGATACAATGGTTTTTAGAAAGTTAGCGGTTCGTCCCGATTTTCAGAATCAAAAAATTGGTACAAAGCTTTTGCAGTATGTAATAGACTACGCTACAGAAAACCATAAAAAGCAGCTTAGATGTAATGCCCGCGTATCTGCCATAAACTTTTATAAAAAATTTGGTTTTGCTACTAATGGAAATACTTTCTCTAAAAATGGGATAGATTTCATGACAATAGAAAAAGAAATTTGATAGATTTACAGGTAAATTAACTTTTATCTCAAGTTTTATATATAGATATGGCGAAGAAGAAAGCACAGGAAAAGCAAGAAATAGTGACCAAAAAATCACTTCAGTTTTTAGAAGCATACATCAATAATCCTTCCCCTACAGGATTTGAATATAAAGGACAAAAACTTTGGTTAGATTATATAAAACCTTATGTTGATGAATATTATGTAGATAATTACGGTACTGCCGTAGGCGTTATTAATCCAAAAGCAGAATATAAGGTAGTTATTGAAGCTCATGCTGATGAAATATCGTGGTTTGTCAATTATATAACCAATGATGGATTGATTTACGTAATCAGAAATGGTGGTTCAGATCATCAGATTGCACCTTCTAAACGTGTAAATATCCATACAGATAAAGGAATAGTAAAAGCAGTATTTGGTTGGCCTGCCATCCATACCAGACATGGAGGTGAAAAAGAAGAAACTCCACAATTGAAAAATATTTTTCTGGATTGTGGTTGTACCAGTAAAGAAGAAGTTGAAGCTTTGGGTATACATGTAGGATGTGTTATTACCTATGAAGATGAATTTATGGTGTTAAATGACCGTTACTATCTTGGAAGAGCTTTAGATAACAGAGCTGGTGGTTTTATGATTGCCGAAGTTGCCAGACTATTAAAAGAAAACAAAATTAAATTACCTTTTGGTTTGTATATCGTAAATGCAGTACAAGAAGAAATTGGACTTCGTGGTGCAGAAATGATTGCCCATCGTATCAAGCCTAATGTTGCCATTGTAACGGACGTAACGCATGATACAACCACACCTATGATTAATAAAATTACTCAGGGTGATTTGGCTTGTGGTAAAGGTCCGGTAATTTCCTACGCACCTGCTGTACATAACAACCTGAATAAACTATTGGTTGAAGCTGCAGAAAGAAACGGAATTCCTTTCCAAAGACAAGCCTCTTCCCGCTCCACAGGCACAGATACGGATGCTTTTGCCTATTCTAATGATGGCGTTGTTTCTGCTTTAATATCTTTACCTTTAAGATATATGCATACAACAGTTGAGATGATTCATAAAGATGACGTAGATAACGTAATCAGATTGATTTACGAATCGCTCTTAAATATCCAGGACGGCCAGGATTTCAGATATATCAAATAAATTCAGGAATAAAGTTGACAAGATATCAATATTTCAGAAATGCCGGATTATCTCTAGTTCCGGCATTTTTTGTTTTCATGCTGAACTTTACACAAGCTCAGGAAACAAACACCTACCAAAAACCACCACAAGTATTTCAGGATATTCTCAATAAATCTGTTGATAGACAGGTTCTTTTTAATAATTCTGGAAGCTGTATGGTTATACTAGAAAGAAATCCATTGATATCTTTAGAAGAGCTGAGCCAACCTATTTTAAAATTAGCAGGAACACGTTTTAATCCACAAAACAATACGATTACCGATTATACTTTTTATACGTCAATTTCTATTAAAAACCTAGATTACAATCACGAAATACAAATAAATGGTTTACCTAAAAACTATAAAATATCGGAGGTTTCCTTTTCACCGGATCAGAATTCTTTAGCATTCTGCCTTGAAAACAATCACAAACTAGAGCTTTGGGTTCTTTCTTTAAACAATTATAAAACAAATAAGTTAACAGACTTATCCTTAATAAAAACATTAGGTAAAGTATATCAATGGTCTCCAGACAGTAAATCTATTCTGGCGCAATTTGTAAATGATAAAAGAGCAATAATATCTCAAGCTCAATCAAACATTGCTCCTATTATTTCTGAAACCGCTATGGCATCCTCTGCTAGCAAAACCTATCAGGATCTTCTGAAAAATAAACAGGACGAAAGCTTATTCGATTATTACCTTACTTCGCAATTAAAAATGGTTTATGTACATAATGGCGAAGCTGTTAATTTTGCTCTTCCTGCTATATATTCTGATTTTGACATCTCTCCAGACGGAAAATTGGTCATGACCAAAACTATTGAAAAGCCATATTCTTATCAGTTACCTTATTCCAGATTCCCATCTTCAGTAGATTTGTATGATAAATACGGAGCTTTTGTGGCTAATCTTAATAAAACACCTCTACAGGATAATTTGCCAAATGGTTTTGATGCCGTAACAACATCTAAGAGGGCTTTTCAATGGCGACATGATAAACCGCAAACCTATATTTGGGTGGAAGCAAAAGATGGAGGAAATCCATCAAAATTAATTCCGGTAAGAGATGTAATTTATATGAAAGAAGCAAATGGCAAAAAAACTTCTAAACTGGCAGATTGCTATCTCAGATTTCATTCTATTGTATGGGGAGACGACCAAATAGCCATCGTTACAGAAAAATGGTGGCGTACAAGAACAGAAAGGCGTGTATTTATAAAACCAGGAAATTCAACATACAGAGTTAATTTATGGGACAGGTATTACGAAAACACCTATAACGACCCGGGAGAATTTATCAAAATTAAAAATGAGTATAACAAAGATATTCTTCTTTTGGATGGTAACAGGTTTCGGAGAATAGCAGACCCAAGCAATGTTAATGTATATTCAATTTCTAAAGGAGCTTCTGACAAAGGCGAAAAACCTTTTCTTTTAAAATTTAACGTAAAAACTAAAATTACGGACACTTTATTCAGATCAAAAGCACCTTATTACGAATTACCGGTACATTACAACTTAAATTCAGGGCGTTTACTGTTTTCCAGAGAATCGGTTATGCAACCAGCAAATTATTATGCCATGGGCTTAAAATCGAAGAAGGAGTATCGGCTCACCTATTTTGAAAATCCTTATTTACCATTATTAGGTGTTACCAAAAGACAGGTTAATTATAAAAGAATTGATGGTTTAAAGCTATCATCAACTATCTATTTACCAAAAGACTATCACGTTTCTCAAGGGAAATTGCCTGTATTAATGTGGGCTTATCCCAAAGAATATAAAACAGCTGCTGCTGCATCTCAAGTTAAAGGCTCTCCTTACCTATCTCCCAAAATAAATTGGTCTTCCCCTATCTATTGGGCAACTCAGGGATTTCTTGTCATGGAAGTAGATATGCCTATAGTTGGAGAAAGCAATGATATGCCTAATGATACCTTTATTGAGCAATTAAAAGATAATGCTATTGCAGCCATAGACGAGGTTGAAAAACTGGAAATTGGCGATAGAAAAAAAATCATTATTGGAGGTCACTCCTATGGCGCATTTATGGTTGCTAATCTGCTAACACATAACAACGGAATGTTTATGGCCGGAATAGCCAGAAGCGGAGCTTATAACAGAACTTTAACTCCATTTGGTTTTCAGAACGAAGAACGTACTTATTGGCAAGACCCTGATTTATACTTTAAGATGTCCCCTTTTTCTTATGCAGATAGGCAGAAAACGCCTATTTTAATTATCCATGGTGAAGCAGATGAAAATACCGGGACTTTTCCTATGCAGAGTGAAAGATATTATGCCGCTTTAAAAGGAAATGGTGCCACAGCCCGTTTAGTAATATTACCTTTCGAGGGCCATCATTATAAAGCAAAAGAATCGGTATTACACATGTTATGGGAAATGGATACCTGGATTAAAAAATATACTGATAAATAATGTTTTAAAACTCATTTGATTCAGCCAGCTATTCAAACTTGTTCTTATTTTTCCTAAATTAGAAATCAATATTCAGGTTGTAGAAACTAATAGAGAAGTTTTATGTTTTTATACAACACATTGCCAGAATATTGAACAGGATCTAAGAAAAACAACGAGTATTACATTTTGTATATATGCTGAAACACATCAGACTATACATCAAATAAATTCTAATTATGATTAAAGAACAAGAGTTTATAGATAAGATTAAAAACTCATACAACCCCAAAGGAGAATACATTTACCTTGGTGCAGGTATGCTCGATGGAAAAGTATTATCAGAGGCTGAAGTCAATTTGTCGTTAAAAATGATGAACAGACACGGTTTAATTGCTGGAGCCACCGGAACCGGAAAAACAAGAACTTTACAACTCATAGCAGAACAATTGTCTAATGCAGGCGTTCCGGTATTTATGTTGGATGTAAAGGGCGATTTATCTGGTTTGTACCAACCCGGAGAAACCAATGCTAAAATAGAAGAAAGAGCTAAAGCATTAAATATAGAGTTTAAACCCACTGGCTTTCCTATAGAATTATATTCTCTTTCGGGCAAAAAAGGAGCTCAAATGCGTGCCACCGTATCAGAATTTGGTCCGGTAATGCTGGGGAAAATCCTTGATCTTAATGATACTCAAGTTGGTGTACTCTCTGCCATTTTCAAATATGCCGATGACAATAAAATGGCTTTGGTAGATTTTAAAGATTTAAAGAAACTATTAAGCTATTTATCCGAAGGTGATGGTGCTCTGGAAATTAAAGATACTTATGGCAAAATATCAACAGCAACATCGGGTACTATTTTGCGTAAAATAGTAGCACTGGAACAAATGGGGCTTTCTCCAATGTTTGGCGAGACTTCTTTTGATATACATGATTTATTTGAAAAGGTCGATGGAAAAGGTGTTATAAGCCTTCTGAATATCTCAGATGTGCAAGATCAGCCTTCATTATATTCTACTTTTCTGCTGAGCCTGCTAGCCGAACTTTTTTATAATATGCCTGAAGTAGGAGATTTAGATAAACCTAAATTAGTATTCTTTTTTGACGAGGCCCATTTACTATTTAAAAACTCTAGCAAAGCATTTTTAGAGCAAATAGAACAAGTGATACGTCTGATCAGATCTAAAGGCATTGGCGTGTTCTTTTGTACACAAGCGGCTACAGATGTGCCTGAATCTGTATTAGGACAATTAGGTAATCGTGTACAGCATGCCTTAAGAGCCTTTACACCAAACGATGTAGATTCTTTAAAGAAAACCGTAAAAACTTACCCCTCTTCTGGTTTTTATCAAATAGACAAGGTACTTACCAGTTTAGGGACAGGAGAAGCTATTATTACAGTACTTAACGAAAAAGGTGTGCCTACCGAAACAGTTGCCGTACACCTTATACCACCTACAGCGGTTATGGGCCCTATGAGCGATGCAGAATGTCAGAAACTAATGGACAATTCAGATCTATACAGAAAATATCAGGAAACTATTGACCCTAGGAGTGCTTATGAAATTCTGGTAGAACGAATTGAAGCAAAAAGCAAGATAGAAGGAAATCAAACTACTGTAACGGTTACTCGTAGCACTACGCGGATAGAAAAAAGTACTTTCGAGAAAGTAATGGACGCATCTATAACCAAACAAATAGGAAGAGAAATCGTTCGGGGAATTTTTGGAATGATTGGTGGTAAAAAACCTAGAGGTAAATCTGGCGGATCTTTCTTTGGCTTTTAGATTATAAATTCATTGAAATACTGTGATTTTAGACGTACGCTAAGTCATATTTTTTTAGTTACTTTACCAAAATTTTTATCTGCAGGAAAAAGACGAATACCGGGTATTAAATGAAAAAACCAACATTATTAATCTTAGCGGCGGGAATGGCGAGTCGTTATGGAAGTATGAAACAAATAGACGGCTTTGGGCCTAACGGAGAAACAATTATAGACTATTCTATTTATGATGCCATTAAAGCCGGATTTGGAAAAATAACCTTTATTATTAAAGAAGAATTCAAAGATAATTTCAAAGCTATTTTTGATAAGAAACTTGAAGGAAAAGTTGAAACTGATTATGTTTTCCAGAATTTTGACCTTACTAAATATGGAATTGATAAAGAAATATACCGTGAAAAACCATGGGGAACTGGTCATGCTGTCTTAGAAGCTAAAAACCAGATAAGCGAACCTTTTTGCGTAATTAATGCCGATGACTACTATGGTTATGATGCATTTAAAAAAATGGTGAACTTCCTGAATGATGAATCGGCAAAAAACAAATACTGCTTAGTAGGATATAAAATTGGTAATACCTTATCCGAAAACGGTTCGGTTTCCAGAGGTGTATGCCAGAGTGATCCAAATGGCTTTCTTTCTTCTATAGTAGAGCGTACTAAAGTATTTCGTGAGGATGGAAAAGTATACTATGAAGAAGCAGGAGAAAAGTCTGAATTATCTGCAGACAATCCTGTATCTATGAATTGCTGGGGTTTTACACCCGATGTTTTTTCTACTATTGAAGAGCTTTTTGTAGATTTTGCAGCCAAAAACGAATCCAATCCAAAAGCAGAGTTTTATATCCCTTCTGTGGCTGATTATCTTGTAGAAAATAACGAAGCTACTTTTAAAGTAATACCTACAGACGAGAAATGGTTTGGCGTTACTTTTATTGAAGATAAACCTATTGTACAAAACAATATTAACAAGCTTATAGCAGAAGGAGTTTATCCGGAAAAACTTTGGTAATAAATCATAGAACTACTCATAAGTAGTTTTTGTGATTTCCCTAATAAAATGAAAAGGCTATCTGAACAGATAGCCTTTCTCAATTTATAATTTGATCAGATAATTTTAAAGTTTAGAATCGCAATCCAACTGTGTTAAATTCACTCCATTTAATACCACTTCAAATTCGGTTCTTCTATTCATCTGCTGCTCTTCTTCTGAACACATTACTCCATCATAACAGCGGTTAGTTAAACGTGTTTTTCCGTAATACTCAACCTTTATTCTACTGGCACTAATACCTTTTGATACCAGATAAGCTTTAGCAGAATTTCCCCTTCTTATTGAAAGTAACCTATTATACTCAGACGAAGCCCTACTATCACAGTGACTGGACGTAATGATAGAAAGTTCAGGATGCTGACTCATCAAAGATGCAATATGATCTAAAGCTGGTCTGGCATCTGGGCGGATATCCGATTTATCCAGATCGTAATGAATATTTTCTAAATTGAATTTTGCTTTCAGTGTTTCGCAATTGTTAATTACCCACTCCTGATTAGATTCTGTTTTATACAGATTAATATTTACAATGATAGTAGAGTCTTTATTAATCCCCACAGATGTAGTAAATGCTCTTTGGCTTACATAATCTAATTTCTGAGCCGTTAACTCGTAATCAGTTTCTTTAGCAAGCTCTTTCTCAAATTCGCCTTTAGCTCCCACTCTTATAGTATCTACACCATCTAGGTGTCTTAATAATATCCTTGAGCCTGGTAATGGAATTCCCATTTTACCATCTCTTACCACTCCCTTTAAAATTATACGATGTGTACTTCTTTTAAAAGAATAAATATCATCATTTCCAGATCTGTTAGAACTAAAAAACCCTTCCCTTCCGGCAGCATCTTTAATCAATGCAAAATCATCCTCTGGCGAATTGATAGGAATTCCCATATTTTTTGGTTCGTAAGTTGGTTTCATATCACGCAACATGACCTCAAAAATATCCAGTCCACCTAAACCTGCATGTCCGGTCGAAGAAAAATACAGTTTGTTCTCAGCATCCAGAAAAGGAAACATTTCATCTCCTTCCGTATTGATGACTTTGCCCATATTGACTGGTCTTGTCCATTTTCCATTTCCTGATTTTACACTATAGTACAAATCACTTCCTCCATAACCTCCAGGCATATCTGATGCAAAAACTAAAATATTTCCGTCTTTACTTAATGCAGGATGTCCAACAGAATATTCGTCACTATTATAAGGAAACTCAACAATTTTGCTTAAGTCATTTCCGCTGGCAATGTACATTTTCAACTTATTGGTACCATCAGTGCTTTTTCTTTTTGTACCCTTAAAAAAATTGTTTCTTGTAAAGATGATTGTGCCATCTGGAAAAGATGCAGATGCACCTTCATGATATTTTGTATTTACTTTTCCTTGTAATAATTTAACGGGAAGATCTTTTCCTATGGTTAAAGCTAAACTATCTCTCTCTAAAGATGGATTATATATTCCCAGAACCTTGCTGTCGTTACTAGTAGCTTCGGTGTCATCATCGTTAAATTTATAAGGTTTGTTTCCTTTAGCCGATAAACTGGAGAGTACACTATCTGCATTTAAGTGCTTAATATCACTTAATTTCTCTACAACATACAAATCAGAAAAAGGTGTATTATCCCAGGAGAAAACTCTTTTTGTATTTTTATTTCTTAAACGGTTACTACTAAAAATAAGTCCATTTTTATAATAAGACGGAGCATACTCTGAACTCAAAGTATTTAAATTGGTAAAATAAATTCCCCAACTTCCTCTATTTTCTTCAAATGACTTTAGGTTAGCATTTACAAAAGAAGATGCTCTTTTTTCTTTGGGTACTGATTTTAAATAATCACGATAAACATTAACAGATTTCTCATATTGTTGATTATTCGCTAAGGCCTCAGCATAATAGAGTTTCCATTCAGCTTTTGCAGGTGTCTTTTTTACCAATCTAGCATAAGCATCCAAAGCCTGATCGTAATTTTTTACCATTTTATAGCTATAAGCCAGTTTCTCCAATGCTTCTACATTGGCTGTATCTTTTTCTACGATGGGCCTAAAAAGCTTTATAGCAGAAGCATAACTTAATGAGTTAAATGCCGCAACTGCTTTTTTCATATCTCTGTCCTTAGTTTTATCAGCGGCATTTATAGTAAAAGCACTAAAACTAAAAAGGGCAAAAGTTAGTATAAATATCTTCAATCTCATTATAAACGTCTAAAAGTATCTAGGTGATAAAAATTTATTACTGTTGAAGCCAAACTCGTAGCGCAACATAATCTCATGGCTTCCAGAATTATAATTTCTCAGCTGCGTAGTACTATAATCATAACTATAACCTATACGAATTTGTGGCGTAGCCTGTATTTCCAGCATACCTGCTAAATCTGCACTGGTTCTATATTGTGCTCCAACTGCAATAACATCTTTAATCCATAGAGTTGCATTAATATCCCCTTCTATGGGTGCACCTTTAACTCCTTTAATTAAAATAGAGGGTTTTAATTTAAAATCTTCATTCAGAGGCAAAACAACTCCTGAAGATAAAAACAGGTGAACTTCTTCTCTGCTACCGAACTTAACTCCAGCCGATTCGTAACTTGTAAAACGATTTTTTAATAATCCCATACCTGCTAATCCCACATAGAATTTATCGGAATTATAATATAAACCAGCTCCCAAATCAAAAAGCAGTTTGTCTACATTATTAGCAAAAGCAGGATCTATTGTATTACTGGTCTGACTAAGACTAACCGAAGTAAAATCTGCCTGATATTGACTGGCTCCTGCCTGCATACCAAACGCCAATGTACCTTTATCCATTCTTATTCGATAAGCATAGCTTAATGCTACCCCATTATTTTTAATAATTCCGGCTTTATCTGAATAAGCTTGAAAGCCAATTCCCATTCGTTTCTGATCCAATGGTGCATCTATAGTAAAAGTAGCAGTTTTTGGTGCTCCTTCTATCCCTGTCCATTGATGTCTGTATAAAGCAGTAGCAGATGTTACGTTACGACTACCCGCGTAGGCCGGGTTTATAGCCAATGTATTAAACATATACTGTGAATACATGGCTGCTTGCTGGGCATTCACCTTATAAACAATTGACAGCAGTAAAACAGCTAGTATTATTAATTTATTCGTTCTCATTTTTATCTGTTAATTGTTATAAAGCCTACCTTCTTCTCATTATTAATCTTAACAACATAATAATAGGTTCCTGTTGGCACATCCTGACCTATATACAACCCTTCGTTACACTTTCCTGCCCAGTCATTTTGATAGCTTTTGGATTTATAAACAATATTTCCCCATCTATTATAAACTTCTAAATCTATAGTATAGCCTGCCGAGTTTTCGATAACAAAAGTATCATTAATGCCATCTCCATTAGGTGAGAAGCCTTCCGGAACAAATATGCCACCTTTTTTAAGTTTAAAAGGTGTTTTTACTCCAGGAGCATAAGGGTCTGGAGCAAAACCATCTATAGATTCATCTTCTACCGGAGAACCGTCATCTGTAGATTTTCCTTGCAATAAGGCATAATTCTCAAAGTATTCTTCATCTCTATTAATAGAAACAATAACTTCCAAATAAACGAATTCTTTTGATGAAGGCCCTAAAACACTACCTGGATTTAACAGGTTTTTATCTGAATTTCCGTTAAATGTCGGGTTAGCGATTAAGCTTCCTGTGGCTGTAACCCTTTTTACACTATAATTTGCTAATGCAAATACAGTAGCTAAATCATCTGTTAGAGTCAACTGATCTGCTGTAACCTGACCTATATTAACTGCCGTAAATGTAAAATATAAGGTAAAACTACCATCAACATTTTTCTCGACCTTTACTAAAGCTTTTGCCAACCCTATTTTTGCAGGATATAATGGAGCAACAGATTTTTTTACATCAACCTCTACCAATATAGGATCCGAATCTAATCCATCCGGAGTCTTAAGTATATAATAAAAAGTATCTTTTCCTTCAAAATTAGGATTAGGAGTGTAGGTTACTATATTCGTAACAGGATCTACAGTTACATTACCATTTGCAGGTGGAGTAGAAATAACGACAGAAGTTCCAGTTTTTGATAAATCGTTATCTTTTACATCTATCTGTTTAGGTGTATTAATGGCTGTCTGAGCATAATCCGGAGAACCTATAGGAAATACATCTACCGTCACTGTAATAGGGTTAGATATTTTATTCTGGTCTTGTAGTTTATAAGTAAACTGGTCTCTACCGCTAAAACCTGGATTAGGAGTATAAGTCATAATCCCTGTATGTTCATCTTTTACTGTCGCAGTACCATGAGCAGGGTTTGTATCTGCAATAACAATAATACCGGGTACAGTTTTAGAAGGATCATTCTGCAAAACATTAATATCCTTAGGAACATTGGTATGGGTTTTTTCATAATCTGCATATCCTATAGGTTTATCTGCTAGTAATTCTATAGATAAATTCCTGATATCATGATTATTATAACTTTGTCCCGAAGCTGCTGATAAACCATAAGCTAAACGCTCAGGTGCCAGTTCATTATAAGAAAATTTTTCTATTACCTTATGTACTTTTAAAGTTCCGGATGGATCTCCTTGTAAAATATTTACCGTAATATCAAATCCTCCATTTGCATTTCTCTCTAATAAAATCTGAGCCTTTCTGTACCCATAATTAGTTTTTTGGTTTGCTCCTGAAATGTCAGGATCATTATTAGGTCCCACTAGTGTAAAAGGAGAGCTTAATGAAGAAGTTTGTTTATAGGCTAATAAAGGATAATTACCAGCTACAAAAGGATTTTTACCATTCGCTAAATCAAACCCATTACCTTTACCTCTTATGGCTATAGAGCCCATTTGTCGGGCGTTCACTTCGGTTCCGTCTAAAAAAGGTTGTCTTCCTTCATAAGTTCTGGCAAAATATCCATAAACATCAATACCTACTCCCAAATAACCTCCGGTTACCCCATCGGCTTCAACAGGACCTGTTGGTAAATCATTTTTTTTGTATTGGGCATATCCCAAAGATCCTCCAAAACCGCCTATTCTAAAATTAGGAGTAACATCTGCATCATATAAAAAGAAACAGATACCATCTGCACCGTTTCCACCCCATATATAATACTCAAATTCTATTTTTAATCCGTTTTGAGAAGGAATTACGATATCTTCATTATAAATATATCCTTTTTGATATTGTTTATTATTAGTCAACCTTAAATACCCACTTCCATTAGCTTTAGGGTCCATATTGTATGGAGAAGTAGCATCGGCTCTTAAAAAAGCATATCCTTCAGTAGCAGGAATATCTCCCCCTTTACAAACAATTCCAGGAGCCGTTGAGTTCATAAATGACTCGTGGTATGGAAAAGAAGAAATTTGAGCAAATGACTTACTGATGAAAAATACTAGAAAAAGCGGTATAAAATTTCGTAAAAACTTGAGCATGTTACTATAAATAAATAAGAATTAGTGATTTTTACCACTAACCGGCAACCAAAAATAAAGCCATAAGTCTTTTAATTCCATTACATGATAGTGTTATGGCAAATAAACATATTTTTTTTTATTTAAGTAATTCTTCCTTAATAACAAAAACAACATTAACGGGAATTATTTTACCCAACAACGTATAAAAATACCCATTTATACACAGATGCTATTTTTAACCCATTTATTTTAAAGTCCCTCATCATAATAAACATTTTACAAATATCTAATTCATAGGGGCTATAACGAACTATCTATAAAGCATCCTTATAAAATTTGAATAAACCTTAATAAAAATTATATAAATTGAAAACAATTAAAGATAGCTATGGTATAATATTAGTATTCTACTTACACTTATAAAATATATATTTGAATACATTTTATACAAGTAAAAATATTTATGAGCTCTTTTAAAAAAGCTTTGCACTTTTTGTTCGTTATTCTTTTGTCATTATTGTATATACCTAAGCATTCTTTTGCTCAGGAAAGTATGATTTCGGATTTCTCTTATCTGTATATGGAAAAATTAATTGCCATTGCTAAGGAAAATTACCCCCGAAATAAAGTGTTTGAAAATAAATTAGATATAGCAGGCAATAATTTAAGTATAGCTAAAGCTTCCTGGTTAGATCCTTTTTCGTTTAATTACGTAAACAGAACTAATATTTATGCTATAGATGGTGTAAACTCGAACATGTTGAGTGGCTATTTTTTAAATATTGCATTTTCACCATCATCATTGGCTCAAAAACCATATCATGTTAAAAATGCCAGATCTGAGATTAAAACAGTTACAGCCGAAAGAGATGAATATGCTTTACAATTGGAAACCGAGGTGAAAAGAAGGTATGTTTTTTATCTTCAATACCTAAATACACTCAAACTCGCAAATAACAGATTGATTGATGCCGAAGCTACCTTTACAATTATGAAAACAAAATACGAAAGAAATGAAATCTCTTTCAAGGAATTTAATGATGCTTCTACTTACTTAACATCTGTAAAAGAATCCAAAATTTCTGCCGAAGCAAATATGTTTTCCGCTAAATTTCAACTTGAAGAATTACTAACCGTTAAACTCGAAGACATTAAATAATGGAAGAAATTGCCGTTTTTTCTAGACTCCTAAAAAAATACAGGTATACTTTAGTAATCATACCTGTTGTGACTATTATTATCACATTCTTTTTGGTGAGGAATCTTTCCGACTCGTACATATCTCAGGCCCAAATTTCTACAGGTATAGTTGACGAAACCCAGCGCACTACCTATCTAAGTAATTCAGATAGCCAGAAAGCTGTTCAGGTAAACCAGGAGTTCAGCAATCTGATTGAGATTATGAAAATGAAAAAAATCATCGATCAGGTTTCATATACTTTGATTATTCATGATCTTACTCAAGAGAAGCCCTTTAGAGAAAAGAGTAACAAAATCAAAGATTTATCTCCGGAAGAACTCAAATCTGTTATCAGAACATTCAAGTTAAAACATGGTAAAACAGAAGGCTTAAATCTGTTTGATAAGAAGCAAATTGAACTTTATGACATTTTGCGTTCTATGAAATACGATAGCGAATCTCTTCGTGGTCACTTAAAAGTTTACAGACAAGGAGACAGTGATTTTATCAATATAGAGTTTGATTCTGAAAGCCCGGAACTTTCCGCATTTATTGTCAATAATTTAAGTAACGAGTTTATTGAGTACTATACATTATTGGTTAAATCCAACCAAAAAAATGCCACTACTTTTTTAGGTAAATTGGTTAATGATAAAAGAGATGCTATGAATAAAAAAATAGATTCTCTTAGAAATTACAAAATCAGAAACCGGGTATTAAATCTTCAGGAACAATCCAGCCAGCTATATGCACAAATACTAATCTATACAGATAGAATACAACAAGTTAAAGAGGGCATTGCTTCTAAATCTGGAGCGTTAAATGAAATAGACCGAAAATTCAGTCCAAAAGAAAGAAGCTATTTAGAATCTACATTAACAAGAGTAAATCAGAGTATTATCAATACTAAACAAAACTTAAAATCTCTTCATGATTTATATGTGGAAAGTGGTTTTGAGCCAAAGTATGAATCATCCATAGACTCTCTAAGGTCTATATTAAGCGGTCAAATTAACAGGTATACAGACCAATACATTTACAATCCATTGGTAGCTAAACAGGATTTAATACAACAGAAACTGAATCTTGATATTCAGCTCGATATGCTTCGTTACAGCTTGGGATTAATAGAAAGACAGTTAGACTATTTAAATAACCAGTTTGACAAACTCGTTCCACATGAAGCCGAAGTTCAATCTCTGGAAAGAGATGTTGATGTTGCCAGTAGAGAATACCTTGCTATTTTAGAAAAATACAACCAAAGTAGTATGGAGTATGGCTTATCTATTAAATTAAAACTAGTACAAACCGCAATGCCTGGTTTACCACAGCCATCAAAGAAAATGTTATTGGTAATTTTAAGTGGTATTATCAGCTTTGTGTTCTGTCTGTTTGTCATCTTTGTACTTTACTATATAGACAACGCTATAAAATCACCAAAAATACTGGCTAATAAGACAGAAAGCTCTGTAATAGGTTATGTAAATGCTCTAAAAGCATCTATAATTGATCTCAGAGAGATATGGACTAAAACCAATCTGAATAAAGATGAATCTGACTTTAAGAATCATTTGCGTTCTATCCGCTTTGAATTAGATAAGGAAATGGATGATAAAACCATTGTTATATCCAGTATAAACGATGGTGAAGGTAAAACTTTGGTTGCTTTAAATCTTGCTTTTGCCTGGAACATGACCAATAAGAAAGTTTTATTAATAGACAGTAATTTCGGTCATCCGGACATTACGCAAACGGTACAGCCTGTAGCTTCACTGGAAGATTATTTTTCAGGAAAAGTAGGTACAGAAGTTTTTGACAACCAGCCATTGCAAATTATGGGAAATTCAGGTCATGACACCTCTTTACTTGAAATAGCAAGTGCTGCTGCTATTAAAGCTAAGATGGAAAAACTGAGGTCTATATTTGATGTTATAGTTATTGAAACAGTATCTCTAACAAAACTTAATCAGGCAACAGAATGGCTGCTTTTCTCTAATAGTATTGTTGGTGTATTTGAAGCTGATAAAAACATATCTGAGTCTAAAAAGCAATATACAGATTACTTAAATGGATTGGGAGGTCAATTCAAAGGTTGGATTTTGAACAAACTTCCTGTTGAGTATATATCTAAAGTATAAGGTTTATGATGGAAGCTTTAACTTGGTTATGGAATATATTACAGATTATTATAGGTTATAACCTGGTTTTACCCCTTATCCTATTCTTATTATGGGCTTTATTTCCCTCTAAACGTAAATCTGTAACAGAACCCCAGGAAAAAGAACCTGACTATGCAATTATTGTAACAGCTTATCAATATACCGATAATTTAAAGTCGGTTGTTGACTCCATTACTAAAATTAACTATAATAATTATCTGGTTTATATTGTTGCAGATAATTGTAATATTGATAATCTAAGTTTTAGCAATGAAAAAGTTATTCTTCTAAAGCCAGAGACAATTATCGCCAGTAATACCGGCTCTCACTTCTATGCTGTGGAACGATTTAAGAGGCCGCATGAATATGTAACTATCATAGATAGCGATAATTTGGTTGATGAAGAATACATTAATGAGTTAAATCATTATTTCAGAAAAGGTTATGTTGCTGTGCAGGGAGTAAGAGCCGCTAAAAATTTAGATACCACTTATTCTTGTCTGGATGCCGCCAGAGATATTTATTACCATTTTTATGATGGGAAAATTTTATTCCAGCTAGGCTCATCCGCAACTTTAGCAGGGTCTGGAATGGCTTTCAGAACAGATTTGTATCAGGATTTTTTAGATAAAAATCAAATAAAGGGCGCCGGATTTGATAAGATCTTACAACATTTTATTGTTGCACAGGATTTAAAAATTGCTTTCTCAGAATATGCAATTGTTTATGATGAAAAAACATCACAATCCGATCAGCTGGTAAAACAAAGGGCTCGGTGGATAAATACCTGGTTTAAATATTTTAAACTTGGTTTCGGATTAATAGGAAAAGGGATCAGAAACTTGAGTTTAAATCAATTTTTATTTGGTATAACTCTATTAAGACCTCCCCTTTTTATATTTCTAATTCTCTCAATAATGTGTTTACTCTGCAATTTAATCATAGGAAACTCAACTTTGGCTTTAGTATGGACAACTGCATTTTTTCTGTTCATCATAGGATTTGTAATTTCATTAGTAGTTTCTAACACAGACAAAAGGATTTACAAATCCTTGATTTCTATCCCTAAATTTATGTTCTTTCAGATAATATCGCTGCTAAAAAGCAAGAATGCCAATAAACATTCAGTTTCAACTCAGCATTTCCATAATAAAAATATTGAGCATCTAAACCAGTGATATTACTATGAAAATAAATCCGGATAAATACGTACTTGAAGAAGATTATATCACAAAGAAAATACAAAATATTCTTCGCAAAATAGCGATAGCCCTTGTTTTCGGAGTAATCTACTTCTTTTTTATTAAACTTTTGTTTTTATAAAAATAGTGAGCGAATTTAAAATAAAAGTAGGCGAAACTTTAAGTGAGCGTGAAACCAAAAGTATATTAGGTTTTGGAAAAGCGAAGACTGCATTATTTATTGGATACATTTTATTATTCCTTAGTTCTCTCCTATTAGGTTATTATATTATTAATGAAGGTTTTGCTGCTGCTGCTATTATATTAATAGGTTTAGCTTCTCTCCCGATTGCTTATATTATAGTAACATATCCCAAATATGGTATTATCATCCTATTAATAGCATCCTATTTTATTATGTGGTTTACCCACATGGGGATAGACTACCCTTTAGGGACAGTTATCGATATCATTGAGTTATTACTTATTATTGGCTTTTTTATAAAACAAAAAAAGAATCCAAACTGGGGTGTTTTTAGAAATTCAGCTTCATATATAATTTTAATCTGGGTAAGTTACAATGTACTTCAGGTATTTAACCCTATAGCAGAATCCAGGTTGGTATGGGTCTACACTATAAGATCTGTTGCTGCCGTAATGATTATGTATTTTGTATTTGTTTATCATATCAGAAGTATAGAATTTATCAGACTACTCATAAAAATATGGATAGCTTTATCTATCATAGGTGCAGCTTATGCTTTTTGGCAAGAGTATATCGATTTCCTCCCTTTCGAACAACGATTCTTAAACTCAGATCCTAAATACAAAGCCTTGTTATACATTGCAGGAAGATGGCGAAAATTCTCTATTTATTCAGATCCGGTGGCATTTTCCTACAATATGGTTATCAGTAGTATTTTATGTATTACCATGATGTTTAATCCTATTAAAATATGGAAAAGGATATTTTTAGGTTTATGTGCATTCTTTATGATCTGGGCAATGATTTTTTCGGGTACACGTGGAGCTTATGTGTTATTACCTGCGGCATTACTTTTATTGGCTTTACTAAAGATGACCAACATAAAGGTATTGATAATTGCCGGAGCAGCAAGTATGATTCTGGGTATTCTTATTTACGTTCCAACCTCAAACTATAACCTTATAAGGTTCCAATCAGCATTTAAACCATCTAACGATGCGTCATTTAACGTACGCGCTATCAATCAAAAAAGAATTCAACCTTATATACAAGACCATCCTTTTGGAGCAGGACTTGGAGCTGTAAGTTTAACTGGTAAACAAATGGTTAAACACTCCGTACTTACAGGTTTTGCTCCCGATAGTGGATACGTACGTGTAGCCGTAGAATTAGGTTGGGTGGGTTTATTATTGTTTTGTACTCTGTTTTTTGTAGTAGTAACAAGTGGAATTAATAGTTACATAAAAATAAAAGACCCTGAACTCAAAAACTACTGTTTAGCAATGACTTTAATTGCTTTTGCTATAGCTGTTGGTAGCTATCCTCAGGAAGCGACAGTACAGTTTCCAACAAGTATTTATTTTTATCTGGTAGTAGCTATTATAACTATTACGAGACAATTACATGATAAAAATTATCCAAAACCTAAAAAGCCAGTAAAACATCTTTTTTAATAAACCAGCTATGACTAAGAGAGAAAATATAACCATTGTTGTTGCATGTGATAATCATTATTTGATTATGCTTGCCGCTCTTCTTAAATCAATAGAAATTAATCACATTAGCGAAGAATATATTGACGTTTGGATAGTTGAAGATAATATTACCAGAAAAAACAAGAAAAAGCTACAAGATTCGATATCTGGTAATACAATGGGTTTAAACTGGATTAGTTCAAAAAAAGCTATTCCTCAGGGAATGAGTCTTCCTCTTGATAAAAACACCTATCCATTAAACATTTTTATGAGGTTATTTATACCTTACTTTCTTCCAAAGGAAATTGATAAAGCATTATACTTAGATGTAGATATGCTGGTTCTTGAAGACATATCTAAGCTATGGAATACCAATATTGAAAACTATATAGCAGGAGCTGTTACCGATTCTATCTGCAAAATCACTAGAATAGGTATCAAAAACTATCAAGAATTGGGCTTGGAACCTTCGGCTCCTTATTTTAATTCTGGTTTATTGCTTATGAACCTAAAAAAATGGATAGAGTACAACGTTACCCCAAAAGTAATTGAATGTGTAAACAAAAACAGAAACTATGCTTCTTTTAGTGACCAATATGGTTTAAATGTTATTTTATCAGATAAATGGTTAGAACTGGATCCTTTATGGAATTATTATTCGAATGGTAATCATCCCTCTCCTTATCTTATACATTTTTTTCATAGAAAGCCATTCTATAAAACATACAACTACAACAAAGATTACCAAAACATTTTCTACCAATATCTTGAACAAACCAAATGGAAAGGAGAGAAACCTATTGGAGAATTAAAAAGATATTTAGTGAAATTTGGGAATGTGGTAGAAAAAATCCCCTTATTATTTAAAAAGAAATAAAGGGATTTTATTAAAAAGAGGTTTTTATACTCTTGTATTTATCTTCCATGCAACCTACCAAAAAAATTAGTAGAAAAGCGCTTATACTCTTTTCTTAGTCTTTTGGTTAATGCTTCTACAAAATTCCCATCCCTTTGAAGAGACCTTACTCCTGTCCAAACTCTGGCTTTATTAGCCCTAACCTGCTTTATCTTTCCATACTGCATCATTTGCATAGCTAATTGTCCATCATCTCCCCAAAATTTAGTCATAATAAAACCTATTTTAAGACTATATTCCCTCATAAACCCCATACTTATTCCAAAGCAATTTAGATAAGGTTGTCTTATATGACGTATTTCCGTTATAATGTCCTTAAATTTTTCAAAAAAGAATAATTTCCATCTTGGAAAACCGGGTTCTGGAATAAATGAATACCTTCCATATACACAAACAACATTTTTCTGCTGTAGTACTTTCAGCATTTCTTCCACCCAACAGTCTGGATAAAGACAATCTGCATCTGCCAGTAAAATATATTTTCCCTTCGCATTCTCCTGCCCTAATTGTCTGGCTGGTCCACATCCCTGTATTCCCTGAAATAAGTTCTTTACATGAAATTTATCGATGGTGTACTGTGTATTATCAGCCGAATTATTATTTATAATTATAATTTCCAGAGGAATACTTGTTTTCTGCTTAGATAAAGTAGCAATACAACGTAAAATATTAACTTCCTCATTCCACGCCGAAATTAAGATAGAAACCAAAGGAGTATCACTTTGTATATTATCTAATCCTATATTTATTTCATCAAAAATATGCTGAGGTACATCTTCTGCTTTTTCATATTCAAAAGCATATTGGGCTATCCATTCTGGACTATTAAAAAAATTCATTGCTTGCCGGAATATTAGTTTTCTTCTATCTTTTTTATAACAGCTAGTACATTATTTGCAACTTCTTTCCAATCAAATTGCTCGGTAAACTTAATGCGTTGCCTTTCTTTCTCTGGAGCATTTTCATTAACTGCTTTATCCAATAAATCGCTAAATTCTTCTTTACCTTTAGCTATATAAGTTACTTCTGAGAACAATTCATTCATTGTGTTGGTTTCTGTAGCTACTATTGGCTTACCCATCGATAAATACTCAACTATTTTCAAAGGAAAATTTCCTATGGTTATCTCGTTTACAATCTGAGGATTAATACACACATCAAAATTTGCAATGTAAGAAGGAACTATATCTTTATGTCGTTTTCCTAAAAAATATGCGTTTTGTAAACTATGCAATTCACTCTTAACAAAATCATTATCTTCAGGGCCTATAAATACAAAGCTTTTATCAGGATTTGATTTAACCAAATCAATCATTAAACCTATATCCAACCTCATAGATAACAAAGCCCCCACATAACCAATAATTGGTTTAGCTATATTTTTTAGTTCTATAGGTATTTTATATTCTATTGTAGGATCAAAAAGTTTTAAATCGACCCCGTTTCCAATATAATAACTATTGCTATTGTATCTTTTAGCTGCTTTTTCAAAATCGTAAGAGTTACAAATAACAGCATCAGATTTAGACATTAATCGGGGTTCCAGTGATGTACCGTGTTTTTTCCAATAGTCAACAGCTATTGTTTTATCCCTGTCTAAATAAAGATACTCTTGTGGTTTTAGTAGTTCTTTTAAATAAAAACTGTTAAACATGTCTTTATCATTAATAATAATAAAGTTTTCCATGTCCAATTTTACTAAAGCTTCTTTTATTTCTTTCGCTATCTTTTTATTATTTCTTTTATTAAAAATTGAAAACAACCATGTAAAAGGAATCCAATTAATAGATTCAATTATACATTTGGTATTTAGACTGTAAAAATTTTCATCTATTTTTTTTAACCCCTTTTTACCTTCCTTAATTTGTCTGATATGTTCAGTTATAAACTTGTCGTTATTATTTGAATGTAATACTTTTCTATTGATAGAAGGGTTAACGTACAGAACTCTATGATTTTTAGCCAATTCCCTAGCTAACCCCGTAGACGTAGATTCCCTATCAGCATTTATTCTTTGAAGACTTAAAAAGACAAAATTCATTACTTTTTCCAAACGAATAATATTTGTGCTTAAAATACAAATTAAATAGGTTTATTTATATCTAAAGTCTAAAAAAAATTATAAATTCAGCCCTTATTTACATCAACAGACAGCTTTTATCAAAACACGTATAGATTGCCTATATTAACACAAAACAATAAGTATTATTGGTAACATTCTATTCCCGTTACCCCATTATTAATATGTAGAAATTAATCAGATATGAGCTTTACACAAAAGATACTTCGTAAATTAAATATTATACAGGAAGCACCACAAAATAATTCTATTCCATTTAATCATGTAGACTTTTTTTATTGGCGCCCCAGGGATGGCTCTTTAAACTTTGGAGATCATTTATCCTATATTATCGTTACAAAAACTTTAGCAGACAACGGTTTTCTATTAGAAGAAGAAACGTCTAAAAACTCTCGTTTATTAGCTTTAGGTTCTGTTTTACATTTTGCTAACAGTAATGATACGATATGGGGAACTGGCTTCAATGGTAAAGTGGGCCTGCATGAACACACTTATCAAAACCTAGATGTAAGAGCCGTAAGAGGTCCCCTAACCCGTGAATTTTTAATAAGTAAAGGTATAGATACTCCCGAAATTTACGGAGACCCGGCATTATTGCTTCCTCATATTTTTCCTAATAAATTTAAAAAAACAGGTATAAAACCTTATGTAATAGTACCAAATCTGCATGACTTAAGAATAGCTCATCAAAATGCATGGGATAACGTTATCTCCCCATTAAATAGCTGGAATAAATGTATAGAGGAAATATTAAACGCTGAATTTGTTATAGCAAGTTCACTACACGGATTAATCATCGCCGAAAGTTTTGGAATACCTGCCAGATATATCCGACTTTCTGACGAAGAAAATCTTTTTAAATACAATGACTATTATTTAGGATCAGGAAGAAAGGGAGAAATTGAATACGCCACATCAATTGAGGAAGCTCTTGAGATGAAAGGAATGCCCCCTATTCAGTTTGATTATCAGAAATTATTAAGTGCTTTCCCTTTAGATCTCTGGAAATAAACTATGTCTGAAAAAAGTATTGCTAAAGAAATATATAAAGGAACATTTTGGTCAATCCTGGATAACTTCGTAAAACAGGTTTTTACGTTTATTGTCTTTATTGTTTTAGCCCGATTACTTGCTCCTGAAATTATTGGTCTATTAGCCTTTGCAATGCTATTTGTACAGGTATTCAGAAATGTAATTTTTGATAGTATTGCTACTGCTATTGTTAGAAAATCTGTCCCGGACAAGACTGATTATAATACCGGTTTTGTTCTTTGCATATTGATCTCGGTTCCTGCTTTTATAATCCTGTTTTTATCATCAGATTTATTTGAAACTTGGACAAATAGTATGGGCCTGTCCACAGTTATTAAAGGCACCAGTTTTATTTTATTAACTGCAGGCCTAAGCCGAATGCATGAAGCTTGGTTACAACATCAAATGAACTTTAAATCTCTCGCCATCAGATCATCTGTTGCTACTTTTTTTGGAGGGGTTTTAGGTATTATACTTGCATATAAAAATTTTGGAATTTATAGCTTGGTTGCTCAACAAGTTGGTACCGCTTTGTTAGAATTGATATTAATTTGGATTGTTACCCCCTGGAAACCTAAATTCGAATTCTCTTATCAAGCTTTTAGAGAAATCAAAAGCTACGGAAAACACGTTGCCTTAACTGGTTTAACCAACTTTGCCAATCAAAACAGTGATTCATTTTTTGTAACCTATTATTTAGGTGCTGCCGCTAACGGAATATATTCTACAGGTAAACGAATTGTAAGCACTTTAAATACAGTAATATCAGCTTCCTTATTAAGAGTATCTCTACCCGCTTTTGCACGTATAAAGGATAATACAGAAGAATTAAAAAACACCTTTTTACAAACAACAGGTATTACAGCTACACTTACAGCTCCCTTATTTGCCGGACTAAGTATACTCTCCAAAGATATTACACTTTTGCTCTTAGGAGATAAATGGTTAGAGTCAGCCTATGTGATGCAAATAGTAACTTTAACAGGTTTTCTGTTCTCTATAGGTTACTATAATCAAAGTGTTATGTTAGTTAAAAACAAGCCACAATGGCAAACCAGATTAACCATTTTGTATGCATTAACAAATATTGCCGCGTTCATTTTATTCACCAAATACGGTGTTATTTATACCGCATTAGCTTTTTCTTTAAGAGCCCTATTACTATATCCATTATCAGTCTGGTGTTCTCTTGTTCTTTTAAAATGTAGTTTTAAGGAATACTTCCGACAATTATTTCCATCGCTTGCGGCAACAGCACTAATGGTAATACTTATTTATTTCTTATCTCTTTATATCTCAACACTATCATTAACAATCAGATTGGTGATCCTGATATTCACCGGTATATTGTCATATTTGTTTTTTATCTATTTATTTATACCAAAATCATATAAAAATAAACTAAAAAAAGTATTCGCAAGAAAGAAACATGACTAAAGGAGTAAGAAATAAATTTGGAATACTTGCCTGGCCAGCCTATGCCACAAGATCTGGAAATCCATATAATTACCTGATTTATTCAAATATCGAAAAACAAGGACATCATATATATGAGTTTGATTTTAACATAAAAAATATTTTCAAGTTTTTGTTATCCAATAAATACAGGATATTTCATATACATTGGCCTACAAATATTCTCACTTACTCTACCTATATACAGGCTAAGCGTAGAGTGTGCCTACTTAAATATTTTCTGGTTATGATTAAACTCTGTGGTAAAAAAGTAGTATGGACAGTCCATAACTTAAAAGGGCATGAAAGTGAATTTCCTGATCTGCAGAATAAGCTAAATAAAATACTTTATCGATATACCAATGGATTTATAAGTTTAAATAAAAGTGGACTTTCTCAGATAAAACAACTTGCTTCTAGCAAAAAACATCAAAAATTTGCTTATATCCCTCATCCTCTTTATACAGGATACTATCCTAACGAAATCTCTAAAGATGAAGCCAGAAAAATTCTAAATATCCCTCAGGATAAATTTGTTTTTTTATTCCTTGGACAAATCAGAAGATATAAAAATATTCTGAACTTAATTAATAGCTTTAAAGAATTAAAGGTTGATAATAAATTTTTACTTATTGCAGGTAAAGCACATGAAGAACTTATTGACGATATTCTTATTGCCATTCAAAATCAGAAAAACATTCTATTTCGGAACGAGTTTATTGCAGATAAAGATCTTCAAATTTATCTTAATGCCTGTAATCTAATAGTTGCTCCGTATAGTAATGTATTTAATTCAGGTTCTGTTTTCTTAAATATAAGCTTCAACAAACCAACCTTAGTACCTGTAAATAAAACTTTTACAGAAATAAAGGAAGCAATAAATGGAAATTTCATAAAGCTTTATGATGGCGAAATTTCAGAAAATCATCTTAAGGCAAGTATGCTTAATAATGATACTGAAATTTCTAACACAACAATATTAGATCAATATTCAGCAGAAAAAATTGCAGAAGAAACACTATCTTTTTATAAATCTTTACTTTACAATAAAAAGTAGGTTATCAATAACATACAATGGATATTAAAAGCAAAATAAAGCAAAACCAACGTCTAAAAAAAATAGTGCACTCCTTAATAATGCACCCTGTAAAAACACGTCCCAGACTGTGGGTAAGGCTTTTAGCTCAACCTTTTTATATAAAAAAAGGCAGAAAATCCTTTATTTATTCTAGTGTAAGAAAAGATATTGTCCCTTTTAACCCCTTTTACCTGGGCAATAAATCAATTATAGAAAGCTATTCTACTATAAACAATGCTGTTGGCGAAATTATAATTGGAGACGAGTCCAGAATAGGTTTAGGAAATACCATCATTGGTCCGGTTCATATTGGCAAGAAAGTAAATCTAGCCCAAGGCATAACGATTTCTGGTTTAAACCATAATTACGAAAACGTATCAGTCCCTATTGCCGACCAGGGTGTAAATACAAACTTAATTACTATAGAAGACGATGTTTGGATTGGAGCTAACTCTGTTATATTGGCTGGAGTAAAAATAGGAACACACGCTATTATTGGAGCTGGTAGTATTGTAACCAAAGATATCCCTCCTTTTTCAATCGCATTGGGTAATCCTGCCCGTATAATAAAAACTTATGATTTTGAAAGTAAGACATGGATAAAAGTTAGCACTTTATAGAAGTAAAAGGTATAAAAATAAGAAAAGCGATAATTAAATTATCGCTTTTCTTACTTTCACCAATTTAGTCATCAGGTCTTCTAAAAGATCCAGATGCAGCATATTGGCACCGTCAGATTTTGCATTCTTAGGGTCAGGGTGTGTTTCTATAAACAAACCATCAGTTCCCACAGCAATAGCTGCTTTGGCTATAGTTTCTATTAAAGCCGGTTTACCACCCGTTACTCCAGATGACTGGTTAGGTTGCTGTAAAGAGTGTGTACAATCCATAACTACCGGCACATTAAATTCTCTCATTTCTGGGATTCCTCTGAAATCCACAATCAAATCCTGATAACCAAAAGTATTCCCTCTATCCGTAAGGATAACATTCTCATTTCCGGACTCCTTAATTTTATCTACCGCAAATTTCATAGATCCGGCCGACAAAAACTGACCTTTTTTAACATTCACAAACTTTCCGGTTCTGGCTGCAGCAACCAATAAATCTGTTTGTCTGCATAAAAAAGCAGGTATCTGTAAAACATCCACATAAGCTGCTGCCATTTCAGCATCTGTACTTTCATGTATGTCCGTAACCGTAGGAACATCAAATTCCTTTCCTACTTTTTCTAAAATACGTAAGGCTTTTTCATCACCTATCCCCGTAAAAGAATCTATTCTGGATCGATTCGCTTTTTTAAAAGAACCTTTAAAAATATAAGGTATCTGTAATTTATCAGTAATACTAACTATCCTTTCCGCTATTCTCAGAGCAATTTCTTCGCCTTCTATAGCACAAGGACCAGCCATCAGAAAAAAATTACCAGACTCCTGATGTTTTAATTTATCTAAATTCATTTAGTGTCGTTTTCTAGTTTCCTAATTCAGAAAGGAATTTAATTCTCATCAACTGAATTTCTTCTCTATTGTAATCATCTGTACCTAATTCATCCAGGGCCATATCAATAGAATCTACCTCAGCAGATTTAAAGTAATCAAACACTTCATCCTGTCTATCCTCATCTATAATTTCATCTATATAATAAGCAATATTCAATTTAGTGCCAGAGCTTACTATAGATTCTACCTCTTTTAACAAATCTTCAAAAGAAATTCCCTTAGCAGATGCAATATCCTCTAAAGATATTTGTCTGTCAATGTTTTGGATGATAGAAACTTTTAATGCCGATTTATTAGCTGTTGTTTTAACAACAAAATCTACTGGACGATCTATCTCATTTTCCTCAACATATTTATTGATCAGTTCCAGAAAAGCAGAACCAAATTTCATAGCCTTACCATTTCCTACACCAGAAATATGCTTCAGCTCGTCCATTGTTATCGGGTAATGCGTACACATTTCCTCCAACGAAGGATCCTGGAAAATTACAAACGGAGGTAAATTCTTCTGCTTGGCAATCTTCTTTCTAAGATCTTTAAGCATTTGCAACAGCTGGGTATCTAAAGCACCCCCACCCTGTTTATTGCCTGTATCTTCCGTTTCTGCCGCTTTCATCTCCCTGTTCAGTATAAAACGCAAAGAATACGGACTTGTAAGATAAGACTTACCACTTTTGGTTAGCTTAAGTAAGCCAAAATTATCTACATCTTTTGAAAGAAAATTATTGAGTACGGCCTGTCTTATCAAAGACTTCCACAACATCACCCCATCCTGCTTTCCGCTTCCAAAATATACAGTCTGCTGATGTTTATAAGAGTGTACCTGAGCAGTTTCAATGCCCATTAAAACATTCATCAGGTGGTGGTCATCAAACTTTTCTCCAAAATCCTTAACCATATTCAATACCCTGGTCAGATATTCTTCAGCCTGAAAGTACTGTTTTTGAGCCCGGCAATTATCACACATATCGCTACAACCGGCCTCGTTAAAATTCTCTCCAAAATAATGCAGAATCTGTTTTCTTCTGCAAACAGCAGATTCCGAGTAATCTATTACCTCTTTTAATATCTGTGTACCAATTTCCCTTTCCGCAACAGGCTTGTCCTTCATAAATTTAGCAAGCTTGTCTACATCCTTTTCAGAATAATAAGCCAGACAATTCCCTTCCCCTCCATCTCTTCCTGCCCTTCCGGTTTCCTGATAGTACCCTTCCATACTCTTAGGCACATCGTGGTGAATCACATACCTCACATCAGGTTTATCTATCCCCATCCCAAAAGCAATAGTAGCCACAATCACATCAACCTCTTCCATCAGGAATTTATCCTGAGTTTCTGCCCGTACTTTTGGATCCAGTCCCGCATGGTAAGGTAAAGACCTGATACCATTTATCTCCAGCGCATTAGCTACTTCCTCTACCTTTTTGCGACTTAAACAATACACAATACCAGATTTTCCTGTATTATTTTTAATATACCTGATAATGTCTTTTAGGATGTCGTCAGCCTTTGGTCTGACTTCATAATAAAGGTTGCTTCTATTAAACGACGATTTGAATACGTTGGCATTCAACATCTGAAGGTTTTTCTGAATATCGTTCTGAACTTTTGGGGTCGCCGTAGCTGTTAGTGCAATAACAGGAATATTTTCCCTGATATTATTAATCACCTGTCTGATCTTCCGGTACTCCGGACGGAAATCATGCCCCCACTCAGAAATACAGTGAGCCTCATCAACCGCTACAAACGATACCGTTATCGACTGCAGAAAATCTATGTTTTCCTGTTTGATAAGAGATTCTGGTGCTACATAAAGTAATTTTGTTTTACCCGATGTAACATCCTCTTTTACCCTTGTCGTTTCCGTTTTCGTTAATGACGAGTTTAAAAAATGTGCGATACTATCGTATCCCCCAAACGCCCGTAACTGGTCAACCTGGTTTTTCATTAGGGCAATTAAAGGAGAAATTACCAATGCCGTACCCTCACTCATCAAAGCTGGTAATTGATAACAAATAGATTTGCCTCCACCTGTAGGCATAATCACAAACGTATCCTCCTTATTCAGAATGCTGGTAATTATAGCTTCCTGATCCCCTTTAAAGTTATCGAACCCAAAAAACGTTTGTAAATTGTCTATTAAAGATTTTTTGATCTGCATTTTAAAAAAACGAAAATTAACTCATGTCAATTTTAAACTTCAAAATAACATAAATTTGCCATAATTTCGTACTAATATTTAAACTTTTTCATCTTGGAATCTAGCAAGGACATTTTAGAGTCGGCAAAAAAAACATTAAACACTGAATCTCAGGCGATTTCAAAAATCATTGAATATCTCAATGAAGATTTTTCTATTCTGGTTAAAACCATATTTAACCTAAAAGGGAGAGTTATTGTAACAGGTGTTGGCAAAAGTGCCATCATTGCTCAGAAAATAGTAGCCACTTTTAACTCTACAGGCACTCCTTCTATATTTATGCATGCAGGAGAAGCCATCCATGGCGACCTGGGAATTATCCAAAAAGATGATCTGATTTTATGCCTTTCTAAAAGTGGAAACACTCCAGAAATTAAAGTGCTGATTCCCCTGCTTAAACAGGGAAACAATAAATTAGCCTGTATAGTTGGAAACATAGATTCTTATCTTGCTAAAAATGCAGATTTTGTTGTAAATGCTACAGTTGATGCCGAAGCCTGTCCATTAAATCTGGCCCCTACCACCAGTACAACGGCACAGCTAGCCATAGGCGATGCTTTGGCAATATGTCTGTTAGAACTTCGTCGCTTTACCTCTGACGATTTTGCAAAATACCATCCGGGCGGCTCATTAGGAAAACGTTTATATTTACGGGTAAAGGATTTGTCATCTCAAAACGAAAAACCATTAGTTTCTTTAAATAGTGATATAAGAAATGTAATTTTAGAAATTACCAAACGAAGGTTGGGGATTACAGCAGTTTTGGAAGATAGTATATTAAAAGGTGTAATTACAGATGGAGATTTAAGAAGAATGATGGAAAAATTTGCTTCCTTTGATAACTTAAAGGCAAAAGACATTATGAGTCTAAACCCTAAAACCATTGAAGCTGACGAATTGGCCATTAATGCGTTAACCATTATGCGCGAGCATAACATTACGCAACTGGCTGTTTTAGATAAAGGTAAATACGAAGGCATTATTCACCTTCACGATTTGTTGAAAGAAGGTATAATTTAATTTTTTGGAATGAACAATAATTTTGCACTAATTATGGCCGGAGGCGTTGGAAGTCGTTTTTGGCCGGTTAGTAGAACATCCTTTCCCAAGCAGTTTTTAGACATCTTGGGTACAGGAAAAAGCTTAATACAAACAACTTTTGACAGATTTAAAAAGATTATCCCTGTCGAGAACATATATATATTAACCAACGAAAACTATCGCTCGCTGGTAAAAGAACATCTACCCTTTTTACAAGACCACCAAATTATATGTGAGCCTGTTATGCGTAATACAGCACCATGTATAGCCTATGGTACCGCTAAAATAAGGAAGATAAATCCCGGAGCAAGCATTGTAGTAGCACCTTCAGATCACCTGATTCTCGAAACTGATGTTTTTGTTGAAACTATTAATAAGGCCTTAGCTGCATCTAAACAAAACGATTGTCTGATTACTTTAGGAATTAAACCATCCAGACCCGATACAGGTTATGGCTACATCCAGTTTTCCGATGAGCTTTTGGGAGAAGATCATGAACTTCATAAAGTAAAAACATTTACAGAAAAACCAAGTATTGAAATAGCTGAAACCTTTTTGGCCAGTGGCGACTTTTTATGGAATTCAGGCATTTTTGTATGGTCTGTAAATGCCATTACTACAGCATTCGACAAGTTTTTACCAGATATGAATGAAATATTCAGAGACGGTGAGCCCTATTACAATACAGATAAAGAAAAAGAATATATCCAAACAGGCTTTCAAAAATGCGTAAACATATCTATTGATTACGGAATCATGGAAAAAGCAAATAACGTATATGTAATGCCCGCAGATTTCGGATGGTCAGATTTAGGTACCTGGGCATCAGTATACGAGCTCTCAGAAAAAGATTATGTAGGCAATGCCGTTATCAATAAAGAAAAGGTGATGATGTACAATTCTTCTAATTGCCTGGTAAATGTTCCCTCAGACAAGATGGTTATTTTAGAAGGTTTACACGATTATATCGTAGTAGAATCTAATGACACGTTACTAATTTGCCCAAGAAGTAACGAACAGCATGTTAAACAAATTGTTGCAGATGTAAAGCAAAACTTCGGTAACGAATACATCTGATAACACCAATAAATAATAAAGGAAGGTACCTAAAAATAATACCTTCCTTTATATCAAACTAATTAATAATTCTGGTTTATTAAAAATTCAATATAGAATAATTTAGCAATTTAGTCTATATACGAATCCTCCCCTTCAGCCCTTAATATTTCCCAAAATCAAGATAAGCTCAGAATATTTCAATAAGATACAATAACTCTCCAACAGAATAACCAGTCAGTAATTCACCCCTTTGGTTTTATAAATATAAAATGCGTTTATAAGATGTCAGAATTGGGATTTTGTTCCTTTTAAAAACGATTAGTTCTAATTATTTTCTTAAATTCGACCCCAAAATATATTGATATGAATTACGATCTTATTGTTATAGGTAGTGGACCTGGTGGTTACGTAGCTGCTATCAGAGCTGCCCAATTAGGTTTAAAAACTGCCGTTGTAGAAAAAGATGCTCTTGGCGGGATTTGCTTAAACTGGGGTTGTATACCTACCAAAGCTTTATTGAAAAGTGCACAAGTATTTGAATATATCAATCACGCTTCTGAATACGGAATAAACGTAAGCGGTGCAGAAGCTGATTTTGAAGCCGTTGTAAAAAGAAGTCGTGGCGTTGCCGATGGCATGAGCAAAGGCATACAGTTCTTGATGAAAAAGAACAAAATTGATGTTATCTCCGGATACGGAAAAATTAAAAAAGGCGGTAAAGTAGAAGTAAAAGCAGCAGACGGTTCCGTAAAAGAATATTCAGCTAAACATACAATTCTGGCTACCGGTGGTCGTTCAAGAGAATTACCAAACCTAAAACAGGATGGTAAAAAAATCATTGGTTACAGAGAAGCAATGGTACTACCTAAACTACCTAAATCTATGGTGGTTGTAGGTTCGGGAGCTATTGGTGTAGAGTTTGCCTATTTCTATGCAACTATGGGCACTAAAGTTACCATAGTAGAATTTATGGATAACATTGTACCTGTAGAAGACGAAGAAGTATCTAAACAACTGGCCAGATCTTTCAAAAAGACAGGTATAGATATCATGACAAAATCTTCTGTAGAATCTGTTGATACTACCGGCGATGTTTGTAAAGTACATGTAAAAACAGAATCTGGAGCTAAAGTATTAGAAGCAGAGGTAGTACTTTCCGCAGTAGGTGTTGTTGCCAATATTGAGAATATCGGACTGGAAGAAACAGGAGTTAAAACCGACAAAGGAAAAGTAGTAGTAGACGAATTTTACAAAACAAATGTAAGCGGAGTTTATGCTATTGGCGATATCGTTCCTGGTCAGGCACTGGCTCACGTAGCATCAGCCGAAGGTATTATATGTGTAGAAAAAATTGCAGGACACCATCCAGAGCCATTAAACTACAACAATATCCCTGGATGTACTTATGCATCTCCTGAAATTGCATCAGTAGGTTATACCGAGAAAAAAGCAAGAGAAGCAGGTTACGATATCAAAGTAGGTAAATTCCCATTCTCTGCATCTGGTAAAGCAAGTGCTTCTGGAGCTAAAGATGGTTTTGTAAAACTAATTTTCGATGCTAAATACGGTGAATTCCTAGGCGCTCATTTAATTGGTTCTAACGTAACCGAAATGATTGCAGAAGTTGTAGTAGCCAGAAAACTGGAAACTACCGGAATGGAAATCATTAAATCCGTACACCCGCACCCTACCATGAGCGAAGCTATCATGGAAGCCGCTGCAGATGCTTACGACGAAGTAATACATTTATAAGAAGAAAATACTTCCATAAAAAAAGCGGATAATTTAAAAATTATCCGCTTTTTTTATGTCTTTAAATATTGCTGTTAATCAAAAGAGAGGCTTATGAATCTCCCTCTCTCCTAAATTATATCTCATCAGAATAAACACTCCTGATAGAAGGTCTTAAATTATAAGCCGATGCCATAACCTCTCCGTAAGCCCCTGCCGTTCTGATAGCCAGTAAATCTCCACGACTTAACTCAGGCAATTCAATCTCTTTAGCAAAACAGTCAGAAGATTCACATATTGGCCCAACCACATCATAAGATTTAAGCTCCTTTGAAAAAGCCAGGTCACTGATATTTTCTATTTTATGATAAGCCTGATACAAGGCCGGACGCATCAATTCCGTCATACCCGCATCTACAATAGCAAAATTCTTTTTAATCCCATGTTTAAGGTAAAGAACCCTTGTAATTAAGCTGGCAGACTGGGCAACCAAAGCCCTACCCAATTCAAAATGCACTTCCTGATGAGGTTTTACATCCAAAAAGTCGTTGAATATCTTAAAATAAGATTCAAAATCTACAACAACATTCTGATCTGGGTGATGATAATCTACCCCCAAACCACCGCCAACATTCAACACCTTTATAGCAACACCTCTCTCCTCAAACCATTGTTGCATCTCATTCACTTTAACACAAAGGCTTTTAAAAACATTCATATCAGTAATCTGAGAGCCAACATGGAAATGTATCCCTACAAACTCAAGATTTTTAGAAGCTTTTAACGTATCTATTACCTTAGGTAAGTCCCACGAGTTAATACCAAATTTATTTTCATCCAATCCGGTAGTAATGTAATGGTGCGTATGCGCATCCACATTTGGATTTATACGGATAGCAACCGATGCCCTTTTACCCTTTTTCTCAGCCAGCTCGTTAATAATTTCCAGCTCCTGTACAGACTCTACGTTAAAGCAGAAAATGTCATTATCCAATGCCAGATTTATTTCGGCATCCGATTTTCCTACACCCGCAAAAACTATGCTTTTACCAGAAAAACCACTCTCTAATGCTTTTTTAACCTCACCGCCCGACACACAATCCGCACCAAAACCCGCTGTTTGGATCACATCCAAAACCCTTCTGTTAAAATTTGCTTTCATGGCAAAGTGCACATGAAAATTATATTTAGAAGAAGCTTCCTCACAAGCCCTTACATTCGCTGTTAAACCAGCTATATCATAATAGTAGAAAGGTGTTTCATGTTTCTCTAAACCAGAAACTACCTGACTATTGAACATATTACTCATTGTATTATTCAAATAAACCTTTGTGTAAGCTTCTTAACGCCTCTATTTTATCTTCGCTTCTTACAAGTAGCGAAACATTATGGTTGCTGCCACCATAAGAAATCATTCTTAATGGAATATTTTGTAATGATGCAAAAATTCTTGCCGCAACACCATGTGTATTTACACCTAAATCTCCAACCACACAGATAATAGTTTGATTAACATCTACCTCAACAATACCAAAATCCTGAAGCTCTCTGGTTATCTCACCCAAATATCTGGTATCATCAATAGTTAAAGAAACAGCAACCTCAGAAGTCGTAATCATATCTATTGGTGTTTTATAACGCTCAAATATTTCAAACACCTTTCTCAAGAAACCATAAGCCAATAACATTCTGCTAGATTGTATTTTAATAGCTGTAATACCATCTTTAGCAGCAATAGACTTTACCACTTCAGCATCACTTTCACTGCTAATTAATGTACCAAAAGCCTTTGGATCCATTGTATTCAACAACCTTACAGGTATTTTATAACGTTGCGCAGGGAAAACAGATTGCGGATGTAAAATTTTAGCACCAAAATAAGCCAGCTCGGCAGCCTCATCAAAAGAAAGATGAGAAATAGGTCTTGTACCTTTTACAATACGCGGATCATTATTGTGCATACCATCAATATCTGTCCAGATCTGAACCTCATCAGCCTTAATACCAGCACCAATTAAAGAAGCAGTATAATCGCTTCCACCCCTTCTTAAATTATCTATTTCACCAAAAGAGTTTCTGCAAATATATCCCTGCGTAATAAACAGGTTATTGTCTGCAAGTAATAACGGAGTCAATTTTTCTGTAATGTAATCCACAACAGGCTCATTATCTTCGTCAGTTTTCATAAACTCCAATGCAGGCAATAAGATAGATTTAACACCTATTTCCTGTAAATAAGTATGGTACAAAGTAGTAGAAATCAGCTCACCTTGCGCCAATACAACCTTCTCTTCAGTAGGCGTAAACAAATCATTAGAGAAAGTAGTTAATACATCAAAATGGTAATCAATAACCTCTTTACCCTTTATTAAAAACTCTTCCTTAGCAAAAAGTTCCTTAATGAAAATCTCGTACTTATCCTTCAGTGCCTTTATAAGGTCCAGAGCCTTAGTCTTATCATTTGCAAGATAAGCCTGCGAAATCTCTACCAGGCTATTGGTTGTACCAGAAACTGCCGAAAGGACAACAATCTGTCTTTCAGACGGATTAACGATCTCAAGGAGTTTTTTCATTCTTTCAGGGCTTCCTACAGATGTACCCCCGAATTTTAGAACTTTCATTTGTTTATTGTTTTTAATAATTTGTTATTAACGGCCGCTAAAATAGATAAAAGCTTTCAAACTTTTCTGTTAATAATGTCTAAAAATTCAAAAAAACATGCATTCTGTTTTCATCTCAATATTACAAGGTAGCAAATCCGTTAACCCTATTTTTAAACCAATTTAAGTACCTCAAGTCTCAATATGGAGTATTTTAATTAATTTGGTTCCCTATGAATAAATTAGCAGCTTTCATTTTCTTCGGTTTTTTATTAACTATATCCACCACAACCGCCCTGGCGGGTTTTCATATTTATATAAACTCCTCGTACTATCAGGAATTAGATCAGCTTGGCGGTGCTTATGCCAAAGATAACTGGAAGGTATATTATAAAGGAGTAACTGTAGAAAAAGCTTCTGCATCATCTTTCCGTTATTTAGGCGGTGGATATGGAAAAGACAACTGGAATGTATATTATAAAGGAATTTCTGTAGAAAACGCTTCTGCATCATCTTTCGAGTACAACCAAAAAGATGGCCACGGAAAAGATAACTGGCATGTATACCGTTATGGCAAGCAAGTACAAAAAGCAGCCGTTAGCTCATCCCAAAACCTGGGTGGTGGCTATACCAAAGACAACTGGAACGTATTTTATCAGGATAAAGAAATCTCCGGTGCCTCTGCCTCTTCTATCTCATACCTCGGCCATGGTTATGCAAAAGACAACTGGAATGTATATTATCGCGGCACCCCTATCAAAGGAGCCTCTGCAACTTCCTTTTCTGTAGGTAAAGATGGTTATGCCAAAGACAACTGGAATAGCTATTATAGAGGAAAAGTGATGTAAATAGTTTAATGATGGATGATGAACTATAGAATGATGAATGTTTAAAACAATGAACTATCGACTATAAATGATGAACCATGGTCTATCCACTATGGACAATGGACTATAAATGATGAATGTTTAAAACTATGAACGATTATAAACTATAGAATAATGAGCCATGGTCTATCAACTATGGACAATGGACTATAAATAATGAGCCATGGTCTATCGACTATGGACAATAAACCATTATAAAGCCAAACCTACGTCACCTCCAAAACCTCAGGATTAAGACAAGTCAACAATATCTCGTCATTAAACCTGGCTATAATATTTTTTGCAGCCAGCAACGACATCTCATTCCTCGTCTCCACCGTAGCCGATCCAATATGTGGTAACACAGCAACATTCTCCATAAACAGCAAAGGATTATCCGGACTCATCGGTTCCGGATTAGTCACATCCAAGCCTGCGCCCCATATTCTTTTCTCCTCTAAAACCGAAATCAGGTCCATTTCATTATGCACCGCTCCCCTTGATGTATTAATAAAAATAGCATTGCTTTTCATCCTGTAAAACACATCCTTATTAAACCTCCCCTTCGTATCAGCAGTGAGCGCACTATGCACAGAAATAACATCACTCCTATCCAGTAGCTCATCAAAAGAAACCCATGTAGCATCCAGTACCTCCTCAGCAGCCTCATTCCGTGTCCTATTATGATAAATAATCTCCATATCCAATGCCCGCTTACACATTCTTCCCATTTCCAGCCCAATCTGCCCCAAACCAAAAATACCTAAAGTCTTTCCCCTTAACTCAATCCCCAATAAATCAGTAGGCAGGTTCTTCTGCCATTTACCGTTAATAATTTTTTTATGCTGAAAAAAAGCCTTCCGGGACGCAGCCATCATCAATAAAAAAGCAGTATCCGCAGTAGCTTTGCTAAGCACACCCGGTGTATTCGTTACCGGAACCCTGTAATTGTTAGCGGCAGCCAAATCCACATGATCATACCCCGCACTCAACAACGACACAATCTCCAGATGAGAACAAGCCTTAAAAAACTCCTCATCCAGCTGGGTGCTCCTTGCGTTCAACAACGCATGGGCATCCTTGCAATGTGCAATCAATTCCTCCTTATTAATCCTCCGTTCGCTATCCCACTCAATAACCTGGTATCCATCCTGTTTCAATAAAGCCAATCCGGCTTCCGGTATCTTGCTACTAATAAAAACGACTTTCTGTGACATATTAAACCTCCAACAATTGATTCTATTTCAGTTACAACCTGTCTCCCTACTAAATATTACGAAGAACAGTACAACAAAAATACACTTAACTTAGCCCTTACCCTTATGATATACTTTAGCCTTTTATTAATAAATAACGAAAAAATTAAGCTTTAAGCTACACCAGTCACCCAATATATTTTATAATAGCCCATCAGAGCCATATAAGCAGTATATCATAGTAATATCCAAACCATAAAAAAGCGATTCACTTTCTCGTTCATCTTCTATAATAACAATTTTATGGCAACAATGTTATCATTTCAGATCACCTAGCTAAATCATGACATTAATATTGATAACATATACCTTTATCCAGAAAAAACCTTCAGTCTCAATTTGTTTCCCTCAATACTATCAAACAACATCAAAAACCATTCAGGTCTATTTCAAACTTGTACGTAAAAAGTTTATCCAAGCTTTCCAAAACAATACAATCGGGAGTTAATTAATATTTTATCTATTTTTATAATCATTACTAAAAATAACGTTATGCCCCATTTTATTATAGACTGTTCTCAGGAGATTATTCAGCAGGTATCACCAGATTTAATAATGGATACCGTATACCAGGCCGCAGAAGCCACCCAATTATTTGCCCTTAACGACATTAAAGTACGAATACAGCCCTACCAGTACTATAAGCTGGGAGAAAACAAGAAAAGCTTTATTCATATATTCGGTTATATTATGGAAGGACGAAGCACAGACCAAAAAGCCAATCTTTCCCAACAAATCACTACAAAGCTAGCAGTATTATTCCCTCAAATCTCATTTCTATCCGTCAATATCTATGAATTTGAAACCGCAACCTATTGCAACAAATCATTAATAAACCCAGAAAACACAGATAACAACAGGCATTTTGAGCTTTAATTTCCCCGTCATCCCGACCATAGCGGAGAGATCTTCAACCTACTAGCACTAACAAACAGCCTCCCTAAAACACATTATCCAACGATTTCGCATTTAATATTCTATCACGCGACGAATACCTGGGACTTTGAGGTGCCTTTCCTTTTATCTTTCCTAAAGGTATATTTTTAATCTTCTGAGCAGATTCTGCAAAGTGGAGTATATATTTATTCGTGTCCTTCCATTGCTCTATAGACTTCACCTCTGCAATATGCGTAATAGCCGAAATAGGCGCTACCTGATAAGCAGCAATATATTTTATTTTAGGTATCATAGATGAATTTAGACGTATTGCATACCAACAATTTTCGTCTATAAACACCTCCTTAAACCCATCTTCTCTGGCGGGAATCACAATCGTGTCTATATCAGAAATATCTATCTTTTCTGTATCCTCCGTTACTTCATTCAAAAAAGGCTCAAACTCGTAAAGCAGTTTACCGCTTTCAGATTGATACCTTTTTAGCGTGGTAACCTCTACCGGAAACTTAAAACGACTAATTAATACCGTTTCAAGCTCATCTCCTAACTCATCAATAATTAATAAGGCATTAAAAGAGTCTTTTTTATGAATGATGGATTCCAATAAATAATCAACATTTTCATAACCATTACTTTTTGCAAATGCTTCACACTTTTTCCATTCAGCAGGTCTTTTCTGAAGCATTTCTTTAATAATGTTCTTCACTTTTACTTTCGAACTCTCAAAAGACAAAGAGAATTCCAAAATCTGAACAGCTATATGTTTTAAATGTTGATGACTAGCTAAATCATTCTCTACCACAAATATCTTTGGGTCCTGCTTATTGGTTAAATCTATTAAATAGCCATCAGGTAAATTATTGGTGTTTCCCTTCTGTCCTATCTTTTTCTTATCGTCAAGATAAATTCTTGTCGAACCAAATAAGGCTTCTTTCACAAAATGTACAGCTTCTTCCAAGTCTGCCTCTTTTTCGAACGGAACCTCTGTATACTGTTCTTCTTTATTCCAAAGCATGGTTATTTTTAATAATTATCTTAAAACTACCTATTCTTCTTAAAATTCTCCGCCTGTTCCAATACATTCTTATACACGTCATCCTGTGTAATAGGCGGATAACCATACTGATGCAATTTCACTATAATATCCATTTTCAATTGTGCCTTAATGTCATCACGATCTGCCCAATCCGGATACTTAGCCGTATTATCCACTATAATCTTAATCTCTTTAGCTAGCTCCAGCATTTTATCCTTATCAAACTCAAAACCATACTGTTTACAAATCATATACAGAATATCATAAAAAGCTTTCTCTTCATAATCAATTCCCAAATCATGAAAAGAATCCATCTCTATACGAAGTTTTATAATCAGGTCCAGCATTTGCTCAGCTGTATCAGCCTGGATACCATCATAATCCAATACATCCCTTTCGCTTCGCTCATTATATCTATTAACAATTGCCTGTAAGCGTACCGAAAAATCTTGTCCCTTAACCTTATTTACCTTTTTAAAATCGTTGATAGTCTGTTTTAATAAGCGCTCCAGAATTTTAATCTTAGTATTCGGTAATTCTAAATTTGTTATCTTCTCAATAAACTTATCATTAAACAAATCAATCGTATTTGCCTTATGATCATCCAGTTTAAAAATCTCTTCAACACCTTCAGAAATAATTGCTTCTTCTACCAGCTTAGCAACCTTTTCATTCATCTGTGCCGTATCAGGTGCCTCACCTTTAGTCAACTTCACTACAATAGATTTTACCGCAAAATAGAAATGAATTTCATCTACCTCTCTTAAAGCAAACAATTCCGAACCACTCACCAAATTATAGGCAGACTTTAATTTCTTGGTTACATTTACAAAAAACTTCTCCGACTCCTCGGTTTGCAAAACCAATTCAGACGCTTTATTTAAACACTGTAAACGTTCTACCGGCAAACCATCGTAATATTTTGAAGCATCAAACTTATAGAAGAATTGTCTAAGTAAATCAATCTGATCACGAACAATAATCTCTGCCTGACTGATATCTTCAAAATCATCATCCGCAGTCTGATTATTAAATAATCCTAAAGCATGGTTCAGATTTTTCTTGATACCAATATAATCTACCACCAACCCTCTATCTTTACCCTGATATTTACGATTTACCCTAGAAATAGTCTGAATCAGATTATGCGTTTGCAAAGGCTTGTCAATATAAATAGTATCCAAAAACGGTACATCAAAGCCCGTCAGCCACATATCTACCACAATGGCTATCTTGAAATTAGATTTAATCTGTTTGAACTGGCGATCCAGTTCTTTGCGCTCCTCCTTACTACCCAACAAGTCCCATAAATCCTTTTCGTCATCCTTGTTACGGGTCATCACCATCTTAACACGCTCTATAGGCTTAATTTCTTTCTGCTCTTTTTCATTTAAGCCCTCAGGAAGCATAACCTCTCCCCATGCTGGGCGCAAAACTAAAATTTCTTTGTATAATTTATAGGCAATACCACGTGAGGCACAAACAAACATCACTTTTCCGGCAACTGTTGCATTTTCTTCTATACGCTTTTCGTAATGCGTTATAAAATCCTGTGCAATAGCCTTAATACGGTCGCTATCCCCTAAAACAACTTCCATTTTTGCAATAGCTCTTTGACTGTACTCTACATGATATTCCGAAGCGCCTTCTTGCAGTGCATTTTCATAATAATTTTCAATTTCCTGTACCTTATTATAATCCAAATTCACTTTAGCTGCCCTGCCCTCATACACCAAACGCACAGTAATCTCATCATTTACAGACTCAAACATCGTGTACGAATCCACCACATCGCCAAACACCTCTAAAGTCTTATCTATAGGTGTCCCCGTAAAACCAACGTAGGTTGCATAAGGTAAGGAATCATGTAAATACTTAGCAAAGCCATACGATTTGGTCACTCCTTTTTCCTCATCAATTTTTACCTTTAAGTCCAGATTAACCTGCGAACGATGCGCCTCATCAGAGATACAGATAATATTAAAACGATCTGATAGGATCTCGTCATCTTCAGCAAATTTCTGAACCGTTGTCAGGAATACCCCGCCACTTTCCCTACCCCGTAAACGGGCTCTTAAATCAGCTCTCGATTCAATATTGATGATATTCTCGTCGCCTATAAAATCTTTGGCATTGGTAAAATCTTTAGATAACTGGTCATCCAGGTCCGTACGGTCCGATATAATAATAATCGTGGGACTGGCAAAATCTGTAGAACGCATTAACAAACGCGATAAATACAACATGGTATAACTTTTACCACATCCCGTTGCTCCAAAATAAGTTCCCCCTTTACCATCTCCCTCAGGCTTACGGTGCGCTAGAATATTTTTATATAACTTATTTGCAGCATAATATTGCGGATAGCGTGTCAGTATCTTCAATTCATGTTTAGACGTATCCGGAAATAAAACAAAATGATGGATAATATCCACCAATCTGCTTTGGTTTAGCATTCCGTGGACAATAGAGGTAGCGGTTTCTATACCTGTCAGTGCTTTCTTTTCATCTCCTGTAATTTTGTTCCAGCCGTAGTAAAATTCGTAAGGCGAAAATACCGTACCCGCTTTGTTATTCACACCATCAGAAATCACACAAAACACATTGTATTTCATCAATTCTGGAATATCTCTACGGTAACGTACAGTCAATTGCTTATAAGCATCATAAATGGTAATTTCTTCTTCAATAGCGGTTTTAAATTCAAAAACCACTACAGGAATTCCGTTGAGATATAAAATCAAATCCGGAATACGCAATTCCGAACCTTGAATTTCTAATTGATTGGCAATTTTGAATGTATTATTAGCTACATGCTCGATATCAATATATCGAATATGCAAATCTTTCTTTTGTGGATTGTTTCGTTTAAAAATCAAACCATCAGCTAATAATTTACAAATAAATGTATTTGTTGGAATCATACAGATTAGAAGCTGACTGAAAAGCTATTTCGTTGACAATGCTTTCCAATTCTATTTCTTCTAAATCTGGGTAACGATTCAATAAAAAAGAACGTAAATCTTCCTTAATCAGAACTTCTTGGTTAGAAACTCTCGATAATTCTTTCCCATCTATATAATGATAACCCTCCGTTTCCAAAAGGTGGATAAATGCTTGTTCTAATTGCAATTCGGTGTATTTCATAGTAACTTTTTCAAGTTAAGTTTTTTGTTTTTTTGTAACATGAAATAATAACATGTTACAATTTTTGAGTTTTTATAACATGTAATATACATTATATATTAAAAGCACTTGCCATTAATTCATGTTCAGCTCGGGAAATTCCAATTTGTTTTGCAATCTCTTGCCAATTAGCAACTACAGCTATTACTTCATTGATAATCTGATCCATTTCTTTGGATGTTAGTCGAAAATACTCTCCAACACTTTTCGCCAAATCAAAATCTAAGGCATTGTTATCCATATCAATATTCAATACTAAACCTTCTTTATCTATGGATGGATTTAAATCATAGGCTGGTGATAAAATCCAACCTTCTTTCGTTAAAATAAATCCGTGATTTCGTAAATGGTCGTCTGTATTGGATATAGCAATATTAAAGATGATTCTACGCCACAATTGTGCTAGATTCTCTTTGATATTGGTTCCTTGCGTTTGGATAAACTCCACTATATCTAAATAACTGGCTGCTTGCTTTTTAATAGTTTCTTCATTATTACCTGTCATAGTCATTGCCGATGCAAAATGAATTCGATGAGTTCCTACACGATCAAAGCGTTTGGTAAAAAAAGTATGGTACGATCCATTAATTTTCTCGATCTTGCATTTCGACATATTTATGCCTGCTTCTATCGCTAATTGATATGCTAAATATTCCCAAGCTGCTTTATCGATGGTATCATTTTTTGATGGAAATTTAGCAATCCAAGGATGTTTATTTTCATCTAAAATATTGGCTTTCGGACGTGCCCCACCCAAAGAAGAACCAGGCGCTATCAATAGTTGCAACCATTTGGTCATAGCTTCATTATCGGTATCATTTTCGTAATGAACCACCGCTTGTTGTAATTCTCTAACGGTAGACCAAGGCGGTGTGGCCTTTGCTGTATCGTTATCTAGAAATTCTCCTTCTGGATCTAGCTTAAAACGCAAAGCACCCATACGCGTTTCGTCATAGACTCCCAATAAAAAATCGATATCGTATAATGTTTTTGCTTTTTCACCTTTTTGTTTAGCGAGTTGGGCCTCACGTCTTTTCATTAGTGTACGTCCCCAAGTATCGGGCATACTGTCCAAAAAAAGACCAAAGTTTTCTTTTTCGTTGACAAATTGTGGTCCAGCAAATAAATGCAAATCGGGATCTAACTGATAGTGATGTCCAGATTTTAGCCATAGCTTATCATACGAAAAGCTGAATGCTTTACGCCCCTTGGCTTGATGGGCTGATAAAATCCCCATAAGCATTGGACTTTCTAGCCCCTGCCAATCTGCATATACATAAATATCTGTTTTTTGTACTGCCATTTTATAACAACTCTAAATCTTGTAATTTTCGTCCGAAGGTATCGTCTGCTGCTAACTTTAAAAAATCATCTTGCAAGCCTAAAACACGAAGTACATTAAAATAAGCTCCCATAGCCACACTTGGATCTCCTTTCTCTATTAAATTTAAAGTAGAACGAGCAATATCTGCTCTTTCTGCGACTTGTATCGTCGTTAATTTGCGACGTTTACGGGCAAGTTTAATTTGCTCACCCATTTGTCCTAAGGCGTCTTTATATCGAGGTAAAACAATTTTCTTCTTCATAAATGTATGTTATTTCATACAAAAATAAGAAAAATGACTGAATTAACGGACTTTTTTATTTAGGTGTATTTATTTTCTGTTTCCAAAAGGTGGATAAATGCTTGTTCTAATTGCAATTCGGTGTATTTCATAGTAACTTTTTCAAGTTAAGTTTTTTTTTATTCTGTAGCGTCTATTAACAGGTTAAACTTGTTTGTCCAAATAAGCACATTTAAACATGCTTATTTGGACGTTTTTGTATTAAATAAGAAATATCTGCTCAATTATGCTACTTATTTTCACCCTGTTCATTCCATTTATTTTCAATCTCTTGTATTCTATTCAATAATTCTTTCCAACCCAAACTTTCGCCAACAATCATATTTTCTTGCATAGTCTTATAGTCCGCTTCCCATTTCGAGCGCACTTCGTCTGGCGGAAGTATCTTTATTTTTCCTTTCTTATGATTTGAATAGTCAAGTCCTCTTATAGGGTTAACTGTTTTTCTATGCTCTACAATAGCATGAAACAATTCTTCATTTTGTAGAGCTAACAGACCATATTCTGCCTTCATTAATTTTTCTAAATCATAAAAATGTCTCGTTAATCTATCGGTTCTAATTTTATCAATAGGTTTAGAAAACTCTTCGTGTAATAATAAAACTTTCTCAATAAAAGTTCGGGTAGGCACTACAACCCTCACCTTAAATGCCGGTTCCGCAAAAGGTAAACCTTTATAGTTTTCGTCTATAAATGAAATAATCGATTTAGTTTCAGCGGGTTATGCTAACGATCTTGCACCTAATTCTAAAAGAACTCTTTGCTCAACATACGCATTGCTAACAGGCACTACAGATTGATAATATACCTCTAAAGTAGTCGGATCACTGGTGTCATCTACATGGTCATTGTACTTAATTTCGTAGAAGGTTTTATCAATTCCTAATTGATCCAGTTGATGAATCAACTCCTCTCTAAACTCATTGATAATAAAACTTTCGGAAGCTTTTCTTAATTTTTTGATTTGTGTTTTTGAAGTTAATTCTTCAACCCCTAATAAATGACGATTAATGACTAAATCAACATCCTCTGAAAATCGATGGATTAAATGATAGGCCTTGCTTAGCGAAGTTCCACCTTTAAAAATAACAGATTTTGCATATTTAGACTGAAAAATTGCTTTCAATAAAATACAAACCCACCAATCTTTTTCTATCACAAAAGCGGGCAAACCTTTCGCTATACCCGTTTGTTCAAGCACCTGAACTTTTTGTTCTTTTGTGAGCTTAATCCACATTTTGATGCGCTGTATAAAGATTATTAATCTGTTTCTGAATCCATACAGGAGCAAATTTTAACTGTTTTTGGATCACTTGCTCATCTAATTGAAGAATGTGAGGTTTTATTTGTTCTAAGAACGCTGCAGATACTTCTTGCTGACTCGTTTCTTTAAAGGCTTGCACAATTAAATGCAACAATTCGTCTTTGATAGCAAAACTTTTGGGAACTGTTTTTTTAAATTGAATGGTTCTGTTACCTATAGCTATAGCCCTTTGCGAACCATCTGTTAAGTACACCGCTTTTAAGGGGATCTGCGTGGTAAGCCCCAGTAAAAACAAAGCCAATACCCCTGTTGGAGCAATACGGGCTTTATCTCGTTGCGCTATTTGTTTGGCAATTTCTTCGGTATTCGGATAAATGGTTCCTAATAAAGGATCTTTCTTAGGTTTCAGATAAATACCATGTGCCAAACGCTCTACAATGCCCTCTTGCTCTAAACGAGAAAGTACCTTGCGGATATTATCTGCAGAACCATACTTTGCAAAATCATCCAAAAAAAATATTTCGCCAAATGAAGACTTAGAAATCTTTGCTTGTATTTTATTTTTAGATGATTCTGTCATATTTTTTTATTGGTTTTGTCACAAATTTAGTAAATATTTGTGACAAAAAAATTATTCACAACAAGGATTATGCTATTATGGATAAAGGCTTGTTCTAATTGAGCTTCGGTGTATTTCATGGTTATTACAAGGAATTTAGATATTGTTTTCCTTTTTCGGTTAAATAGTACTTTTGGTTTTTACTAGTAGGTTTGTCAGGTATTGTCAATACCACATAGCCATTATTGATGGCTGGTTGTAGGTAATTCAATCTAAAGTTTTCACGATCAGTTAATGCAAGTAACTCTTGTAATTCCTGTCTGGAATGCTGTCCAACCATAATCTTCAACAACTCCTCAACTTGCGGGGTATCTTGCGGGGTAAGTTGTTCACTAGCTGGTAAGATCAGTCTTAAAAAATCATCAGAAAACTGAAAACACTCTTTCGCATAAGCTTTTAGAATCCTTGGAATACCTGAACCTAATTGCTCCACCAAATCCAAATCCTTGAAAATTCGCATTAATTCTTTATTTCGAGGTACAGAAAATCCCCCCCTCCTCGTTTAAGTCCTCCAATGGATGACTTAAATTGCCTTTTGAAACCAAGGACTCTGTCCGAAATATCTACACTATCTTTATTTATAACCCCTGCCTCTTGCCGGACTAAGTCCTCTGTTTTATGAATTGGATTTAAGAGTCGCTTTGCTAACTCCTAAACCAGTAAGGTGCTCCTCCGTCATCTCCAACCACTTTAAACCTATAACTTACTACTTATAACTCAAAACCTACAACTCCCCAACCATCCCCTCCGCCAACTTCACAAAACCCTCTGCCAGTTCCAAAAAACGAAACGGTGACCTCCCCTCCAAATCAAAATCACTCCCATAACGCACCTCGCTGAAACTCTTCATCATGATATTTAACAACTGTTCATTCTCTGGTGATCCCATAAAATGCTGCAAAGGCTTTTTAGAGAAACAGCCACATACATACAGCAATCGCCTTAAATTTCGTATATCTGTTTTATAGCCCATAAATACGGCAATCAAACCCACACAGGTCTGCTCCACCGCCTGGTACATCAGGTAAATACTGATAGGATCATCCCCATGCTCTACCGCTTCCTCTGCAGCATGTAGAAAGCCTTTGGACAAATGGATACGATGCTCCCACTGCTCCTTAATCCTTAACAATTGCTTCTCTGCATTAGGTCCCTGCACCGCTTGCACTGCCAGCAATCCATCCGCACTGTACAATAACACCCCACGGTTAAGCACCGCTGTAAAATAGCCATTGCACTGGTTCAGGTTAAGCCTTAGCGTTTCTTCACCATGCGCATGTATAATAGCTTTAGCCTCTTTATAACAGGCATCTACATATTGCTGGATAGCATTCTCCATTGAAGCTGTCCCTTCCGTTACTACCAGCAGGTAAAAAACTTTTTCTCCCTGCTGCCTCGCCTCACGAAAGATGCTGTTATAGGCCGACTGCTCCTCGTAATACGCATATAGGTAAATCTGTAGCGGATTAAACTTTTCCAGTAATAGACTTACCAGGGCATTTAATTCCTTGGTGTTTTCCGGTTTGGCTAAAATGGTTGTTTCCATAATATGTTTGGTTTATAGGTTAAGGGTTAATAATCTTGATATAAAGGGTATGGGCAAAGAGAATCAATATTCTTTAAGTACCGACAGGTCCTCTTGGTGTCTGTTCTTTTCAAACCAACGTTTAAACCAATGCTGCATATACATATGGTTACTTTTCCAAAACAGCTTCTTGTCCTCCTGATCCATCCCCTCTATGGTTTCATATATTTTTTGCTCGGCCTTTAATTCATCAAACATCTGCCCGATCTGCTTTTTAGTATACAACGGCTGACCGTATTTGCAGGACAGAAAGAACTTTTTTGCCGCTTTCCGCTGTTTACCTGAAGCGGAATGATGGTGGGAGTAACTTAACATCCACATAAAATCATTTAACAGTGTTTCCACCTTCACATCAAGTATGGCACACAACATCCGGAGGTTGGATGGAATATTCAGTTTCACCGCTTTAACTTTACTGGAATACATTTCATCTATCTCAGCATACTTGTGATACATGTCTACGGTTACCATCCTGGCTTTTTGTTTCTTCTTCATAGTGGGTTTATTTGGTTTATTGATTGGGAATCACCCATATAGAATCCAATAGAGGTATTCGATGACCATCTTCATGGACTTTTAAAACAAATCGGTTAAACTTGATAGATTGGATAAGGGATAAACTCTCCAGATATTCCTGTAGAATACTTTTTAGAATCTGCTTTTTTTGTTTTTTCATAATACCCGTTATTTATGGTAACGAGTCTTAGCGAGTAGTACCTATTAATAAGTGTGGGCTCTACATACCATAATCGCTTAAAGTTTCTGACGCCTTATGTGATACGGATTTACAGCAGAGCCCACACCTACTTCGATGAACAAATATAGTACATCTACACATAGATAGTGGGATATTTCTGCTGTCTTACACCACGGCGTCAGAATTGCGATTGTAAGACTCTTTATAATACCTTGTTATAAACTCAAATATAAACAACTAAACAAAAGTAAACAAATTTGTTGACCACTATTTTAATTTATTATGGACATTGCTTAGATGGATGCTGATTTAGAAAAATTCAGAATAAACTTAGGTAAAAGAATTGCCCAAATTCGATTAGAAAGGAAACTAGATCAAACGGAACTAGCTGCTATATTAGATGGGAAGGATAAACAAGCCATCAACAGGTATGAAAAACAAGGGGCTAATCCAACTGCTTATATTTTAGTAAATTTAGCAAAAGCATTAGAGGTAAGTGTGGATGAGTTACTAGATTTTTCAAAATTAGCAAATAAATAACAAAAGCATCAAGGCTATTGACCTCTTAAAGATTACACTCAGGTTCAAACCCTGTTGGGGAACGATAAATTATCATCGGGGGTAGAACCCCATATTCCACCAAATCTACTTACATTAAAGGTAAATTAATTCCCAGCTTATAAACTTCATGATAAGCTTTTACTTCTTCGTCTAATAAGTTTTCAATATTTAATTTATCCAAGTTTTTTTCAGTATCCTCAAGTGGCTTAGGATAAACAATCAAACAAGCTATTTCGCCACTAATTATTGGAGTTTCGCCTTTCACCTTATTCAATCTGGCATAACCTGCTACCTGTCTAATATCTTCATGAATTTGCCCATAGCGATAACGAATTTTGTATTTTGCATCTATAACTATTTTGGTCTTCTTGTCAGAATTTTCATGGCAAATCAAAAAATCTAAAGAGTTACCACAAGTAGAAAACTGATAGTTAAAGTGCTTGGCAGTCAGTTCGGGATTAGCCTTCAGCAACCCAGCAAAAGCATACAGTTCAAACATCTTTGGCATATCAATCCAAAATGGAGGGGTAGAGATATGTTCTTCAACCGTTTTTGTAATATTATAAGAGAACCTTTTTAAAATATACTGCCCTATTTTTATAGCTTCTTTATACTCTTTAAAGAAAGGATTATGCTTAAAATATTTTATTTCGTGTAATTCAACTTCAGAACTAATTTTTTCGAAGGCCGGGCGGATGTAATTAATGATCCAAGGGATATTATTTTTATCTTTAAAAAAGTTGGTATTGTTTTCTACATACTGGATACAGAATAGATATACTCTTTTCAAAAAACGATTCTCTACAGAATCTTCTCCAAATACTTGATATTCGCACACCGTATTTGTAAAACGATTTTTAAATATGTTTTGCTTAACTTGTTGCCCTACTAAAACCTTCCCCTTTATTCTGTTATTTAAGTTTTCTGTTACCTTATAGTAAGATTTTTTTAATCCTTTTTTAACAATATCCTGAAGCAGCTTTAAAAACTTAACCACTAAAAAAGGTGTTAAAACATCTTGTTTTTGGCTAATAGGAATTTCTGGTGCTTCCCAGTCTATAAACAGTAAATTATCGGTGTATTTTGCCACTTCAGTATGAGACATCATTTCCAAAAGCATGGCAATAATGTCAACTTCTTGAACAGTTTTTTTTTGGGTACTCTCCGCAGCTTCTTTGTCTAAGTTTCGAATGTCCTCTTCCGAAATATTATCATTGCTTATAGATACAATTCTCTCAAACGATTTTAAAACTTCTATATTTAATTTAGGCTCAACATGAATAAACCGACCTTTGGTAAGCCAGTCTATCCCTACAAAATAGTCAGATTGTAATACAACTTCCTTTTCCGAAACCTTACATTTAAAACAGTAATAATCTTTCCCCCGTTCGGTTTTAAATTTGCGAGGCTTAATTTCTGATACTAAATGATTATCCAAGTAGTCAATCTTTTTGGTATTAATCAGATTGAAATCATCAGTTAATTTTAAAGTATGGGCAATATGTTCTCTTAAAAAGATGCCCATTTTATATTGTAAGTTCTTTTATTTTATCAATTGCTGATGGTTTAAGTACTCCATCTTTTACATATTCCATTAAAATAGGCTTAATTTCATATTCCAATCTTAGTTCCATATTTTCTGGAATTAGCAATTGATTTCCTTTTTCGTCTTTTTCAATTATCTGGATAAAATAAGAATGGCCCAGCCAAACATCTTTAGCTTCAAATTCACTAGACAAATAAACATCATTATTAAGAGTATTTTCAGCAGTATATTTAATTTCGGGATCAAAGTCTTTAACAAACATTTCAGACACTGCCCTAAACAAGTTGCTATGAAAAATTAGCTCATCATTAGTATTCAAATACTCTGGCAGTACATCTACAAAAGCAAAACGCCTTCTAATGGCATAATCAATATGACCTAGACTTCTATCGGCAGTGTTCATGGTACCAATGATATAGAGATTTGGAGGTAGTATTAATGTACTTTTATCCTCATTAATAGAATCTTCAACTGCATACATGCTTGCAACAGCTTCTCCTCTGTACTCCAATGCATAGATTAATTCTCCCAAGACAGAAGACAAATTAGCCCGATTAATTTCATCAATGATTAGAACATAATTTTGAAGTGCAACTTTTTCACTAGTTTTTACTTCCTTAACCTTCAACTTATTCTTGTCTAAGAATTCTTGGAATAAGTTAAGAACTCTTACAAAATAGCTAGCATGTTGTCTTGCAAGTCCTGAAATATTCTGATTTTTTTTAATGTCTTGTCTGTCTAAATTACCATCTGAATATGCTTGTAAAATATCCTTATGCAATATCCTGTTACCGTTTTTCAACCAACCTTCATTTTCACCTTTATAACGAAAAGCATTCTCATCATCAGTAGAAATAAGTCCGACACTTTTTGTTAAAGAGAAATATCCTTCGGCATTTTCTATTTTATCATTTAAGTATTCTTTAAAAGCTTCAAAATGTGACTTTATACTACTTTCCTTTGAAATAGTTGCAACATCCTTTTTGCTGTCTAAATAGTTTTTTAATGCCTCTTCTGCAAATAGACCAAGCGTCTTATTAATATTTTTATATTCAATATTTTCGCCTTTGCTCTCGGAAACAATTCCTCTTACAAAATCTTCGTAAGTGTATGATGGATGAAACTGAACTAATTTAAACTGTTCTGAATCTCCGATTTTTGATTTTATAATTCTTTCAGCAATATTGTCATAAATATATTTGGCAATTGCACCAGCTCCACGATCATTTCCGTTATCTAAAGACCTTTGCCATCTACCTAAGTTATAAACCTCAATAATTTTATTATAAGTAATGGATTTATCTTCTATATCATTGCCAGAAAGAATTATTTTATTATCAAGTACATCCTTAACTTTATAAGAGGTGTTTCCATGCACACTATTGAAATTCTGTCCAACTTTAATAAAGTTTTTAATCAATGCCTCATTAAGCTCCTTGTCATTATTTAGCGGAGCAGTAAAACCAATAATTTCTCGAGCAATCTCTTTAGCTAATTTAGTTTTACCAGTTCCTGGAGGACCTTGCAGAATTATTTGCTTCTTGTACTTTACAAGATCGATATATTTTTTTATACTCAACATTTTTTCAAAATCATTTCGGTGAAAAGCTAAGATACTATCCATCCTATCTCTAATTTCTTTCTTATTAATGCCACATATACCTGTCTGAGTTTGGAATCTAAAACGATTATTTAGGTCTAATTTAATTATATATGCATTATACACATACAAATCCTGACAATACTCAATTTGTAATGCTTCAAATTCTTCTTTATAATGAGGAAAATCAAAAACTGGTTTTCTGGTGTCGGTTGTTCTAGCTACTCCTAATACTGTATGTCCATCAGTAAGCAAAATATTACCGCCACATCGGTAATCTTTATTTTCCCAACTTATTACTATACCGTACTTAATAAGCAAATCGAAAAATAAAGGTTTACCCTTACTTTTACTACCCCATCTACAGCCTAATTTCCAATAGCTTTTCATTTATTTCCTCTTCTAATTAAACCATCAAGACATCATCGACTTTTTCCTTCAATAATTCCTTATCAATTATTGCAAAATCACTCTTAGAATAGCTTATAAAAGAATTACCGATATCAACTTTACCTAAAATATCAGATATTAATTTAGGTTTAGACAAATGGAATACATTACTGAGAAAACTGCAGAATCCTACTGTGTTGCTTTTTACAATTGGGAATACATAGCTAAAATGCAGATGGTCATCATCTGTATTATAAATTAGTTTTGATGAAGGAAATTTAACTCCTCGTATTGCATCATCGCCTTTATTCGAAGCTCCAATAAATTGCATTAATAATTGTGGAATAATATATTCCGTTTTAAAACTTGCACTAGTTTCAACAACTCTTATTGTCGTTGTAAAATAAAGAGGAAACAGTATTAAGTACCTTAAAACGTTTTTAAATCTACCTGATATTTCGCCATCATTTGAAAACTTTAAGAAATTATGAATCGTCTGAATTTCAATTATTCTAATTATTTTTTTTGTTTCAAATCTAGAAATATAACTGGTTGAAATATTAGGCCGTCCGAGTTCTTCATAAGACAAATATGACGTTGCTCCTAAATAAATTGAAGGAACTCCAGGAATACTATATCTCTGAGTTGCACAGAAATGTCTCAAGTTAAAAGGGATATGAAAGTTATCATCTCTATTCTTAAGACTTAATTTTTTGTCAACTCTAATTTTATAAAAACTTTCATATGGCTCAATATAGCTCACTGCTATGTTGTTATGAAACTCAATTACCTTGTTTAAAGAGTTGCTGAAGCCATCGTATGCTTTGTTCATATAACCATCATAGTAATTACTGATTGAATTGTTTATAGCTGTTATAAAACCACGTACTTTCTTTAAGAGTGACAAATCGCCATCAGAACTTCTTTGCTCTATGTTTCGGAATATAACATTTAGCCTTTTGCCAATGTTGTAATCTGATAAAAATTCATAGTACTTTTCTAACCTTTTTTCAACTAGTTCTGGAAAATACGAAGAACTATATACTGTAGGAACAGTGAAAATAGACTTCTTACTTTCAATATCTTTAAAAATACTGTCTAATTGTTGAGAAATATCAATCATTATTATTGCTTAATTATTGATTATTATTTTCATTTAATTTTATAAACGCCACAGGATCCGCAACCATATCGAGTAGTACATTAGTACTTATTCTGTATCCGTTTGGCAAGAATGAAGTTTCTGATTATGTAATTTTAAAATTAATTATACTTATCACTGGTTTAAATATAATGCTTAAATGGAAGTACACCTGTTTTTATTTCTTTACCAGCGGTGAGGATTTCCCCTATAGAATCTGCAAATTTCAACGTTACAGGTACACCATCACCATAAATACAAGCATTATAATTTAACTTTGTTAAACTTAAGATATCTTTACAAACCACATCTATTTCTGCATATCCTCTTGTAATAGATACATCTATTGGGTTTGGAGTTTCTAAGCCAATCTGAGTTTTAAATCTTGGAATAAAACCTTTTGTCCACAAAAAGGCCCTTTGATCATTATACTGTAACATAGTTCCTCTAGGAACACAATACTGCCCTTGTCGGTAAAGTTTAAAGGTATTATCTTGCCTTATTCTAATACCAATAATCTTTGATTTACCATTTACAGCCTCCTCAAAACCTTCCCATTCTGTATCATCAAAAAATGTTTTTGCATGAATAAAAATTTCATTCGGATAATTACCAAACCTACTATGGTATGCTTCTATTGATTGTGATACAATTTCATAAGCATCTTCTTTGGAAAGATGAAACTCTCCAGTTTTAGGATTCCACCAAGGACCTACATTACCTCGAAAGACCATACCATCACCTGAGTCCAAAAACATTTGAGCTGCACAACATGCATTTTTATTCTTCGAATCTGCCTCAGTTTTTTTATAGACCAGACCTAGATAGCAAACTCCTTCTCTTACTTCTCCCAATTTCCATGGTAGTCCTCCTAATTTATAATAAAGTGTATTTGATATATTCCATGCCTTTGCTGTATCAAACTTCCTTTCTTCTTCAATTTGCTTAGGACTTAGTATATCCTCATACGCAATTTTGCTTTCTCTTATTATTTGTGTAACAATCTTGGAATGTAATATCTTTGCTTTAAGTTGATTATGAAAATTCACTTCAAATTCATAGGCTTCTCTAAGAATATCTTTCTCTTCTTGAAAGAACATATCTAGCTGACTAGTATTTCGATCTTGCTTTTTCAATCCAATGTCAATATTGTCTTCAGCTTTCTGAATTCTAGAATTAGGTCTGCCAAACCTAAATATGTCTTCAGGAATTACAACAAACCATACATCTGCAGGCATCTCTTCATTCTCTGTGTATTTAATAAGTGGATTAACGTAGAGGTTAACCCAATTATGTACTCTTTGGTGAGAATCTGTATATTTAAGATAATTTTCAATATCTTCTTTTTTAACCTCAACTTCTATAATATTTTCAAAATTCACTGATATACCAAAAATTGTTTCTAACCCTGGAAAATTTGGTCGAGCAATATTAGTATCCGAATTAATAATTGGAGAATGAATTTTGTTCAGGTAATTAATCATCTTCTTTCTTAACTCTTTTGGTCCTATTATACCAACATTTTTAATTCCCCGGACCTTCATATGATCAAAAGGACCAAATAATAATAGTCCATCACGTGGATCTATAGCCTGTTGCCCATTTCCAAAAGTTAGAAAGGGTTCATTGATATATGCAAGAACAGGTTCAATCATTACTTTCTTCCGTTATTTCTTCGTAATAATCTTCTATTTTATCAAGATCCATCTTTGAGTTCGGGTCATTATATCCTACTTCACTCCAAAACATTTCAGGCCATTCTTTCATCTTCATAACTAAACCCTCTTGAGACACCTTAATCTTTATCTCCTCATTATCATCTTTTAGCCTTTGCAGAAAGGCCAACAATAAATCTCTCCATTCTTCATTAAAGAAACGCTTACCTTTTTTTCTTCTATAAGAATGTTGTTTCTTATCATCATCAATAATTTTAAATCCATCCGATGTAAATAAAATATGAGATTTTAAAGAAAACCCAACAAATGGAAATAACATGGGTTGAATTGATACGGCATAATGCCACATACCTATACTTTCAAATTTGCCTAAGATAGATTTGGATTTTTTCCTATTGCTATAAGGATATGTAAAATCTATCTTTTTAATTTTTTCATATTTAGGTAGAAAGTATGCTAGTCGTTTATTAGACATTTCGTTTCTCCACAGTCCTTTATATATCAAAAAGTTTGATACCACCCGATAAAGTAATCTTTTAAAGTGATTTTCTACATCCCTATGTTGTGGAAATTTGTCTGACTCAAACCCATATAAAATATCATTTAAAGAATAAATATAAGTGTGAACTGGTTTAAGCTCTATATTTTCATCGTCTCTATTAACTACAAAACTCAACTTTGCATCAAATGTCGATAAGACATTTGACATAAGACTTACAGGAATAGTTTGATTTGAGTTCCTAATTGCTTTTGCCTGTACTTCATTCGAAAATTGATACATATAAAACTCCTTTGGTAAATCTGATACTGACCACCACGAAGTATAAAATAACTCTGTTTTGGGAATAATAGAACAATTGGAAATATATTCATTTTCATACCATTCTGCCATAACAGATTTTGAAGTATCAAAGATCTGTGGAATGCTATCTTTCTCTAATTTCTTTTTTAAAATTTTTAGGCCTTCCGCCCAATTATTATTAAAAGGAATATGGTTTATATTAGGAAGCCCTATAGCTAAATTATATGGTGAATCATCTATATGTAGGGGGATAATATAGTCTTGAATGTGAAACTGCAATGCTATGCTTTTTGCATATTCAATCTCATTTTCAATACCTTGTTTAAGAATCCCTTCATTTGTAACAATATTTTTTGAATAAACAAATAATACCTTAGCTGAGGATTGAATTGCTTGCTGTATAGTAACCCAAAATCTCTCACCTCCTAATAAACCTTCTTTGTCTATCCAAACTTTATAGCCTAACATTTCTAATCGTGATGTAAGCCAAATAGAAAACTCATTATCTTGTGGTGTTGCATGACTAATAAATATGCTATCTCTATTCATTAACACTTAAAATTGATTAAATTAAAATACACCTAAACAACTATAAAAACAACAAATTACTAATTTATAAAATACATACACAAGAACTAAACTAGCCAATTCTGTTAATATGTTATTTCAAACAAATCCTCCTTCTAGCTAAATCATATCTATAATTCATAATTGTATTATTTAGCATTAAATCTATAGCTTCATTTATAATTTCTAGAGGAACTACAAACCACTCTCTCGGAATATACCTTTTTCCTTTTTTATCGAATAAATCTATATCTAAACATGTTTTTGCAAAAAAACGATGAAGCAGATTTTCTAATTGTTGCATATTGATATTGTAACATTTATAGCTTGCTACTATTTCAACATCATCAAATAAATAAGTTGCTTCTTTTGATGCATTTTTAATTCTTTCCAAAACAGGAACAGTAGAAAAACCCAGTTTAAAAAGATTCGAAATTTCTTTAATCTCTGGCTTTTGAGATTTAGATTTTAAAATATAAATCCATCCACTCTTTACGTCTTCTTCTGATACTAACCAAGAATTTTTAAACAGTTCATCCTCGATGCCTCCATCTGTATTAGTAACTAACTTGCCATTCTTTTGAATTGCTTTCGCTAAAGATCTAAATAAAAGATTCGATACTGTTCCGTTTTCAAATATAGTCACAGTTCTACCCTCTAATCTTACTCTATCGCCAGATTTATTTTCTTTGAATACTTTTGCTGCATTAGAGACTTCTAAATAAGCCAAAAGTCCATCCACTAAATAATAATTTCCTTCTACTAAGTTCTTTTCAGCATCATTAAATGGAAGCAATTTTCTCTTACCCTCTTTAAGTTCTTTGTGAACCTGCTGAAACATAGCTTCATATTTCTTAAATTCCCTTTCAGATAGTCGCTTTCTTTGTGCTATATAATCAGATTTAGCCCTATCTGACTCTGTTGGAGTATGTTTAAAATCAAAAATTGATATATCTCCTTCAATCTCTAAAAGTCCAGAATCATCATTAAAAATATCTTCTATGCTTTCATTTTTTATTTCTACTTCCCCTAGTAAATTGAAACGGTCAAAGGGTTTAAGAATAATTTTCTTGTCTTCATTATTCCTAATTTCTTTTAGTCTGGCATAAATTCCATACTCAGACATAGAACTCGTTGATGGCTCTCTATTATTCTTTTCATAAAATATATTTATTTCTTCAAAAGAATCTATAAGTCTATCCTCATCTGTCTTAACAAATGACTTTTTATCTTTTGAATCTAGTAGTCCAAAATCATCATCATTAAATATATCATCTAAAGATTTAGCCATTTTGTTCCCTTTTTCTCTTTGCGTCTTGTAAAAATAATAAAGCTTGTGCCATTCTTTGCTCTTTAGGATCGTATGATTGAATATTAGGCTTTTCACCTGTTCTTTGTACCCAATCTTTTATTTTTGGCCAAAGTATAATAGCTTCTTCTTCCGTAATCTCTAGTTTAGTTACATTAATAGTATCTTGAATCGTTTTTAAGACAGAGGTTGTAACACTTTTTGACAATATTTCAAAGGCTTTTTGGAATGGATTTATAGTATCTATTAAATCTATATGAATATCATCAATATTCACAAAGCTACCTGCCATTCTTATAAATTTCTTTGAACCCTGTTCTTCAACTGTACTATTTTTAATAACAGAATCTATAACTACATATTGTCTAACTGCCTCTACATCCTCTTCACTTAAATCTGGGTAAACTTCTCTAATTATTTTTGGTATTAAAACAGTATTTATCACTTCCGGTTCAATATTTCCCGGTAAAGCTTTGAGCATAGTATCATCTTGTAATATTTTTGCCTTCAAATCATTTAAATCACTTTCTATAATATCTTTTGCTCTTTGTGAAGTCGGCGCTTTAAATCCTCTTATTTTAATCGTATTTTCATTATGTTCATCTCCATTTTTTTCCCCATCATCGTCAAAATCCATTGGTTTAAACTTAAAATTAGGAGCTAAAACTTGCTCCATAAGTAAAGATGCCGTAATAGCCTTCAGCATATTATTTACTGCTAATTTAACTTCGTCATCTACGGCATCAGGTTGCGCAATAAGATTAGTAAACTGAGCATGTGTTTTATTATCACTATCTCTGGTTGCTCTACCAATAATTTGAATAATTTCTGTTAATGATCCACGATAACCAATTGTTAGAGCATGTTGACAGAACGGCCAATCGAAACCTTCTTTTGCCATTCCTAACGCAATAATCATATCTATATCATCCGGAGAACTAACTCCCCTTAAATAGGCAACAATCTTATCCCTTTCTGTTTGATTATCGTTAACTAAATCTGCAATTTTAAGTATTCTACCAGAACGCTTACTTTTCACATACATAACTCCTGTTTCGGAATCTTGATACTCTAGTTCTCCTATACAATCTATTACATGATTTACCTCTTCATATTTATCTTTTGAAGATTCAACAGAATTAACACTTGGAATATGTATAATAGTTTTTAAATTTTCGTCTAAAATCTCTTCCAAAGCAGACATTTTTCTTTCTGGCTGGACTTTATAATATCTCCCTTGATAGAAATGGTATCCAATTCCCAGAGATTTTAAATATTCATATCCATTTAACTGGTCATAATAGTTGTAGGTCACTTTTATAAACTTTTTTTCATCTTCTGGCAATAATACAGGAATGCTATCACCTCGAAAATAAGAACCTGTCATAGCAACAATATGTGCACTTGATTTCTCCATGATATTACGCATCACATTACCCAATTTATTGTCTCCGTCAGCAGATACATGATGAAACTCATCAATTGCTATCAAGCAATTATCTAAATCTTTTTCATTTAGTCCTTCAAAAGCAAAACGTAAAGTAGCATGTGTACAAATTAATATTTGTTCGCTACTCTGTAAAAAATGGTGAAACGCTTTTACTTTGCTTGTATCACTTCCCGGTGTACATAAATTATATTTTTGATTTGGCTCCCAATTAGAATAAAATCCATATTTGGTTAATTCTGTAGGGATAAAAGAGTTACCTATGGAGCGTTCGGGTACGGCGACTATAACTTTTTTTAAACCTTGATTTATCAACTTATCCAAAGCAATAAACATTAATGCTCTTGATTTACCCGATGCTGGTGGAGCTTTCAATAGCAAATACTTAGCTGTACGGGCTTCATAAGCTTTTGCCTGCATTTCCCGCATGCCAAGTTCATTAGTTTGCTTACTTTTACCTGTTTGGGCATAAGTGACACTAACCAAGTTTATAGGTTTGATATATTCACTATTCTGCATTCTATTGACTTTTGATAATTACTGGATTTTCTTCTTCTTAACCTTCTTTTCTTTAGCGAATAAGGTATCCTTTTTTATCATCTCTTCATAGAGTTTAAAAAGATATTCTAAACGCTCTGCATCTGAATTAAACGGAGCTAATCTATAAATTCTTTCTATAGCTTCATCCAATTCCTGATGTACTTTTTTAAGATTTAAAGGCATCGTTTCTGGATTATACATCCATGCAATAGTTTTGTCTTGATATTTAGCTCGTTCATCCAAAATAGCAAAAACATATTGGTTAATAATTTCCTTTTGCTTTTCAGAAATATTTGGAAAAGGAAAAGTGTTATAGCATAATTTTGCTGAGTATCTATATCGTGTCTCTAACTTTCCACCTATGGCATCAACCCAAATCATGTGCATCTTAGAATGAAGAACACCAAAAAGCCAAGGCTGTGCATCATAAATAGCTAAATTTGGAGCTACAATTATATCATCCTTGTTTAAAAAACCTAACGGAATATAATTTCTTTTTTCAGAAGAGACGCTTGGAATAAAGATAGCTTCTGAATTTTGATGTCTAATCTCTGCAAATTTGTGAGAAATTGCAGCTAATTTATTAGTCGCTTTTCTTTTACTTTGTAATCGAGAATTTTGAGTTCCTTTAATTCTATTTTTAATAAAATTTATACTCGATGCATAATCTAAATCTTTATCTTCTATCCATAAGCAATATTTATCAAGTCCCCTAATGAATTCTAATGAGCCATATAATTTTTTTATATACTTTAACGTTTCAGGATTTTGTTTAATTAAATCCTCTCTCTCTTCAGAAGTTAAAAATAGATAACCTCCGTCATTAGCCATATTACCAAAATTCATTTCTGGCAGCCTTGATAACGGTTTTAACCTAGATACAACGTAAATATCCTTATAATCTAACAAATATGCATTTATGTTTTTTGCTTCTCTTTTAATATTACCTAAATAAAGATACTTCTGTTTACTTGTCTTATTTGTTAACCCAATTATAACTACAGTAACCCCTGCATTTCCTTTTGCATTATTTGTCCATTTATAAGAATAGTAAGCAAATGAAATTTCTACATTAATTTTAAAAATTTTAGGCCATAATAACGAAACCTGTTCCCCTTGACATATGGAATTAGTAGAAACAAAAGCTAAACTTGCATTAATTCCCTCTATATATTTACTTCCCTTATAGAACCATATAGAGATGTAATCTAAATTATTACTTCCTTTGCCTTTTCCAAAATTAAATTCGATATCCTCTTTTTGATTATTATCTTGTTTTCTAGCCCCATAGTAAGGCGGATTACCTATAATATAAATCTCATCTGCTCCACTTTTTGAACAGACTATTTCCCAATTTATCCTCGTTGCATTTCCACAAATTATATTTCCTGCCTGTTTTAAAGGTAAAATTGGTTTAACTTGTCCATAGTCTAACAGTTCTGTTTCAAAAACTTGGTTCATTTGATGTTCTGCTAACCACAAAGATAAAATAGCCATTTCATGAGCAAAGTCTTTAATCTCAATCCCATAAAATTGAGAAAGCTGTATAGAAGTAAAATAAATAGGTATAGTTTGTCCTTGAGGAATTAAGTCAATAAGTCTTTTAATTATTTTTATCTCGAAAGCTCGGATTTCTTTGTACGTGATAATCAAAAAATTACCACTACCACAAGCAGGATCAAAGAATTTAATTTTGGATATTCTATTTATTAACTTTCTCAAACCATTATAGTTATCAAAATTCTTTTCGAATTCTTCCTCCAGTTCATCTAAAAACAATGGTCTGATTAATTTTAGAATATTTGGAACAGAAGTATAGTGCATACCCAAATCACTACGTTCAATAGGATCTGCGACTGCTTGAATCATTGAACCAAAAATATCGGGGTTAATTTCGCTCCAATCTAATTCTCCTGAAGAAACTAAAATATTTCTTGACTTTTTCGTGAATTTTGGACTTTTAATAGAATCTTTAAATAATCCTCCATTTACATAAGGGAACTTTTGTAAATAATCAGGGAAGTCGTTAGTTTCAGAATTTAGCTTTTTAAATAATAAATTTAGAAATTTATCTATATCAGAACCATCTTCTTTTGTATTATTGACCAATGTCTCTATGAAAATACTTTTTTGATTAAATATACCCGTATCTTCCGCAAAAAAGCAGAATAACAATCTGGAAAGAAAGATATTAAGTTGATGACTCCCTTCTGCTATCCAATCCTGATTGTCTGTAACTAATATCTCATATAATTCTCCTAATTTATAGGCAGCCTCTCTATCAGCTTTGTTATCGGTACTAACTCTATAAATTTCAGCACCAGATAGAGGTAAAAAGAAATCTATGTATTTAGGAAGTTCAGAAAAAGAAAAATCTTTATTTGTTTTTAGCTTAGTATCAGTAGCAATTATAGTTTTGAAGTCAGTTAAAAATATAAAGCGAGGACGATGTTTAAGAACTTTGTCGCTTTTTGACAACTCATCAATTTTATTTAATAAGTTACCTGTTTCTTCAATTTTAAAGAAGATTTTGCTTTTATAAAATAACTCTCCTTCCTTATTCGATAAATTATAATCTCCCTTTTTTAGTCTAGTAATAGTCGTTTTAGAAAGTCCAAAAGCCAAAAGAAAATTATAAATAAAATTTTCTTCATCTATATTATTTATTATCTGTTGCAGATTCTGTTGAATTTCAGACTTTTTCATTCTAATAATCCTTATTTACAAGTAAGGTTCGAATATAAAAAGAATGTAGATACATTCAATCAACAAAAAGATAAACAAAAACGCTCCCCAACCGGAGAGCGTTCTCATCATCCAAATTAAATATTGAATTATTAAAAATCAATCAATATTTGAATGCCAATCCAATCCCTTCACCTTCTCACCCACCACCATCCCAAACCCAACAATATCAGCACACCTCCTACAATCCACTTAAAACCATTCCCCCGCTTATCCTGCCTTACCTCCTTTTGCTTAATTTGCTTCCTTTCTATTGCCCTCTTTTCTTCTCCTTTGAGCAAATGCTGTTCCCTCTGATCCATCATTTTTTCCCTCTGCCTATTCTGTTTCAATCTGGAAATCACCAACTGTCCACCATCCAAACGTACACCCGAATCCGGATACCACTGAAAGGGCTGTTGTGAGATAATGGAGACCTGATAAAGCTCTGAATGAGCATGATCCCATTCACGGCTTATCTCTGACAATGCGCTACTGTCCCGTAAGTTTGTCTGCACATTTAAAACCAGAGAATCTTTGCTGACAGATCGATAATGGGAAGATTTACGAGCGCAACAGGCCAACAGCAACAGGATAGCAACGCTATAGCTAAAGACGTTCATAACCCGCCTTCCTTTCCTACCCAATCGGCATAGCGGTAAATCGTTTTTTGATGCCTTCTTTTACGGTATACGCCATCGCCCTCCCGTGATCCGGTCACATTGGTATTGCCTTCAATAGTCATCAGCCAGTCGCCATCTACCCTTTCCACCAATCCTACATGAGCGACCCTTTTCAGCTCCGGAAAGTAGATACCGAAAACCACAGCCGTTTGTGCCTCCTTTACATTTACCGAAGCATTAAACATAGCCGGAGACCATGCCGTACGGGGCAGCGCAAAGCCAGCCTGTCGGAAAACCCAGCTTACAAATGCGGCACACCAGGGCGATCCTTGCTGCAAGCCCACCGCTTTCAGGTATTCGGCCACCCGTTTACCATCATTATTCCCCGTAAGCTCCCGTACGCCAATTTCGTTACGGGCCAGCTGTACAATCCGGTTTCTGCTTTGCAGGTCAGCCTGCTGTTTCTTTAACAGATAGCCACCAGACAGGCTATGGCCGTAGATAGCAATAAGGCAAAAGAAGCCCAGTAAAATACGAGTTGCTGCCATATCGAAAGTATTTTAATTTGTGAAACCATAGCATATATATCCGGAAGTCCCAGCGTATGCAAAAAATGTTCTAAAAGCCACCAGCACAAGGCCAATAGCAACATAAATACCAGAATAGCCAGAACAATCAGGTACCATATTCCCTGATCTACCAAACCAATGGTACTATCTACCCGGTAAACCCATAGAGGTGCGCTCCACCATAGCAATAAGAGCATACTAAAAAACAGCAGCACCGCATAGGGCTTAAAAGAAAATTGAAAAATTTTTAAAGTAATCATCATACAGAAATTTTGAGTGAAATAAAAAACAAAAGCTCCCCCGACAGAGGTAATCCCCAATGACAGAGGGAGCTATTTAAGCTGTTTCAGATAAAACACAGCACTTATAAGGCCGCATATACATCCACTTCAACAGCCATGAAACCATCTCAGAAGACACCTGCTTACCCCGCCTCTTGTAAAATAGAGCAGGATTTATTTTAGCTCAACTCAGGCTCTCGTCCCTTACTTCGCTAAACAATTGCATTCTTTTCTTCCGAGAGGTCCATCTTTAAGAAGCAATCAGCACTTTACCAACGTAGGCACTGTCAGATACCTGATTGCCGTCTCTGGAAATAAAAGCAGCATAAACCTCTACTTCATCTCCCGAAAAATTAAGCGGTACGGTAATCTCCTGACTTTCATTCTCACGGCTTTCCCCTTCTATCAGAAAGATATAACGCGCTTTTGCCGGGTTATACACCAAAAACATAAGCTTGTCGTCTGCATGTGCATTATGCTCGCCCACAGCATTATTTTCCCAGCTAATGATTAAACTTTTAGGTGCCGATGAAGTAGCTACAGCGTCTGTAACCGGAGCCAAAGACCCCGAACTGATGACCAGCTTACTGTAATCAAGCTCATAATTAGGAAAAGCACCTGTAATGGCATGCTTCATAGTGTATTGCACCGCCAGATTATAACCACTTACCCGCTTTTTAGCCAGATTACCGAAACCTGTATTTACCAGCGCACTGATAGGTTTGTTGAAATGTACTGCCAGTGCAAACTTCAAATGCTGCTGTAGCTGACTTTCTGAGGGCGCCTTGCCCGATTTTCTGGGAAGACTGCGCATATAGTCTATGCCCTTCCAATGACTGCCTATAACCGTTCCGACCTTGCCGGAAAAGTTCCCGAGTATTCCTCGATTATAACGTCCCATTTTTTTTGATTTTAAAAATTAATAATTAAACCACATGGCCACTTGCTGATACCGGTATATTTTGCCTGCCATAAAACAAACATAAAGCACTGATATGCAACAAAAAACAGCGTGACGCTTATTGATGGGTATTGACCAACATTGACTGATATTGATAGTTTTGGATCTCCTGTTTTTCGTTTTTACCAGAAATTACAGAAACTGGTTATAAGCAAACGGTGACCTCATCCGGTAGTTTACCTGCGTTTTTACTACCTTTTTCTTAGTTTTTTTCTACGTTACGTAAGCGCTACGTAAGAGAAACGTAAGCCCCGCGTAAGAGGAACGTAAGAGAACTGTAGGAGAAGCGTAAGAAAAACGTAAGCTTTGCAAAGGAGATGGTACGGAGGAGATTAAGAGAACAGAGGGTGAAATGAGGGAAAAACGTAAGGAGTTTATGAATGCTGAGTTTTTAATGATGAACCATCGACCATGGACCATCGACTATGGACTATGAATTATGGACTACAAAAATTTTGATTTTTTAATTTTCTGCCCCGATACCGTCTTTGGAAAAAGACGATATCGGGATATGAAATTCAGCTGTCTTTGTTAAACTGCTGTTCCACGGCATAAATATCCGACAACAGATAAAACTTGCCACCCAATGCTCTTGGAACCAGAATACCCTTCTGTTTATAACGCAACAAAGTACTATCGCTGATACCCAATAGTTGTTTCACTTTACTGGAATCTACCAGATGGTCTTTTTCTAAGGCCTGAAGCTGCCCCTCTTTAAGCTTCAATTCCATTATGTTTTTCAATAATTCAGCGATTTGTTGAATCTCACCTTTAATCACTGGGAGCTCTTGTAAAAATTGTAAAATTTCAATCATAGCAGTATTATTTTTTAAAAAATTAAATTTATATACGTCAGGAAATAAAAAATAAGTTTGTAACTCTAATTTAATCTTGTTAGTTTAAACATAAGTTAACCCAAATCAAATAATGCTATGGAAAGAAATTTACTCTTAAAATATCTGGATGAAATACATCCTTTATCAGAAAGTTTGAAAATATTTCTGCTACATCGCCTCCGTATTTTAAGAATTTCAAAAAATGACGTTCTTTATAATCAGGGAGAAATTTTGCAAATGGTTTACTTTGTTATAAACGGACTTTTGGTTTCATATACACACATAGAAGAGCGTAAACAGATTACCGCTTTTTATAAAGAACAGGATTTTCTGATAGAACATCGTAGCTTTCATATACATCAAAAATCGCATTGTACCGTCTTTGCAGAAGAAAACTCCTATTTATTAGGGTTGCATTATCGGGATCTGATAAGTATGTACCAATTGTATCCGGAGTCGAATTATATTGCCCGCTTTTTACTGGAATACTCGCATTGTCTGAAAGACCAGCATACAGCCTTACTCCTCTACCTCAACCGTTCTGTACGTTATACCAAATTTAAAGAGCTGATGCCATGGGCACTCTCTCGTCTAAAACTGGGACAGATTGCTTCTTTTCTTAATATGGCTCCCGAAACACTCAGCCGTATCAGAAACACTGCTATATCTTGATTTAAATCAATCAATTTTTGTGTAGTAATAATAGAATTTTGCTTTAATTATCAAAAAATTGCCTTGCTTTTATGGGGAACTTCTGAATGATGAATTATTGTAATGATGAACTATATGAAACTATGAATGATTATAACTATGAATGATGAATGTTGAAACAATAAACTATGGTCTATCGACTATGGACAATTGACTACAAAACAAATCGTCATTACGAGGAACGAAGTAATCTCATTATCAAAATCTTAGCACAGAAAGTATTAACAGTCATCGCCAATCAACAAACAGACCCTTCGAGTGCCTCAGGGTGACGTCGTTTATTTAAAGTAGAAACGATGAACTGCTTTAGAATGATGAACGATTATAACTTATGAATGTTAAAATAATAAACTATGGTCTATCGACTATGGACAATTGACTACAAAACAAATCGCCATTACGAGGAACGAAGTAATCTCATTATCAAAATATTAGCATAATAATAAGTATTAACAGTCATTGCTAATCAACCAACAGACCCTTCGAGTGCCTCTGGGTGACATCGTTTATTTAAGGTAGAAACGATAAACTTATGAATGATGAACTGTTAAAACAATAAACTCTGGACTATATAACTATGAATGATGAACTACTACAAGCCATTGCTAAGAACATCAAACGTCCTGATAAGATTTGGCCGAATAACAAACATCCGTTTAGCTTTAAATTCCGCATCAGAACAATTCGGAACACACAGGTCAAGCCCTAGCAAAACCTTTTCAAAGAATTGGGCGTAGCGGAGAGTTTTTGGATACTTTTTGCGGAAAAAAGTATCTTGACTAGGCTGGTCAAGAAGCCGGAAAGCCATGAGTAAAGGCAAATAAAATAACACTCAAATAATAACAGTCATCGCCAATCAACAAACAGACCCTTCGAGTGCCTCAGGGTGACGTCGTTTATTTAGGGTAGAAACGATAAACTTCTGAACGATGAATTTTTAAAACGATGAACTGTTATAACTATGAACGATTATAGCTAGTGAATGATGAGCCATGGTCTATCGACTATGGACAATGGACTACAAAACAAATCGTCATTGCGAGGAACGAAGCAATCTCATTATCAAAATCTTAGCACAGCAAGTATTAACAGTCATTACCAATCAACAAACAGACCCTTCGAATACCTCAGGGTGACGGAGTTTATTTAAGGTAGAAACGATAAACTTCTGAATGATGAACGATTATAACTATGAATGATTTATAACGATCAATGATGAACTATAGTCAATCAACTATGGACAATGGTCTATTGACTATCGACTATTAAAACCTCAAACCATCCACACAAAAAGAAACCAATCTACAAAACAGTATAAAATAACACATATAATCTTAAAAAAAGCTCCTATAAACAAAGTGATTTATGTATCTTTGCGCTTTCAATCTAAAGTAGAATCATGATCGTTTTTGCTAAAAGCAATAGTGGTAGTATTTACGCCATCCATTCTCAAAACCCAATCTCCTCAGAAGACAAAGAAAAACTGAACTGGCTGCTAGACGGCAAAGTATTAGATAACAATACTTTAGAGGGATTTTTTAAAGGGCCACGTAAAGAAATGTTAACCCCATGGGCAACAAATGCTGTAGAAATCACCCAAAACATGGGGATTCAGGGAATCTTACGTATCGAGGAATTTTCAGAAGTAGACAACGCCAATGCTGCACACGACAGCATGCTGGAAGTAATTTACAATGGTCTGGGACAGGATATTTTCGAAATCGATATCCAACCAGAGCCTATTAAATATATTGATGACATTGACACCTTCAATAAAGAAGAAGGTTTGGCATTGAGTGACGAAGAAATCAATTACTTAAAATCTGTTGCCGAGAAAAACGGACGTAAACTAACAGATTCTGAAGTTTTTGGTTTCTCTCAGGTAAATTCGGAACACTGCCGTCATAAAATCTTCAATGGTCGTTTTATTATAGATGGTGAAGAAAAACCACTTTCTCTATTCAAATTAATCAAAAAGACCACGGAGACCAATCCTAACAAAGTAGTTTCTGCTTATAAGGATAACGTTTCTTTCACTAAAGGGCCTAAAATGGAGCAATTTGCTCCGGCTACACAAGATAAAGCAGACTTTTTTGAAGTTACAGAGGTAGATTCTGTACTTTCTTTAAAAGCCGAAACACACAACTTCCCTACTACGGTAGAGCCTTTCAACGGTGCCGCTACAGGTTCTGGTGGTGAAATTAGAGACAGAATTGCTGGAGGTATAGGTAGTGCACCTTTAGCCGGAACAGCAGTTTACATGACTTCTTATTCTCGTTTAGAAAAAGGAAGAGATTGGGAAAACGGTATGCCGGAAAGAGATTGGTTATACCAAACACCAATGGACATCCTGATCAAAGCATCTAATGGTGCTTCTGATTTTGGAAATAAATTTGGTCAGCCGGTAATTAACGGTTCTGTTTTCACTTTCGAACACGAAGAAAATGGTAAACGTTTTGGTTTTGATAAAGTAATTATGCAAGCTGGTGGTATTGGCTACGGTTTGTATAAAGATGCTAAAAAGAACGATCCTAAAGCTGGAGATAAAATTGTAGTGATGGGTGGCGACAACTACCGCATTGGTATGGGTGGTTCGGCAGTATCTTCTTTAGATACAGGAGCATCTAACAGCGCTATTGAATTAAACGCCATTCAACGTTCTAACCCAGAAATGCAAAAAAGGGTTTTCAACGCTATCAGAGCGATGATGGAAAGCGGACACAACCCAATCGTATCTATACATGACCATGGTGCAGGTGGCCACTTAAACTGTCTTTCTGAATTGGTTGAGGCTACAGGTGGTAAAATTGATTTATCTAAATTACCTGTGGGCGACCCTACCCTTTCTGCTAAAGAAATCTGCGGAAACGAATCTCAGGAAAGAATGGGATTGGTGATTCAGGAGAAAGATATTGATACTCTACAAAAAGTAGCTGAAAGAGAAAGAGCACCTTTCTATGTAGTTGGTGATATTACTGGCGACCATCAGTTCACTTTTGAATCTTCAGTTACGGGCGAAAAACCTATCGACTGGAAATTGGAAGATATGTTCGGTAATCCTCCAAAAACGATTATGACTGACGAGAAACAAACAGAAAGTTTCTCTGATATCGAATATAAAGAAGAAAAACTAGACACTTACTTAAACGAAGTTCTTCAATTAGAAGCTGTTGCTTGTAAAGACTGGTTAACAAATAAAGTAGACCGTTCTGTAACAGGTAGAGTGGCACAACAACAAAACGTTGGTTCTTTACAATTGCCTTTAAGCAACTTTGGTGCTATGGCAATGGATTACAGAGGAAAAGCGGGTGTAGCAACAGCCGTAGGACATGCTCCTGCGATTGCTTTAGCTAATGCTGCTGCCGGATCTAGAATCGCAATAGCTGAATCTTTGGCAAATATTGTTTTTGCACCGATAGAAAGTGGCCTTGCTGGTATTTCTTTAAGTGCCAACTGGATGTGGCCTTGTAAAAACAAAGGTGAAGATGCCCGTTTATACGACGCGGTTGAAGCGGTAAGTAATTTTGCCTGCGAATTGGGAATCAATATCCCGACGGGTAAAGATTCTTTATCTATGACGCAGAAATACAAAGACGGCGTGGTTTACTCTCCGGGTACTGTAATTATCTCTGCTTCTGGCGAAGTTACCGATGTTAAAAAACACGTTACGCCAAACTTGTTAAAACAAGAAGGTACAGAGTTGATTTATATTGACTTAACTAAATCTGAATTGGCTTTAGGTGGATCTTCTTTTGCACAGGTATTAAACAAAGTTGGAAATAATACCCCTGACATTAAAGATGTTGCTTATTTTAAAGCTGCTTTCAATGCGGTTCAGGATTTAATTGAAAATGATTTAGTTCTTGCAGGACATGACGTTTCTTCTGGTGGTTTAATTACTACTTTATTAGAAATGTGTTTTGCAGAAAAGAATATTACTATTGACGCCAACGTTGATTTCTTCAACGAAACGAGTCTAACTAAAGTATTATTTGCCGAAAACCCTGCTTTGGTACTTCAGGTAAGCAATGCGGCAGAAATAAAAGCCAAACTTGCAGCCCAAGGTGTTAATGCCCAAACTATTGGTAAAGTAGTTTTAGGTAACGAATTAACAATAAGCTTAAACGGTAACAAAAAATCTTTCAATGTTGACGATTTAAGAACTACCTGGTACAAAACTTCTTATTTATTAGACCTGAAACAAACTAAGCCTGAATTGGCTACAGAGCGTTTCGAGAACTATACCAACCACGCCATCGAATTCAGATTCCCTGAGAACTTTACAGGAAAACTGGTTGATTTAGGTTTAGAGCATGGCAGAAAAACAAAAAGCGGTATTAAAGCAGCTATCATCAGAGAAAAAGGTGTAAACGGCGATCGTGAAATGGCTTACTCTATGTTCTTAGCTGGTTTTGACGTGAAAGACGTTCACATGACCGACTTAATTTCTGGTAGAGAAGACCTTTCTGATGTAAACTTTATTGTTTATGTGGGTGGTTTCTCCAATTCAGACGTGTTAGGTTCTGCAAAAGGTTGGGCTGGTGCATTCTTATACAACCAAAAAGCAAAAGCAGCTTTAGATAACTTCTACGCTCGTCCGGACACTTTATCTTTAGGTGTTTGTAACGGATGTCAGTTAATGGTAGAGTTAGGCTTAATCTATCCTGAGCATAAAGAAAGAGTAAAAATGAAGCATAACAGTTCTGGTAAGTTCGAATCTATCTTCCTGAACGTGAATGTTGCCAAAGACACCAACTCAATCTTATTGAAATCTTTAGCTGGCTCTAAATTAGGTATTTGGGTTGCTCACGGAGAAGGAAAATTCGAGTTCCCTTACGAGTGCAGCGAGTACAATATTGCTATTGGCTATAGCCACGGAACTTATCCTGCAAACCCTAACGGATCCAGAGATAATACCGCAGCTATTGTTTCTAAAGACGGCCGTCATTTAGCCATGATGCCACACTTAGAAAGAGCAATATTCCCTTGGCAAAATGGTTTTTACCCAAGCAACAGAAAATCTGATGAGGTTACCCCTTGGATTGAAGCTTTCGTAAATGCCAGAAAATGGATTGAAGAAAATAAAAAATAAAATAACAAAATCTAAAAAACGGGCTGTCTCAAATTAGTGTTTTTTGTCAGGCTGAACGGAGTCGAAGTCTATTTAGTGCCACTCAAGGCATATTTCGACTCCGCTCAATATGACAATTCCTGTTTATGAGACAGCCTCTTTTTTCTTTAGGCATTTTTGCCGCTTATACTACAACCATGGCATCATTCGAAGAGTTGAACCTGATTCAACCCATACAAAAAGCTTTAAAGTCTTTAAACTACAGTAACCCAACTCCTATTCAGGAACAAGCCATTCCATTAATCTTACAGAAGAAAGATCTTTTAGGATGCGCACAAACCGGAACCGGAAAAACTGCGGCTTTCGCCATCCCTATTCTGCAATTGCTGAATGAGGAGTTGAAACAAAGTCACCAGAAAAATGCCATTAAAGCTTTAATTGTAACACCAACCCGTGAGCTGGCTATCCAGATTGGCGACAGCTTTAGCGACTATGGCAAAAACCTGAGGTTAAAACATGCCGTTATCTTTGGTGGGGTAAATCAGAAATCACAAGTAGATGCACTGCAAAAAGGTGTAGATATTTTAGTAGCTACCCCGGGACGGTTGCTGGATCTGATGCATCAAAAGCACCTGAGCTTAAAGCACATCAGTCTTTTTGTGCTGGACGAAGCAGACAGGATGCTGGATATGGGTTTTATCAATGATGTCAAGAAAATTATTGCCGTATTACCACAGCACAGACAATCGCTGTTCTTTTCCGCCACCATGCCGCCAGTCATTCAAAAACTGTCTGAAGAGATTTTAAAATCGCCGGTAAAAGTTGAAGTTACACCTGCTTCATCAACAGCAGAAACCATTAACCAGACCGTATATTTTGTAGACAAAGGCAATAAGAACAATTTATTATTCCATATACTCACAGACAGGAACATAGACTCTGTACTGGTTTTTACCAAAACAAAACATGGCGCAGACAAAGTAGTGAAAGTACTGTTAAAAGAAAACATCAAATCTGCCGCCATCCACGGAAACAAATCTCAGAACGCCAGACAAAGAGCATTGGAGGAGTTCAAGACTAAAAAAATAAGAGTACTAGTAGCTACAGACATTGCCGCCAGAGGGATAGATGTAGATAATTTAAAATATGTAATTAACTACGAAATACCCAATATCCCCGAAACCTATGTACATAGAATAGGCCGCAGCGGAAGAGCCGGAGCCGAAGGTATTGCCTTCTCCTTTTGCGATGTAGACGAAAAACCATTTTTAAAAGATATAGAGAAAGTAATAGGTTTATCTATCCCGGTGGCTGAAAACAATCCTTTCCCCATGCAGAACTTCACGGCTAAGGAAACCGATAAAAAAGCAGCTAAGAAACCTGCTTCACACAGTCATAAAGCCAGCGGAGAAAACAAGGGAACTAATAAACCAGCTAAGAATACCGATAAAAAGAACCATAGCGGCTACGACTGGAGAAAAAAGAACAAGAACTCTTCCAAAGACGGACAGTCAAGCACCGGAGGATCAAAAAGAAGAGGCTTTAGAGGAAATAAGGATATAACTACTTACTAAAAACAAACGGGATGATGGGGTTGTATCAAAAGTAAAAATGCTGTCATTTCGATGAGTACAACGAAGAGAAATCTTATTCACTGGTACTCCTGATACAGATCCCTCGACTGCGCTCGGGATGACGATTTGTTTTATAGTCCATTGTCCATAGTCGATAGACCATAGTTCATAGTTTTCATCATTCAGAAGTTCATCGTTCCCCCTCTCAAACAAACCACGTCACCCTGAGGTATTTGAAGGATCTGTTGGTTAATGGCTCTTATCGTTAATGCTCTTATAATGAGATTGCTTCGTTCCTCGCAATGACGATTTGTTTTATAGTCAATTGTCCATAGTCGATAGACCATAGTTTATTGTTTTAACATTCATCATTCAGAAGTTTTAATCGTTCATCATTCAAAAGTTTTAATCGTTCCCCCTCTCAAACAAACCACGTCACCCTGAGGCACTCGAAGGGTCTGTTGGTTGATTGGTAATGACTGTTATTTTTTTGCCTTTATTCATGGCTTTCCGTCTTCATAGCCAGACAGGCCTAGTTCATTTTTCCTTGATGAAAAACGAACCAAAAAAATGAGCTTGCGAGTTCATGAATACCAAAAAACAATAAAAACTAATGAATAAATCAAGGCTTATAACCTTTGTTGCTTCACCTATACCAATCTTTTGACAGCTGCAATCTGCACACGTGGATTTGTTAATTGGTTTATGACTGGTTATGCACCACGTCAGATTGCATTGTTGGTGCTGTATTATATGTTAGTAAATGAAGATTGCTATGGTTACGCTGCCAAATCTTATCAGGCCGGAAGGGCGTTCTTAACAATGGCTTGTAGTAGTTCATCATTCATAGTCGATAGATCATGGCTCATTGTTTTAACATTCATCGTTCAGAAGTTTATCGTTCCCGCCTTAAACAAACGACGTCACCCTGAGGTATTTGAAGGGTCTGTTGGTTAATGGCTCTTATAATGAGATTGCTTCGTTCCTCGCAATGACGATTTGTTTTATAGTCAATTGTCCATAGTCGATAGACCATAGCTCATCATTCATAGTTTATAATCGTTCATCATTCATAGTTATATAGTCCATAGTCCATGGCTCATCATTCATCATTCATCATTCATCATTCATCATTCATCATTCATCATTCATCATTCATCATTCTAAAGTTCATAGTTTTAATCGTTCATCGTTCTCTCCCCCTAATTAAACATCATCACAGAAGGTAATTCTATTTTCTTATTATCCGTTCCTTTAACATAAAACTTCAAAGCAGAAGCGGGACCATTATCAAAATAAGTAATTCTTATTTTATGCAATCCTTTCTTTAACGGAACACCCGCAGAACGCTCATACTGAAATATCCTGCCATCATTCTCTATAATCTGCTCATCATCAATATATAAACGGCTACCATCATTACTGGATAAAGAGAACTCGAACGTAGCATCCTCATTTACATTGATATACCCTGTATAAACCAATCCATATTCTCTAGCCTTATTTTTTATCTTAGCCAGGTTAATAGCATCTACAGTCCCTTTCTGAGTAGCTGTATTGGTATCCAGTTCCAGCGTAGTGGTAAACTTACCGGGAATATAATAGTACTTTAAACTTCCCTTAGTTAAAGTAAAAGCTGGTTGTTGCGCCTCAAATGCATCTCTGTTAAAAAGCTTGGTTGCCACAATCTTGCCTCGTCTGTTATTTTGAGTTATAGCTATAGACTTCACCTCTCTGGATTCACCTTTAGGTACATTAACCGTAAGATCTCCTTTATATAACATAGCAGTTTCATCTGGGTTAGAACCATCTATGGTGTAATAAATATGAGCTCCTACTACCGGTGCTTTCCACTTAAAATCATAAGATCCCGTTACATTAATACTGGTATCCTTAGCGCCAATGACTTCAGGCACCCGGTATGAAAGATACTGCTTATCCAATTCTGCCAGATGCATAGGTAATCTGTCTTCATTAAAATTCTTATAGTTTTTATTGGCAATTTGTGTCCAGGCAATCTCAGATAAAGCCATTAATCTTGGTAAAAGCATATATTCCACTTTATTGGAAGTAGGTATATATTCTGTCCATAAGTTAGCCTGTACCCCTATTACGTATTGCTGTTGCTCGGCGGTTAAAGCACTTGAAGCCGGATTATAGTTATACACACGCTCTATAAAACCGTTGCCGCCAATAGTAGTAGGTTCCTGATCTGTCCTGCCCTGAATATGATCAAAATACAAACCCTGATTACTTGGCGTCATAATTACATTATGTTTTTGTCTGGCAGCCTCTATTCCTCCTTTTTCACCTCTCCACGACATTACCGTAGCATTAGGAGCCAATCCACCTTCCAATATCTCGTCCCACCCAATAATATCACGACCTTTTTTATTCAAAAACTTCTCCATTCTATGGATAAAATACGATTGCAACTCATGCTCGTCTTTAAGTTTCTGGTGTTTAATACGTTTTTGACAGAACTCACAGGTTTTCCATCTGTCTTTAGGAGCTTCATCACCACCTATATGAATAAATTTAGAAGGAAAAATATCCAGCACTTCGGTCAGTACATCCTCCAGAAAATGAAAAGTCTCTTCTTTTCCGGCACAATAAATATCAGGAAAAACACCCCACATTTCAGCCACCTTAAAAGGGCCAGGATGTTTACCGCATGCCAACTCCGGATAAGCCGTTAAAACTGCCAGCGAATGTCCGGGAAGTTCAATCTCTGGAATTACGTTAATATATTTAGAAGCTGCATAAGCCACTACCTCTCTGGCTTCTTCCTGCGTGTAAAAACCTCCATATTTAACCCCATCATAAATTCTGGGGAAAGTCTGGTGGTAATTGCCTATCACCGTTTGTTTTCTGTAAGCCCCTATCTCTGTTAATTTAGGATATTTCTTAATCTCTAATCGCCACCCCTGATCTTCTGTTAAATGCCAGTGAAAATTATTCAATTTATACATAGCCATCAGGTCTATATACTTTTTGATGAAAGATACAGGAAACAGGTGCCTGCCAACATCTAAATGCATACCCCTATAAGCAAAACGAGGTTCATCATTGATCAGTAACTGAGGGAGTTTATTTTCGTTTAATCTGTTTGCTAAATAAAGCTGAGACAAAGATTGGGTGCCGTAGAATACTCCTTTAGCCTTTCCCTCTATAAGTATCTGATCTGCTGAAATGGTCAGTCGATAAGCTTCGTCTTTAAAGTCCGGCGATGAGTTAAAAGAAATAAGCGTTTTGGGTTTCTGTATAAAGTTTTTGGCAATCACCAACTCTATACCTTCTGTTGATTTAACCAGATCGCGAAACAATTCGGCTGATTTTCTGTCTTCAGCCGTATTGAATATAATAGCAGTTTCCTGATCTAATTTGAAGAAACCATTTCTTTCCTGTATAGAATTTGGCATGGGAATAATGCCGTAGTTCTTATTTTGAGCAAATACAAAGGTACAAGCCAATAATGACAGTAATACTAAATAAAGTTTACGCATAGTATTTAAGTATATGAATAGATATAGTAAGTACGTTATAGTTTATAAAGCTATTTAACGTTAACAATAATAAACAATCCTTAGGTTTAATCAAAACTATATCAGCGAAGTAAGGAATACTTCTTAAAAAATTAAACAACTTTTAGAGATACACAGAGAAACCTGAATGCCTGGGTATTAAAAGCATAAAGACCGTTTACGGATAGTATGGGTTGAGTACCACGCTTACTGTAAACGGTCTTTAAGATATAGTATTATAAAGATACGGTTTCTGTATCTATTGGAGAGTACTCATGCATCATTTCTTCCGCTTTAAGCACCATATTTTTAGAACCAATGAATATACATGAACGTTGATGAACTTCTGTTACATCAAGGTCTAAAATGCGTTTAAAGCCATTAGTCGCTCTTCCACCAGCCTGTTCTATAATAAAAGCCAATGGGTTACATTCGTACACCAATCTCAGTTTTCCCTTGGGGTTACTTGCCGTTGTTGGATAAATAAAGATTCCGCCTCTGATCAGGTTTCTGTGTAAATCGGCAACCATAGAGCCAATATACCTGGATGTATATGGCCTGTGGGTTTCTTTATCATGTACCTGGCAATATTTAATGTATTTCTTTACTCCCTCCGGGAAATGAACATAATAACCTTCATTAATACTGTAAATAGTACCATCTTCAGGTATCTTCATATCTGGATGCGAAAGACAAAACTCGCCGATAGATGGGTCAAGCGTAAAACCATTTACACCTTTACCGGTAGTATAAACCAGCATAGTAGACGAACCATACACAATATAACCTGCAGCAACCTGTTCTGTTCCTCTTTGTAATACATCAGATTCGTTAGGTTCTTCGTCTATATTAGTTTTACGTCTGTAAATAGAGAAAGTAGTACCTACCGCTACATTTACTTCAATATTAGAAGAGCCATCCAGCGGGTCAATAGCAACTATATATTTTCCGTCTTTTGAAAATTTGGAGTTTAATAACACCACCTCTTCATTTTCTTCTGATGCCACCAGACAACATTCGCCCCCACTTTCCAGCGCACTGATAAACTGCTCATTGGCATAAATATCCAGCTTCTTTTGGGATTCGCCCTGCACATTTACCGTTCCTGCTTCTCCCAGGATATCCACCAGTCCTGCCTTATTAATTTCTCTGTTTACAATTTTTGCTGCAATCCCGATATCTCTCAATAACCTGGAAAGTTCTCCTTTTGCGTAAGGGAAGTCCGCTTGTTTTTCTATAATAAACTGCCCTAGTGTCTTTACTGTAGCCATAAATACTTAGTGTACTTTATACATTATCTATTAGTCAATTCTATGATTTCTAATGTATGTATTTTTTTTTCAGAAATGCAAAACCTAATTAAAGTTCTTTGTTTATGCCAACCTTGCTTTCCTGCTGCACCGGGGTTTATATGTAAGCATTGTATTTTTTTGTCGTAAATAACTTTCAGTATGTGCGAGTGTCCGCAAACAAACAGATCTGGCGGGTTAGTGTATATCTCAGGCTTCACCAACGCGCTGTATTTATCCGGGTAACCTCCAATATGTGTCATCCATACATCAACCTCTTCGCACATAAACCTCAAATGTTCTGGATAAACCACTCTCACATCCTTTCCATCTATATTCCCGTAAACACCTTTCAGGGGCTTAAATTGGGCTAATTTATCAGCAAGTTCTATATTTCCAAAATCGCCTGCATGCCATATTTCATCCCTGTCGTCAAAATATTTAAATACAGCATCGTCCAGGTAGCTGTGGGTATCTGCCAATAAACCTATCTTCTTCATAAATGGAAATTAAAATATCGTAAAAAAGTCTTTTAGTGCCGTACGGTACTGTAAAGAATGTTCTTTCTCTCTTTCGTAAATTACAAAATCCTTTTCTTCCAAGGCTTTATCCGTATTTTTTTCCAGTTTAAGGATATTCCTGAAAGGCTCTTTATTCTCAAATGATTTAATACGTATAGCCTGGGTAGTTTGCAAGCCATAATCTGCACCTAAATTGATGATGACTTCTGATAAGTCCATAGGAACAATCAGCTCCAACGCTCCATTAACAGACAAATGCAAACTGCATAATCTTAGCATATCTACAAAAAAATGAATATCAGTATGCCTTGCTATATTTTTCTGCGCTTTATCAGACCTTAAAGAATTTAAAAAAAAGGGTGGATTAGAAACTATTAAATCATAGTTATTCATCGGGTTTAATGCAAAGAAGTCTACAAAAGAATGATGGTAAACCTTTAATCGGTTATGAAATAAAGATCCCTCAAAATTAGCCCCTGCCCGTTCAAACGCCGTTAAATCAATATCTATGGCATCTATATCAGACTGATGGTTTCTTTGAGCCAGCATTAATGCAACTACTCCGGTTCCGGTTCCAATATCAAGCACTTTTACCCGCTGGTCAACATCTGCCAAAGCCCCCAGCAACACTCCATCTGTGTTGATTTTCATAGGACAATCACGCTGGTCTACCGCAAACTCTTTAAATTGAAATACCGACATTTTACAAATGTACAATTTGTTAGTTGTTTGTGGTGGTTACATCGTAATGAGCTTAAACAATAAACATCCTCAATGTTATTATAAATGCCTTAAAGTTTGTATTTTTGCACACATTTAAAATATATCATGTTTGTATTATGATCAAGAGAGACAAAGTTAGCGACTTGTTAAAGTCAACAGAGTTTGGAAAAGAAGTTACTGTTATGGGCTGGGTGAAAACTTTCAGAAATAATCAGTTTATTGCACTTAATGACGGTTCTTCATTATCTAATATTCAGGTTGTTGTCGATTTTGAAAATACTGCCAATGAGATTTTAAAGAAAATAAATACCGGAGCAGCCATTAAAGCTATTGGAAAACTGGTAGAATCTGTTGGAAAAGGACAAAGCGTAGAGGTTAAAGCTACTACTGTAGAAATTTTAGGAGAGAGCGATGCGGAGAGATACCCGCTTCAACCTAAAAAGCACAGTCTGGAGTTTTTAAGAGAAATTGCACATCTGCGTTTCAGAACAACTACTTTTAATGCTGTTTTTAAAGTAAGAAATGCACTGGCTTTTGCTATCCATCAGTTTTTTAATGAAAGAGGCTTCTTTTATCTTCATACACCTATTGTTACAGCTTCTGACGCCGAGGGTGCAGGAGAAATGTTCAGGGTAACTACATTAGATTTTGATAACCCGCCAAGAGACGAGGAAGGAAAAGTAAATTTCAAGGAAGATTTCTTTGGCAGATCTACTAACTTAACAGTATCTGGCCAACTTGAAGGCGAACTGGGAGCTATGGCATTGGGACAGATTTATACTTTTGGCCCTACTTTCAGAGCCGAAAACTCGAATACCACCAGACACCTTGCTGAATTCTGGATGATAGAACCTGAGGTTGCCTTCGCTGATCTGGAAGATAACATGAACCTTGCCGAGGACATGTTGAAGTATGTAATTGATTATGCGCTTAAAAACTGCGAGAAAGAACTGGAGTTTTTAAAAGGCAGATTACTTGACGAAGAGAAAAACAAACCGCAGGCAGAAAGAAATGAGCTTAACCTGATTGAGAAATTGAGATTCTGTCTGGATAACGATTTTGAAAGAATTACCTATACAGAAGCTATTGAAATATTAAGACGTTCTAAGCCTAATCAGAAGAAACAGTTTAACTACCTGATTGATGAATGGGGTGCAGACCTTCAGAGCGAACACGAACGTTACTTGGTAGAAAAACATTTCAAAAAGCCGGTAATCTTAACCAACTACCCTGCCGAGATTAAGTCTTTTTATATGAGACAGGATGACGAGCTGGTAAACGGAAAGAAAACGGTTTCTGCTATGGATATTCTTTTCCCTGGAATTGGTGAAATTGTAGGCGGATCTCAACGGGAGGAAAGATTGGATAGACTGGAAGCAAGAATGGATGAGATAGGTATTCCCAAAGACGAACTTTATTGGTATCTGGATACAAGAAGATACGGAAGTGCTCCTCACGCCGGATTTGGTTTAGGCTTTGAAAGACTGGTATTGTTTGTTACCGGTATGACCAACATCAGGGACGTAATTCCTTTCCCTAGGTTCCCTAAAAATGCTGAATTTTAAGAGGCACACACCTCTCCTAAATAGAAAAGTAGAGAATTAATAATTTATATTCTCTACTTTTTATCTATATAGATATAATAAGTGTCTGTTATATGGCACCTAACAATTTAGCAGTACTTAAATCCAGGTTTCTTAATTTTTGAATTTCAGACTTCAGTGATTCTTTCAAATCATTATCAAAAATGGCAAATGAATAATAATCTGCCACATATTCCTGTTTCCTATCTCTGAAACTCTCCAGATCCTTACTCAAAACAGACAATAACTGCTTATCAAATTGATTGATTAACTCTAGTTCTGAAGAAGACAATGCATTTTCCATAACCGTTCAGTTTTATGATTTCACAAACAACTGTATACCAATACAATGCCATTTGTAACTTTATAGAAAAAAGTAACCTTAAAACCATTTTAAACCAAATAGGTTGTATTAGATACAGATTTAAAACTGTTCATTAAGCTGTACAGTATAGCATACAAACCTTAAATTTGTAATATTGTAGAATAATAGAAAACAAAAGCGCTTATGTTATTACGTATTTATGAGGAAAACCCCAACGAGAAAGCTATCCAGCAAGTGGTAGATGTCCTTAAAAAAGGTGGTGTTATCATTTATCCTACAGATACTGTTTATGGTATGGGGTGCGATATCAGTAATCAAAAAGCAATTGAAAAGATTGCTAAAATTAAGGGGATAAAAACAGATAAAGCTAATTTCTCTTTCATCTGTCATGATTTAAGTCATATCTCTAACTATATAAAACCCATTGATACTTCTACCTTCAGACTATTAAAGAAAGCCCTACCAGGTCCATTTACCTTTATATTTAATGCCAACGGAAATGTCCCAAAACTGTTATCAAGCAATAAAAAAACAGTAGGTATAAGGGTTCCTGATAATAATATAGCCAGAGCCATAGTAGAAAAACTAGGTAACCCTATCCTATCTACTTCTATCAGAGATGAAGACGACATTATTGAATATTCTACCGATCCGGAGCTTATCCATGAAAAATACGAGAATCTGGTAGACCTGGTTATTGATGGAGGATATGGCGATAATGTAGCTTCTACTGTAGTGAGTTGCCTTGATGATGAATTCGAAATTTTGAGGCAAGGTAAGGGCGATTTATCCGATTTTTTATAGGTTTTTTATAGGTTTTTATTATTTTGCAGGATGGCAAAATCAATCAATTTAGCCGCCTTCAAAGATTTCATGAAGTCGCAATCTGCCGGTGGCATTATTCTTATATTCTGTGTTTTACTTTCGTTAATTATTGCAAACTCTGCATTTGGAAATTATCTCGAAAACTTTCTTACTACCGAAATAGGCTACCATTCCGAATCTGTCCATTTACGCTATCCTATTCTATTATGGATTAATGATGGATTAATGGCTATATTCTTTCTACTGGTTGGGTTAGAAATAAAAAGAGAGCTGGTAGAAGGCGAACTATCTTCTGTTAAAAAAGCATTATTACCTATTTTTGCAGCAATTGGCGGTATGTTGGTACCTGCGGCCATATTCGCCTTATTTAATACGGGTACAGATACAGCACATGGTTGGGGCATCCCTATGGCAACGGACATTGCTTTTGCTATAGCCATTCTGGCCATTTTAGGTGATAAAGTCCCGCTCCCTTTAAAAGTATTTTTAACAGCTTTAGCTATTGTAGATGATTTGGGTGCTATTCTGGTGGTTGCTATTTTTTACACTTCCGAATTAAACACTTCTTATCTCCCCCAGATTATTGGTTTAATAGCCATTCTTGCTGCTTTAAATTTTTTCAATGTAAAAAAAGTATATCTATACCTTATACCAGGAGTGTTTCTATGGTATTTTGTGCATTCTTTTGGGGTACATGCTACCATTGCAGGTGTAATTACGGCATTTTTTCTACCTACTACTCCTGATGCTAAAGAATCTCCTTTAGAAAAACTGGAACATATACTTTCTAAACCGGTAAACTTTCTGATTATGCCCCTATTTGCTTTTGCAAATACCAACATAAAATTTGAACCCGAAATGCTGGATGGCGTATTCGGACATTTAAGTGTAGGTATTATTCTGGGTTTGTTAGTGGGAAAACCTCTTGGTATAACCCTGATGTCTTACCTTGCTGTAAAGCTTAAAATAAGCAGTTTACCCAGAAATAGTAAATGGAAACAGGTTTTTGGACTCGGTATTTTAGGTGGAATAGGCTTTACCATGTCTATTTTTATAGCGTTGCTATCTTTCAGCAACCCCGAGTATCAGACACAGGCTAAATTCTCTGTATTAATCGCTTCCTGTTTAGCTGGTATTATTGGTTATTTAATTCTAAATATCTACGGTAAAAAAGAAAACTCTTAAAATAAAAATAGTGTGTCTGGAATAAGATTTTCCATCGACACACTATTTCAGTTTTTATAGAGATTAATTACCTCCAGCCACCACCCAATGCTTTATACAAAGTAATTTGGTTTAGTAACAATTCTTTACGTACCGTAATCTGACTAATTTCAGCATCTATTACACTCTTCTGTGCATTTAATACATCTAAATAAGTTATTCTACCTGCAATAAATAAATCCTGTGCAGCAGCAACAGATAATCGTAAAGCTTTAGTTTCTTCCAGCATATACCTTTTACGGTTACGAATATATTCATCTGCAGAAACACCATCTTTCACTTCTCTAAATGCATGTAAGACCGTTTTTTCATAATCTTCAAAAGCCAAACCATAAGATGCTTTAAAGTATTCGTAATCAGACCGGATAGCGCGCTGATTAAAAACAGGTGCCGTTATACCACCTAACAATCCCCAGGTCAATGATTTAACATCAAAAAACTTTTCGATATCAAAAGTATGTAAGCCTATATAAGGTGATAAAGCTATTGTAGGTAAAAAAGCCATTCTCGCAGACTTTACCTCATGTCCGGCAGCTTTCAGGCTTAATAAGGCCTGCCTTACATCTGGTCTGTTAGCAATAAGCTGAGTGGGTAATCCAACTTGGATATGCTCAAATAAATCGTCCTGAACAATAGTTTTTTCTCTTTTCACCTCTTCCCCAAACCGGCCACATAAATAGCTGATATGATTTTGCAAAAACTGTATCTGCTGTAAAACTTCTTCTTTCTTAGCTTTCGAGTTAGAAACTATGGCTTTAAACTGTTGCACTCCCAATTCATCGGCCTTTCCCGCTTCCTTTTTAACTTCTATAACCTCTAAAGACTTCTGTTGTAAATCTATATTGCGATTATATACTCTCAATTCTTCATCAAGACTTTGCAACTCCAGATAGGCGGAAGCTACCTGACTTACCAATTCTGTTTGTAGAAGATTTTGGCCTTCGTAACTGGCTAAAAATTCGTTCAAAGCTGCTGTTTTTTGACTCTTAAGCTTTCCCCAAACATCTATCTCCCAGGATGTCTGTAATCCAAGAAAATAATTAGGAAGTGGATCCGGCAGTTTTTCATTTGCTTTTAGATTATCGGAGAAGTTTGTATCATAATTACCTATCCCATCCATAGTATAAAACCCATATTTAGTGATACCGACATCAGCAACTACATTCAGATTGGGTAACATCACATTTTTCTTTAACCTTAATCTGGCTTTTGCCTGTTCTATACGATACAATGCCTGTTTAAGGTCTTTATTGTTAACCAAAGCAGTATCAATTAATGCTATCAGATTTTCATCTTTAAACAACTCCTTCCAGGGAACCGTAGCTACAGTAATTGTATCTGTCAACTCTTCCTTAAAGTTTTGAGGAACTACCTGGTGCTTATGCTCTTTAATATCATTTTTAACAGAACATGCTCCAAGTAGCCATAAAACCAGAGGTGCTGCCATAATAACTTTTGCTTTCTTCTTTTTCGTGTTCTTAGAAAATAAAACATATAAACCAGGGATAACCAATACACCGATAATTGTTCCAATCAACATACCTCCTACTGATGCTACACCAATAGAACGATTTCCTAAAGCCCCGGCGCCACTAGCAAACATCAACGGAATTAAACCCGCTACAAAAGCAAAAGAGGTCATTAAAATAGGTCTTAAACGCGCAACCGCTCCTTCTATGGCCGCTTGTAAATAGCTCATTCCTTGCTTTTGCTTTAAAATAGCATATTCTACAATCAGGATTGCATTTTTACCCAATAGTCCTATCAACATCACCAGTGCAACTTGCGCATAGATATTATTTTCCAACCCGAATATCTTCAAGAAGAAAAATGCGCCAAAAACTCCTGCCGGAAGTGACAATAATACCGGTAAAGGCAACAAGAAACTTTCGTACTGCGCTGCTAATATTAGGTAAACGAAAAGTAAACATAAGGCAAATACATAAAGTGCCTGATTCCCGGATATAATCTGCTCTCTGGTCATCCCTGTCCACTCAATATCATAACCCTGCGGAAGATTTTGAGCAACCTTTTCTACCGCTTCTATCACTTCGCCACTACTGTAACCTTCGGCTGCATCACCATTTAGCATGGCCGACGAAAACATATTGTAACGCGTAATCTGTTCTGGACCATAAACTCTTTTCATCGTAATGAAAGAAGAAAACGGCAACATTTTTCCTTGTTCATTTTTGATATACAGTTTTAGTACATCTTCTGGCTTTTCACGATATCCAGGACCAGCTTGTACCATCACTTTATACATTTGTCCGTAACGGATAAAGTTAGTAGCATAGTAACTTCCCATTAAGGTCTGTAAAGTTGCCATTGCATTTTCTACCGACACCCCTTGTTTTGCCGCCATGTCGTAATCTACATGCAATTCGTACTGGGGGAAATTCACATCAAAAGAAGTAAAAACATTTCCTACCTCTGGCGTAGATTCCAAGTCTTCAATAAACTTCTTCAAAACATTGGAAGTAGCATTTAAGTCATCATTACCGGTTTTATCCAATACTCTTAACTCGAAACCCGAAGAGTTACCAAAGCCCGGAACAGTTGGCGGAGGAAAAAATTCTATATCCGCATCCACTATGTGTGCAGTTTTCTTTTTCAGCTCAGCAATAATATCATCTACAGATTCTTTTCGGTTTTCCCACGCTACCAAATTAATCATTCCCATACCGTAAGACGCTCCGGAAACCTCGTTCACCAAACTATATCCTCCTAATGTAGAAACCGTTTCTACGGCTTTCATTTCTCTGCTAAGCTTATCTATTTCCGTCAATACAGCTTCCGTTCTATCAACAGTCGCTCCGGGTGGAGTCGTCACATTAACATAAATCATCCCTTGATCTTCTGTCGGGATAAATCCAGATGGAAGTAATCTGCTCATCCCCCAGGTCGCTACAAAAAATCCAATTAACAATCCAAAAGTCAGTGTCCTACGACCTGCTGTTCTTGTCAAAACACCTTCGTAACCTTTAGCGGTTTTATCATATACTTTATTAAATCTCTTAAAGAATTTAGCTAACCAACCTTTTGCTTCTGGTTTATCGTGTGGCGAACGTAGAATAATAGCACATAAAGCTGGTGTCAAGGTTAATGCATTAATTCCAGAAATAACAATAGCCGATGCCAATGTTAACGAGAACTGCCTGTAGAAAATACCTACCGGACCAGACAAGAAAGCTACCGGAACAAATACTGCCGACATTACCAAAGTAATAGCAACAACCGCTCCTCCAACTTCGTTCATCGCTGCTATAGTTGCTTGCATTGGTGGCAAATGTTCTTCTTCCATTTTAGCATAAACAGCCTCGACGACGACAATAGCATTATCCACAACAATACCAATAGCCAGTACCAAAGCGAATAAGGTTAATAAGTTGATAGAGAAACCCAGCATTTGCATAAAAAACAATGCTCCAATTAAACATACTGGCACTGCTAAAGCAGGAATCAATGTCGACCTAAAATCCTGAAGAAAGATAAATACAACTATAAAAACCAAGATAAAGGCTTCTATCAGGGTTTTTACCACACTAGAAATAGACGCGTCCAGAAATCTAGAAACATCATAACCCATGGTGTATTTCATGCCTGGAGGGAAAGAAGTCTCTTGCAATTCTGCCATCCTATCCTTTACATTCTTAATCACATCCTGTGCATTGGAACCGGGCAATTGCTTTAACATAATAGAAGCAGAAGGTCTTCCATCTGTTTTAGAAACCATCTCGTAATCCAGAGATCCAAACTCAATATCAGCGATGTCTTTTACACGGATAATAGATCCGTCTGCATTGGCTCTGATTGGGATATTTTCATATTCAGATTCTTTAGTAAACTTTCCAGGATAACGCAATACATACTGTTGCATATTGATGGACTTATCCGATCCAATTCCGGTTTGTCCCGGCGCTGCTTCTACGTTTTGTTTTCTTAATGCTTCTATAACGTCTTCACTAGAAATCTGATAGGCTGCCAAACGATCTGGCTTTAACCAAACTCGCATCGCATAATCACGTAAACCCATAATCTGAGCAAAACCAACACCTTCTATACGTTTTAGTTCTTTAAGAATATTGATATCCGTGAAGTTGTATATAAAGCGTTCATCAGCGGTTTTATCATCACTAAAGACATTCAGATACATCAACATACTATTCACCTCTTTTTCTGTAGTTACACCTGCTTTAATTACCTCTTCAGGTAATTCATCTAAAACAGTAGTCACTCTGTTCTGAACGTTAACAGCGGCAATATCCGGGTCTGTACCTACTTTAAAGAAAACCTGAATTAATGTCGTACCGTTATTGGTAGACACCGAACTCATATATGTCATTCCTGCCACACCATTTATCGCTTTTTCCAGTGGAATAGCCACTGCATTGGTACTCACTTCGGCATTTGCTCCTGTATAATTTGCTGTTACCACTACCGATGGTGGCACGATATCCGGAAATTGGGTTACTGGCAATGTAAAAAGTGCCAAACCTCCCAATAAGGTTATAAAAAGAGATATAACGAGCGATAAAACCGGTCGTTTTATAAATTTCTCAAACATAAGTTTTTAAATTTCCCTGTTCTTCAATTAAATTCTTGATTTACCCAAAACGTCAGCTGATTTCAAGTGATTAGGCTGAATATTCATTCCATCTTTAAGCCCTTTAACTCCTTCAAAAACTACTTTATCATTAGAATCAAGTCCTTCATCTATCAAATAGAAATGTCCTACTCTTTGCCCCGCTCTGAATGAAGTCATCTTAATCTTATTATGATTATCCAGTTTATAAACATAGGTTCTGTCTTGTATTTCAAATACTGATTTTTGATGAACAGCCAACGTTTCTCCGGTTTCTATGGGTACATTTATTTTACCAGAAGAACCATGTTTCAGTAAACCTTCTGGATTTTTAAAACGAGCTCTTAAAGAAATTGATCCCGTATTGGTTGCAAACTCACTTTCTGCAAACTCTGCAACTCCTTCAAAAGGATAAACATTTCCATTAGCCAAGGTTAGCGTTACTTTCTTTTTAAATGTATTCTTATCAAATAAAGAATCTGTAGCTATGTTGAGGTATTCTTTTTCTGAGATATCGAAATATACGTTCACCAAAGACAAATCAGAAACAGATGTCAATAAAGCTCCTTCTTCTAATAAAGAGCCTTCTTTTAAAGGAATTCTATCTATTATTCCATCAAAAGGTGCTCTTATTAAAGTTTGTGACAATCTTGTTTTTGCCAATTGATATAAAGATCTGGCCTCTTCTATTTTAGATTGTGCTGCCTTAAATCTGGCTTTAGCCAACTCGAGCTCTGTTTTAGAAACAATATTTTTATCGACAAGTAAAACCGTTCGCTGTTTTTCAAGTTCTACAGTTTTTGCATCTGCAATAGCATTATTTAAAGCAGCCTCTGCTCTGGCTAAATCTGAACTATATTCGGCATCATTTATTTTAAATAAGATTTGCCCTTTTTTAACGGTTGCTCCTTCATCTACATAAATCCTTTCTAAAAATCCTGTTAATCTGGATCTCAGCTCTACGTTTTTTACAGCCTGAATGTCGGCTATATAATCGTTATAGATAATTGTATCCAGAGAGATGATTGGACTAACAGGAATAAGTCTGGTTTCTTGTTCCGGATTTTTCTCTGTGCTGTTAACTGTACACGAAGAAACCAAAGAAATCCCAAAAGATGCAATAAATAATTGCATAATAGTATTAGCTTTCATTAAATACAAAGTGTTTCAATTCTGACTTATCAAATCAGAATAAATATTAATAGTTGTGTGAATAATAAATTCAAAGGGATAGCTTACGTAAACAAATAGCCTACGCAATGTCTATTAGAATTGACTGAAGAAATAAATCTAGAAGGGTTTATATCGAAATAAAAAAGAATAATATCCTGGCAGACAAATACTTTTATTTCGATAAAAAGGGTGACTTTCTTTTTTAATTATAAATGGCAACAGACCAAAAAAGAAAGCTGTTATCAAAAATAATACAGGCAAAACATAAATCCCGGAATGAAAAATACGATAGTCATCATACATGACCTCACTATCTGGGTTATTTTGTTTTACAGGTATATCTAGTACGTCATTTAATACAAACTCTATCAACGAATCTCCGTCAAATAAAGACTGTCCATTCTGGATAGTATTACAACCAGCCTCATAAACGAGGATATTGAGATACCCAAAAAGTGCTAAAAAATGGAACAGTTTTAAAAACATACGCGGCAAATATATTTAATTACCGCTTGGCTGAGGTATGTAAGAAGATAAATGACAATCTATTGATTGTTTGTACAAACAAAAAGAAGCTGTCTAAAAGTTTCCTGTCATAAACATAACAGATACATTTAACTTTTAAACAGCTTCTTCTAATATAATATAGCAACGCTTACAATGCTGCTAAAGCTGCATTTAAAGTGGCACTTGGTCTCATAGCTTTACTACCTAACTCGTCTTTAGGGAAATAATATCCACCTATATTTTGTGGTTTTCCCTGTGCTCCAATCAGCTCTTCATTAATTTTTGCTTCGTTATCTGCAAGAGCTTTAGCCAAAGATGCAAATCTGGTTGCCAGCTCAGCATCTGCTTTTTGTGCTGCCATAGCTTCTGCCCAATATAAAGCCAAATAGAAATGAGATCCACGGTTATCTATTTGTCCTACTCTACGAGCCGGAGATTTATCGTTAGCTAAGAATTTGGCATTGGCCTCATCTAAAGCATCTGCTAAAACCTGTGCCTTAGGATTATTTTGTGTTTGCGCCAAATGCTCTAATGAAGCTTGTAGCGCTAAAAACTCACCTAAAGAATCCCAACGTAAATAACCTTCCTGAATAAATTGCTCTACGTGTTTAGGAGCAGAACCACCTGCGCCGGTTTCAAATAAACCTCCACCATTCATTAAAGGAACAATAGATAGCATTTTTGCAGATGTACCCAGTTCTAAAATTGGGAATAAATCTGTTAAATAATCACGCAATACATTACCTGTTACAGAAATAGTATCTTCTCCTTTTCTGATTCTTTCCAAAGAGAACTTACAGGCTTCTGTTGGTGCTAAAATGCGGATATCTAATCCTGTAGTATCAAAAGTTGGTAAGTATTTATTTACTTTCTTAATAATTTCTCTGTCATGCGCTCTGTTTTCATCCAACCAGAAAACAGCAGGTGTATTAGATAAACGAGCTCTGTTTACCGCTAACTTAACCCAATCCTGTATAGGTGCATCTTTAGTCTGGCACATTCTAAAAATATCACCAGCCTCAACAGCTTGTTCCATAAACACTTTACCATTAGCATCAACTACACGGATAACACCGTTTGCTACAGCCTGAAAAGTTTTATCATGAGAACCATACTCTTCTGCTTTCTGAGCCATTAAACCTACGTTAGGCACAGATCCCATTGTTGTCGGATCAAAAGCACCGTTTGCTTTACAATCTTCTATTACAGCTACGTAAATACCAGCATAACAACGATCTGGGATAATAGCAAGCGTATCTTGTTGTTTACCTTCTTTATTCCACATCTGACCAGAAGTTCTGATCATTGCCGGCATAGAAGCATCAACAATAACGTCAGAAGGGACGTGTAAATTGGTAATTCCTTTATCAGAGTTTACCATGGCCAAATCCGGACCAGCAGCAATAGCAGTATCAATAGCAGCCTTTACTTCTGCTTCTTGTGGCTGTCCTGCTATTTTAGCATACACCTCGCCTAAGCCATTATTAATATTAACACCTAAATCTTTAAATAGCTGTCCGTATTTTGCAAACACATCTGCAAAATAAACTTCTACAATAGCACCAAAAATAACAGGATCAGAAACCTTCATCATGGTTGCTTTTAAGTGTGCAGATAATAACACACCAGCCGCTTTGGCTTCTGCTTTAGCTTTTGCAACAAATGCTTTTAAAGCCGACAAGCTCATTACCGATGAATCGATAACTTCACCTGCTTTTAAAGGCGCAAGACCTTTTAATTCGGTTACCGCACCATCTGTAGCAACAAATTCTATTTTAAACTGAGAAGCTTCTTCTACGGTTACTGATTTCTCTGAACCATAAAAATCTCCAGCATCCATGTGTGCAACTTTAGTTTTAGAATCTGCAGACCAGGCCCCCATTGAATGTGGATTAGCTTTTGCATAATTCTTAACTGCTTTAGGAGCTCTTCTGTCTGAGTTACCCTCACGTAAAACCGGGTTAACCGCAGAACCTAAAACTTTAGCATATTTTGCTTTAACTGCTTTTTCTTCTTCAGTTTGTGCATCATCCGGATAATTAGGAATAGCATATCCATCAGCCTGCAACTCTGCTATAGCCGCTTTTAACTGAGGAATAGAAGCAGAAATGTTAGGTAATTTGATAATATTCGCTTCTGGTGTGGTTGCTAATTGCCCTAACTCTGTCAAAGCATCACCAATTTTTTGATCGTCTTTTAAATATTCTGGAAAGTTAGCCAGGATTCTTCCGGCCAACGAAATATCTCTAGTTTCTACATCAACACCTGCAGAAGCTGTAAAAGCCTGTACAATGGGTAAAAATGAATAGGTTGCCAACATTGGCGCCTCATCTGTTTTTGTGTAGATAATTTTAGATTTGTTCGACATAGTTTTAATTATGATTATTCTGGTATAATACGTTTTTATACTATTTTATGAGTGCTTTTTGTAAAAGCGCCTAAATATAGTAATTAAACGCTAAAAGGCACATAAAAAGCAAGTAATAATACAGTTATTTTTAAGTAAATAACGACGTATACACCAACCTGAGGGTGAGTATTTTTGAAAGAAACAAAATATTCAAATAACAATAAATAAATAGCTTTATTACAAGAATTTAAATATTTTTATTTACACTAAAAATTTCCAGATCATGGTAGTTCAATAAGTGATCACTTTTTTATATACAAAACCATCTAACTAAAGGCTTAAGGTAAAAACCTGACTAAAGTCTTATTCATAAAACACAAGATATTCCTCCTACTTCTTATACACATTGAGTAGCATTTCTTATATTTTTCATGATAGAACTAAGAAAATTAAATTTATTTGCCACGATTTTTTACTTTTGAAGTTAGACTTTAATTCTAATGATGCAGAGTTTTATTTATCTGTATAATTTTATCTATTTATTAACTTTGAAGCTTTAACGTTCTAAAAATATGGAAGCACTAGACAAGTCTGTACAAGACAAAATCAATATTTGGTTAAATGGAAATTACGATGTTGAAACTAAACAGAAAATACAGGATCTTTTAGACTCCGGCTCGTATACAGAATTAACCGATTCTTTTTATAAAAGTCTTGAATTTGGTACAGGTGGACTACGTGGTATAATGGGTCCAGGTTCTAACCGTATAAATAAATATACCATTGGTATAGCCACTCAGGGATTAGCAAATTACCTGAACAAGAAGTATCCTAACGAGAAAATAAAAGTAGCTATTGCGCATGATAGCCGTAATCAGTCTGATTATTTTGCGCAAATAACAGCCGATGTACTTTCTGCTAACAACATACAAGTATATTTTTTCAAAGAACTAAGACCTACTCCCCTTTTATCTTTTGCGGTGAGAGAACTGGGATGTAAAAGCGGAGTGATGCTAACGGCCTCTCATAATCCAAAAGAATATAACGGATATAAAGCTTACGGTGCAGATGGTGGTCAGTTTGTTGCCCCTGATGATAAAATGGTAATGGATGAAGTGGGAAATATCCAATCTATAGATGAAGTTAAATTTACCGCAAACCCAGCCAATATAGAACTGTTGGGTGAGGATATGGATACACTTTACATTCAGAAAATTCATTCTTTAAGTGTTTCTCCAGAGGCTATACAACGCCAAAAAGATTTAAAAATAGTTTTCTCACCTATTCACGGAACAGGGATTACCCTGGTACCTAAAGCTTTAAATGCGTTTGGATTTGAAAACATTATTCTGGTAGATCAACAAACCACACCTGATGGAAATTTCCCAACCGTGGTCTATCCAAATCCAGAAGAAAAAGAAGCACTTACGCTAGCCTTAAAAAAGGCAGATGAAGTGAATGCTGATTTGGTTATGGCTACCGACCCTGATGCAGATCGGGTGGGTATTGCTGTTAAAAACCATAATAATGAGTTTGTATTACTTAACGGAAACCAGACAGGCGCTCTTTTAATCCATTATATGCTGGAAGCCTGGGAAAAGAAAGGGAAATTTACCGGAAACGAATACATTACAAAAACCATAGTTACTTCTTATATTATTGATAAAATTGCTGCTGATAAGAATGTTACTTGTTACAATACACTTACCGGATTTAAATACATCGGGCAAATTATGACCCAATTAGAAGGTAAACAAAAGTTTATTGTAGGCGGCGAGGAAAGTTACGGTTATTTGGTTGGCGATTTTGTAAGGGATAAAGATGCGGTTGTTTCATGTGCTTTTATTGCTGAAATGACAGCTTTTTATAAAGATCAGGGAAGCAGTTTATACGATGCATTGATTGATATGTACGTGAAATACGGCTTCTATAAAGAAAAGCTGGTATCTATCACCAAAAAAGGAAAATCTGGAGCTGAAGAAATTCAAGCAATGATGGAAAGGTTCAGAAACAATCCTCCAAAAAGTCTGGGGGGTTCTGTTGTTGTAGCTCTTAAAGATTATACGCTGAGACAGGAGAAAGACATGCTTTCTGGCGAGGTAAAACCTATAGAATTACCTAAATCAGATGTATTACAATTTGTAACTGCTGATGGCAGTATTATTTCTGCCCGTCCATCAGGAACGGAACCCAAAATCAAATTTTATTGCAGTATTAACGAGCCTTTGTCAAATAAAAATGATTTTAATGCTGTTGATGCTAAACTGGAAGAGAAAATAAGTAATATTATGGCAGATTTAAATGTATAAAACTAGAAATCGTTATGAAAATTAAATCATTCATTTTAGGAGCCTTTTTATTGGCAGGTCATAGTTTATTTGCCCAGTTTGTGCAAAAACCACTTCCGTATGCATACAATGCATTGGAACCAAACATTGATGCACAAACTATGGAAATTCACTATTCCAGACACCATGCTACTTATGTTAAAAACCTGAACGATGCTGTAAAAGGTACTCCTGCCGAAAAACAAAGTATTGAAGAAGTATTAAAATCCTTAAACAAGAACAATGCCGCTGTTAGAAATAACGGAGGTGGACATTACAATCATGAATTGTTCTGGTCTATATTAACCCCTGAAAAGAACACTGCTCCTTCAGCAGAATTAACTCAGGCTATTAATGCACAGTTTAAGTCTTTAGACGAATTAAAGAAAAGAATAAACGATGCTGCTGTTAAAAGATTTGGTTCTGGTTGGGCATGGCTTCTTGTAAATGCAGATGGTAAGCTACAAGTTAGTTCTACAGGTAATCAGGATAATCCTTTGATGCCTTTTATATCTACACAAGGTACCCCTATTTTAGGTATTGATGTATGGGAGCACGCTTATTACCTAAAATATCAAAATAAAAGAGCAGATTATCTGGGCAATATCTGGAACGTAATTAACTGGACAGAAGTTAGCAGAAGATACGCTGAGGCTAAGAAATAAAAAACGCTATAAGTTTAAAACCACAAAGGGCACTAAGTTCTCAAAGATTCGATACATCTCTGCGTTCATAGTGTCCTTTGTGGTTATTGTATTTTAATCAAGAGTTACCTCTCCCAGTTTTAGGTATTTTTGATAAAGCTGATTGTATACTTCCACTTTATCTTGTTCTGGCTTATACACTCTATCAAATCCTGCAGACAGCTTTTGCTGGGCTTCTTCTAAAGTAGGATAAATCCCTGCCGATACTGCTGCAAACATAGCAGCACCTAAAGCACAGGTTTGTTCGCTACTGGCAATTCTTATTTCCTTATTTAGCACATTAGACAGCGTTTGCATCACATATTCCGATTTTTTTGAAATCCCTCCGGTTGCTATCACACTTTCAATATTGATTCCTTCGTTATTAAAACGTTCTGATATAGCTCTTGCTCCAAAAGCCGTTGCTTCTACAAAAGCTTTAAATACAGAAATAAAATCAGTGGATAAAGACAGGTTAAATATGGCCGATTTTAAATGATGATTAACATCTGGAGTACGTCTGCCATTTATCCAATCTAAAGCAATCACATCGTTTGGTGTTACCGGTAGTTTACTGGCCTCTGCCGAAAGAAAGTTCAGGATGTTTCCATCTATTTCGTTCAGCTTCTCCTCATCCACATAATCTCCCATCAACTTTTTCATCGGATTAAACAATAGGTTTTTAAACCAGTGGTATAAATCACCAAATGCAGATTGACCGGCTTCTAATCCCAAAAATCCCGGAGTAATAGAACCGTCTACCTGTCCGCATATTCCGTTTACCAAATGAGATTTATGCTTATCCAATGGTGCAATAACCATATCGCAGGTAGATGTACCAATTACTTTTACCATAGTATAAGGCGCAATATCGGCACCTACTGCTCCAAAATGGGCATCTAATGCTCCTACTGCAACTGTTACATCTTTAGGTAAACCTAATTTTTCTGCCCATTCCGCTGTTATTGTTCCTGCACAGGTATCAGAAGTATAAGTATCCTTATACAATCTATCTCTTAGTCCTTTTAACCGAGCATCTAAGGTTACCAAAAACTCTTCAGACGGCAAACCATCAAACTCTTCATTCCACATGGCTTTGTGTCCGGCTGTACATCTGCTTCTTTTAATATCTTCCGGGCGATTTACTCCAGTTAATAAAGCAGGCATCCAATCGCAGTGCTCCACCCATGAATAAGCATGCTGATAAATCTGATCGTCTTTTCTGGTAATATGAAGCAGTTTTGCCCAAAACCATTCTGATGAATACAACCCACCTGAATATTTGGTAAAATCAACAGCCCATTTTCCCGAAAGCTCGTTAATCTCATCTGCTTCCTTGTTAGCGGTATGGTCTTTCCATAATACAAACATAGCATTAGGGTTCTCGGCAAACTCAGGCAACAAAGCTAAAGGTGTCCCCTGCTTATCAACCGCTACCGGAGTTGATCCTGTAGTATCAATAGCAATACCTTTAATATTTGCAGCTACTGCTTCTCCTACCTGCTTTACTACAGATTGGATGGTGTTTTCCATTCCTTCGATATAATCCAAAGGATGCTGTCTGAATTGAGAAAGAGAGGCATCACAATATTTACCTTCTTTCCATCTTCTATAAGGATGTACGGCACTGGCAAGTTCCTTTCCGGTAAGGGCATCAACCAACAAAGCCCTTACCGAATCGGTACCATAATCCAAACCTATCACTAACTTTTGAATCGTCATGCTATTATGCAAACTTTTTACCTTCTACATCTACGTTACCGCAGAAATGAACTTTAATTCCTAATTCAGCAATTGCAGCTGCTTTTATACGACAAGCTTTATGAGCAGAAGCCTCATCATCTGTATAAACTACATGAATGTGGTTTGCTTTATGCCTTCCCATCATCTGGTCTCTGCTAACACCGTCCAATGTAGCATTCATAATTGGCCATTGGTGATTAGTCAAATCCCATCTTCTTTGTGTTTCTTCTAAAGGAAGTGTTACAGACTTACCTACACCAATATCGCAATGTAACTCGTCGTTTTCTATAAATATACGGCTCCATACTATATTTCCGGCTCTACTGATCCCTCTTAAAGTACCACCACCTTTTCTAAAGAACATAGCTGGCTGTCTGATACTATCTGCTCCTTTATAGCCACCTTCAAAATGCGCTGCCGGAACTGCTCCGGAAATCATAAATGTCCAGATGTAGTCGTCAATGTTTTCGTTTTTGAAATGTTCGCCCCAACGAAGGTCATGCAAGGTATTTTCTGGCGACAAACCTAATTCCTTCCATAATCTGTAAGTTAATAGGGTGTCTATACCTGCGCATTCGTCTACTTCATTAAAATGCGGCAATGCTTCTCCTGCATAAAGTTCTCTGCCATCTTCTGAATATACCGGAGGTCTTTCTACGTTATTCAATAAACCCTCAACCAAATCACTTGCAGGCACCAGGTCTTTTAGTCCTTGTTGATATTGTATACCTATAGTATCACAACCAAACTCATCAGCTAAACGTACAGCAGCAATATACATTTTGCACTGTATTAAAGATTGATTTCTGGTCAATTCAGTTTCTTCTACTGTTCCCCAGTCAAACTTCATACCTTTATCCAGCAACCATTGAAGTGCTTTTTCTGCATCTTCATCGTTTACCTCTAACATTTTTGCGTATAAGGTAGACTGACTTAGTCTTTCTTTAAAAATACCGGTAGCATGCAACAAATGGTCAGGAACTATAGCATTAAACATGCCCATACAACCTTCGTCAAACACCCCCATAATGGCTTTGTTATCTTTAAGGTTTTTCCCGAAAGCACGTCCTTTTTGTTCGTCTTCTGCTGGTAAAGTTACCTTATCCAGGTCTTTAACATGACTGTAATCTTGTGTAACCTTCCCTGTTGACAACCATTCTCTCAATCCTTTAATAAAGAATTCATCGGTAAAGTCTAAACTCCACAAAAAGCTATACTCTACCTCTGCCTTTGTCAGAGATCCCGTAAGGTTAAGCGCACCCACTAATCCCGGAAATTCACCGCTCCAATTAGCTGCTACTAAAATTGGACCTTTGTGTGTCGTTAATCCGGCAAGAACGTGGTGACTATACTGCCAAACACTTTCTGCAACTATTAAAGGTGCATGAGGATCTATATTTTTAAAAACTTCGATTCCCATACGTTGCGAGTCTATGAAACCGTGTTTCTTAACAGCATCATAACCGTGTGCTCTTTCTACTTTCCATCCTTCTGCTTCAATGGCTTTACCTAAAAGGGCTTCCATTTCTGACTGTGCCTGCCAACAGCTTATATTGGCCGATGGGCGTAAATCGCCACTACATACTAAGCTAATTTTCTTCTCTGTATTCATTATTATAAAGGTTTAGAATGAAGAATTATAATTGGATAACATATCATATACATATACCCAATATTTCGTTGTCTATACAAATATCAGAAGCAAATAGGTGAAAAATCTGCGAGTTATTACCTTCTTTATTCAACATATTATCATATTTTATGGAGAATCATTTTTTTTCTGTTAAATTAGATTCAAGCTTTAAGCTAGACCTAGATTATACTAGAAAACCTATTTGATTAGAACACATATTAAATTGTTAAGGGTATGAATATGAAGGCTCAATTCCACAAGGTTCCTACTAGATTACAAACGTCTTATAGTATACGGAACGATGTATCTGCTAATTTTGGCACAATATGGCATTACCATCCCGAACTGGAACTTCATTATGTAAAAAAGGGTGAGGGTTTAAGATTTATCGGAGATAATATCAGTAACTTCTCTGCTGGGGAAATGGTCTTATTAGGCGAAAACCTCCCCCATACCTGGAGATGTAAGGATGAGTATTTCTCGCATAACAGTGATCTTAATGTTGAAGCTACGGTAATACATTTTTTACCTAACTGCCTGGGACAAGATCTATTGAATCTGCCAGAGGCTTTTCAAATACCTAAACTTTATGAGAAAGCAAAAAAGGGCCTGATTATTAAAGGTAACACTAAAAAAAGACTGGAAGTACTAATGCATGACGCTCTGAATGCGGTTAATTTAGATAGATTATCTATTCTGCTGTCTATTTTAAATACACTGGCCTATACAGAGGAATATGAATTTATTACTTCTACCAATGCTTTCTATAAAGCTAATAATTCTGATACGGAGCGTATAAATAAAATATGTACTTATACTTTAACCAATTATAAAAATGAGATTACACTTGAGGAAATATCCTCGTTAAGTAATTTAAGTGTGACTTCTTTTTGCCGGTATTTTAAGCAGATGACCAAAAAGACTTTTTATGATTTTTTAACAGAAATAAGAATAAGTCATGCCTGCAGAATGTTGGTTAAAGAAACAATGACGGTTGAAGGTATTAGTATGGAATGCGGTTTTAATAACCCTTCTAATTTTTACAGACATTTTAAGAAAGTGATGGGCTGCACTCCTGTAGAATATAAAAGCAAGTTTAAATAATAGAGAAGGGGTTGTATCAAAAGAACCTTGTCATCCCGATCGCAGTCGAAGAATCTCTTTCAGAAGTACTTAGGTAAGAGTTTTCTCTTCGCTGTACTCATCGAAATGACAACATTTTTATTTTTTATACAACCCCTCTTCGAATTATATATTACTGAAGGTTTAGTCTAAAGATTTGGATATAACCATCAACCATTCTGTTATACAGCAAACTTTTCCCGTCTTTTGACCAGGATACCGCACTGGATGGTTTCTCTGTATCAGAGAAGTTTTTAGTTAACTGCTCTGTTTTATTATTCTTAATATCAGAAACATATACTGAGTTCTGTGCCACATAAGCTAATGCTTCTCCGTTGGGACTTATATTCACACCACTTTGCATATCAAACTGGTTATGGGTCAATTGCTTTACCTCACCACTATTGATGTTGACCGCAAAAGCGTTGATAAAACCGGCTGTATCTTTAGATAGAAAAATAACCTGACTACCATCTGGTGTTGTTCTAAGCCAATGGCGTGGTCCCTGCACTCCATTTGTTAAATGGGTAATTCTTCTTTGTGAAACTCCTGCTGGAGTGTAAGGTCGTTTATTCACGGTGCCTTGTAATGGACGATCAGGACCAAACTGTGTCAGGTCACTTGGTAAATCTACCACAAAAACTTCTGTTTTAACCTGTCCGTTTTCTCTTACATTCCCCTGAAAAGCAATGGCTTTCGGTTGCTTTGAGCCATCAGCTTTCTGATAACCATCTTGCCCAATCCAGCATTCATCAAAAGCCCTGTCTATCTGATCGGTATTATCCGCTGGGTTTTCTACTACATCAGCAACTAAAACAGAAAACATTTCTCCGGAATTATTCTCTAAACTACCATCGTCTTTAACCGATACTTTTTTAGGGAACATGACTCCAATAGTACGCAAATCTTTAACAGAAGAATCTGTTTTTGCCAATTGTTCCATTACATAATCATTATATGTAAACGAAATATATTGTCCGTCTCCGCTCCATGAATGAGCATGTGTTCCCCCTCTTAAAGCTCCCGGTGTAAACGGAGCATTGATATCCCGGGCATCCATAAAAATGGCCTGATTAGGATTGGTAATATCTATAGCTACACCCGTTCTTCTGGTAAAATCGTAAGGACGGTTTTTATCGGCATTTCTTATTCCCTGAATAAAAATAACTCTATCTTCTGTTGGCGAAAAAGTTGCCGCCCCTACTCCTGGACCAAACTCTGTCTGATTTTGAGTATGGTAAATCTCCCTGATTTCTCCTGTTTCTATGTTTAGTATTTCTATACTTGGTGTAGCTCCTATTTTTGTATCGTCGTTTCTGGTATCGTAAACCACCCATTTCCCATCCTGAGAAAATATTTGGGTATGATTAAGCATGTGACCTTTTTGATCAAAAGTCAGTTGTTTTTCCTGGTACTGCATGTTCGTTCCTTTTAATGTACAAGCACTCATAATCGTCACTAAAGATAGTGCAAACACCGGCTTTATACTCTTTCTTTTTAAATGACATAAATTAATTTGTGCTTTTCTCATCGCTCTTAATTTTTTGATATAACGAATATATCAATAAGGACATAAAACGATGTGGCTGGTTTTGGCTGATGTATAGCAGAAATTATCATGCTGTCCTACTTTAAGGTATTTATTGTTATGTCATTAGCGATTGGGATACTTTACATAACTCTCCTCTTATTGAAATAAAGCATCGTTGTCCAACTTTCCGAATATTTTTGTAAATAAATATTTATTTCTAAATTAGCGGCAACAGAAAAGGAAATGGTGTTCTTCCTTACCCAACCGCTCTGCAAGAGCTGATGACGCCTGATTAAATTAAATAATTAACTTTTTAATCGGGAAAGTCATGTCTAAAAAAGAAAATAAATCATTCGCTGTAAAAATAAATCTGTTTGTCAAGGTGTTTTTCAGACATTACCCTGCCGCACTTTATATCATAAAATGGCTCTTCATTAGTCTGGTTATTGGAATACTGGTAGGTTCTGCTTCAGCTGGTTTTCTAAAATCTCTGGACTGGGCAACCCAGTATCGTGAAAACCATTTATGGCTAATTGCCCTCTTACCTGTTGCTGGTTTTGCTATTGGTTTACTTTATCATTATTATGGCAAAGACGTTGAAGCAGGGAATAATTTACTTTTGGAAACCATCCATACGCCCAAGGAAACCATTCCTTTTAAAATGGCTCCCTTAGTTTATATAGGAACAATTACCACCCATTTATTTGGTGGATCTGCCGGACGCGAGGGGACTGCATTACAAATGGCAGGCTCTATATCCGATCAGCTAAGTAAACCTCTAAAACTGACTCCGGCTGAAAGGAAGATATTGATTATAGCTGCTATAGCTGCCGGTTTCGGGTCTGTTTTTGGTACTCCACTAGCTGGAGCTATATTTGGCATGGAGGTATTCTTAATAGGCAGGTTAAGATACGATGCTATATTTCCTGCTTTCTCAGCTTCTATTATTGCAGATTTGGTTACTAAACTATGGAATGCTAAACATACCCACTATCATATTGATTTTATTCCTGACATCTCGTTACCGAATATCTTGTATGCGGTTTTAGCAGGTATATTTTTTGGCTTATGTGCTGCAATATTTAGCAAATCCATGCATTTTACAGGAAAGCTATTTAAGAACAATATTTCTTATCCGCCATTAAGACCCTTTGTTGGTGGGATAATTGTTGCTTTAGCTGTCCTCACCATCGGGAGTACTAAATATATTGGTTTAGGTATTCCTGTTATTGTAGATTCTTTTGCTACACAACTCCCCGCTTATGATTTCCTGCTTAAAATGATATTTACTATTGTTACCTTATCTGCGGGCTTTAAAGGAGGAGAAGTTACCCCACTCTTTTTTATCGGGGCAACTTTAGGAAATGCCCTTTCTTTCTTTATTCCTTTACCGTTTGGATTGCTTGCAGGAATGGGATTTGTTGCTGTATTTGCCGGAGCCACCAATACACCTATTGCCTGCACTTTAATGGCCATGGAATTATTTGGGACAGAATGTGGCGTATACGTAGCCATAGCCTGCATTGTAGCTTATCTTTTTTCTGGAAATAACAGTATTTATGGCAAACAGGTTATTGGCGAACCTAAACATCATAGATTCAGTTCTTTTGAAGGCAGAAGAATTGGTGATATTTGATTTTTAGTTCTTTTTAGGAAAGGATTTTTGTGAATGCTCTATAGTTTATAGTCAATTGTCCATAGTCGATAGACCATAGTTCATCATTCATAGTTTATAATCGTTCATCGTTTTAAAAATTCATCATTCTATAGTTCATAGTTATAACAAGTTCATCATTCAGAAGTTCATCTCGTTCCTACCTCAAACAAACCACGTCACCCTGAGGCTCTCGAAGGATCTGTTCGTTAATTGGTAATAACTGTTAACACTTACTGGTTTAGGATTCTGATAATGAGATTGCTTCGTTCCTCGCAATGACGATTTGTTTTATAGTCCATGGTCGATAGTCGATAGACCATAGTTCATCATTCATAGTTTATAATCGTTCATTGTTTTAATCGTTCATCATTCAGAAGTTCATCTCGTTCCTACCTCAAACAAACCACGTCACCCTGAGGCTCTCGAAGGGTCTGTTAGTTAATTGGGAATGACTGTTAATCCTGACTGCTGTAGGATTCTGATAATGAGATTGCTTCGTTCCTCGCAATGACGACGATTTATTTTATAGTTTATAGTCCATTGTCGATAGACCATAGTTCATCATTCATAGTTTATGATCGTTCATTGTTTTAATCGTTCATCATTCTATAGTTCATAGTTATAACAATTCAACATTGAACATTAAAAATATTATCAGGCTGAGGATCCCGAAGTCTACACAACTCCCCACCTCAGCCCGAAAACCTGAGATTATTCAAACTCTTTAGCGGCCAGGTATCTTTCTGCTTCTAAGGCAGCCATACAACCAGTACCTGCAGCGGTAATAGCTTGTCTGAAGATTTTATCCTGTGCATCGCCAGAAACAAAAACTCCGGGAACTTTTGTAGCTGTACTATCCGGATTAGTAATAATATATCCGGTTTCATCCATATCTAACCAATCTTTAAAAATATCGGTATTAGGTTTATGGCCAATAGCAACAAAGAAACCTGTTACTGCAATATCTTTCTCTTCCTTAGTTTGGTTATTGAAAACTTTTATGCCGGTTACAGATTTTCCATCGCCCAACACCTCTTTAGTTTCAGAGTTATACAACACTTCAATATTTGGTGTATTTAACACCCTTTTAACCATTGCTTTAGAGGCCCTGAACTCGTCCCTTCTAACCAACATGTAAACCTTATTACACAATTTAGCCAGATAAGTAGCTTCTTCTGCTGCAGTATCTCCGGCACCTACAATGGCTACATCCTGATTTTTAAAGAAAAAGCCATCACAAACCGCACAGGCAGATACTCCAAAACCATTATATTTCTGTTCTGATTCTAACCCTAAATATTTTGCAGAAGCACCTGTAGAAATAATTACAGTATCAGCAAGAATAGTTTTGGTATCATCTACCACCACTTTATGTACCGATCCTGAGAAATCTACCGATGATACATAACCAAAACGGATATCTGTACCAAAGCGCTCTGCCTGTTTACGAAAATCTTCCATCATTTCGGGTCCCATCACACCTGCCGGATAACCAGGAAAATTCTCTACATCAGTAGTTTGGGTTAACTGCCCTCCCATCTGCATACCCGTAATCATAACCGGTTTCAAATCAGCTCTGGCAGCATAAATAGCTGCAGTATACCCTGCAGGCCCAGATCCTATGATTAAACATTTTACGTGTTCTAATTCTTCAGTCATTTCTTTAGTTTAATGATACAAATATATCGTTGACCATTAAGCAAGGCAACGGTCAGTCTGCTTTATTACAATTAGATTATGCTTTCAGAGATTTAAGGATTTTTTTAACCAAACCCGGTCCTTCGTAAATAAAACCGGTGTAAATCTGCACTAAAGCTGCACCTGCTTCCAGTTTTTCTTTAGCATCTGCAGCCGAATGGATACCGCCTACTCCAATAATAGGAAATGCTTTATTGGATTTTTCTGAAAGATATTTGATAACCGCTGTCGATTTATCCTTTACAGGTTTTCCGCTCAATCCACCTGCCTCTTTTTTAAGGTATTCAGGCGAGCTTAAATCTTCTCTGGAAATAGTTGTATTTGTTGCTATAACTCCCGCAATTTTAGTTTCCAATACAATCTCTACAATATCATCTAACTGATCGCTTGTCAAATCGGGTGCAATCTTCAATAAAATAGGGCGATAAACCCCTGATTTACCATTCCTTTCCTGTAATGTATTCAAGATATTCTTTAAAGGTTCTTTCTCTTGTAATGCCCTCAGGTTAGGAGTATTTGGAGAGCTTACATTCACAACAAAATAGTCTACCACATCAAACAACCTATCAAAACATTTGATATAATCGTTAACCGCATCTTCATTAGGCGTATTCTTGTTTTTACCTATATTCCCCCCTATCAAAATCCCTTCTCTTTTAACACTTTCCAGCTTTCTGGCCAAAACATCTACCCCTTTATTATTAAATCCCATGCGATTAATAATAGCCTCGTCTTTTGGCAGTCTAAACATTCTGGGTTTATCATTTCCGGGTTGCGGCAACGGAGTCACGGTTCCAACTTCTATAAAACCGAAACCAAAATTGGCAAGTTCTTCAATATACTCTCCATTTTTATCAAAGCCTGCAGCCAGTCCTACAGGGTTTTTAAACTTTAATCCAAAAACTTCTCTTTCTAGAGATTTATCGTCATACCTGAATCCAGCTTTAATTATTTTAGGTAAACCCCATACTTTTTGGGCTCTTTGCAATGTTCCGGTTACAAAATGATGAATTTTTTCAGGATTAAATTGAAAAAAAATCGGCTTTAGAAATTGATACATGCCGCAAATGTAATTATTATCTTAAAATAATCAGAGGGTACATTTCTCAAATTCATAAATAGTTAAAGAGCCTGTCATTTACAGAGCAATATACCCGTCCATTCCCTCCCCAAACAAGAGATAAATATTCTCATCAGATAAGTTTAAACAGACTCTTATTTATTTTATTTTTGGTGAATATTAATCTATTGTACATGCGTCTCAAAAAACATCTGACCTATTTTGCTGCCAGTATGACTTTATGGTCTTGCTCGCAGTCTAACTCTAAACAAACTGATCATGAAACCAATCAGAATGTAGTTGTTGATTCTGCTTCTGCCATTACAGAAGCTCCCAAAACGGTAATAGCTCAAAACAAAGATTTTGTCCCCAATGAATTGGGTAAAGTAATGGTTTTAGAATACCATCTTATTGGTGAACCCGAAGACCGTTGGCGAAGGACTCCGGATAACCTGAGAAAAGATTTAAAAATGCTTTATGAGAATAATTTCTATCCGGTTTCTGTTCTGGATCTTGCTTATGGAAAATTAGATATACCTGCCGGAAAAACGCCTTTTGCTTTAACTTTTGACGACTCCAGCGGTGGCCAATTCAGGTATATCGAAAAAAACGGAAAGTTAGAAATAGATCCGGACTGTGCTGTTGGTATACTGGAAGATTTTAAAAAGAAACATCCGGATTTTCCACTAACCGCAAGCTTTTATGTATTACCTGCCATTAAGCCTAATTTAAGATTGTTTGCACAGCCAGAATACAAAAAAGAAAAGTTAGAATGGTTAATTAAAAATGGGTACGAAATTGGTAATCATGGCTGGTATCATGTGCCTTTAAATAAACTGGATGATGCCGGTGTACAAAAGCATCTAGGAATGTTTGTAAAAGAAATTAAAGAATTTATCCCCGATTATGAAGTTCGTAGTTTAGCACTTCCTTTAGGAATGCGGGCAAAAAACAAGTCTTTAGAGTCTAAAGGCAAATTTGAAGATGTATCTTACCATCATGAGGCTGTTTTATTAGTAGGTTCGGCAACTTCAGTTTCTCCATACCATAAAGATTTCAACCGATTGGAGATAGAACGTGTACAGGCTGGTGATACCTCTTATGGTCCTGAACATTTTATGAACCTTCAAAACAAAAACAAAACACGTTATTACAGCGATGGAGATCCTAAAACCATTACTGCTCCTGAGTCTTATCAAGAACAAATTAATCCATCATTAAGTAAACAGTATAAAATTGTTTGGGTTAAGGATGCCGAAAACGGGAAATAGAATATTTTTCATTTCATAGAGATTGTATTCACAAGATCTTGTTATCTGAGGAATAATTCAAATCAATATAGAATGAATTACAGCAAGAGATTGCTTCGTTGTAACCTTTCCAATGAATCAGAACAGGCTCTCCTAATGACAAAAACTCACTTCACAGCAAGGTCTCTCTAAAAAGACCTTGCCTGGTTATTTAGGGATTAATAGACCTGGGTAATGAGATACTGAAACAAGTTCAGCATAACTATAGAGCTTTTTTGTGCATTAACTTAACGCAATGACTTCACAGCAATGCCTCTCTAAAAAGAACATCACATATTTATTTCATGAGTAATACCATAAAAAAGAAGGTGTCTAAAAAATCGAATTTGTCACATTGAGCGGAGTCGAAATATGTATCCAAGTAATACTGAAGAGGCTTAGACTGAGTTTATCCTGAGCCTGATGAGGGGCTTAGCCTGACAAAAAAACACTAATTTGAGACAGTCTCTTTTTATTAGACACTTTCTTATAATTAAAGCTATTCTTTCCTCTAAAATCATGTTATTTAGCAATCTGAAATATAACCAGAAGGCTCATTCCTGATATAAAAAACCATAATACTACCCCCAAAGCAAGTGTCTTTAATCCTACAGACCTCAGTACATTTGCCGTTAAACCACTACCTATTAAAAATAAAGTCAAGTTTAATCCCGCTTTAGACAAGTGTACAATATAAGCACTTATGTATTGTACGCCTGTAAAATAGGTATTGGCCAACATTGCCAGTATAAACAAACCTATAAAGTACGGAATCTTTATTTTTGACTCTGTATTTTTAAAGAATACCGCAGACAATACAGATAAAGGGATAATCCAAAGTGCTCTCGCCAGTTTAACCGTTGTAGCTACTTCTAAAGCCTGTGCACCATATTTACTTGCTGCACCAACCACAGAGCTGGTATCGTGTATAGCTATTGCACACCATAATCCAAACTGAGTCTGACTTAGGTTTAAAATATGTCCCAAATAAGGAAATACAAATAATGCCACTGAATTAAGGACAAAAATTACGCCTAATGCCACAGAAGTTTGGTTTTCTTTTGCTTTTACAATAGGTGAAATAGCAGCTATAGCACTTCCACCACAAATTGCTGTACCAGCAGCTATCAAATAGCCCGTTACCTTTTCTATTTTAAGTTTTTTGGTTAACAGAAGTTCTAAAAACAAAGTAGTAGCTATAGAGACCACACTAAAAAGCATCCCATTTTTTCCTGCCTGCAATGCACTGTTTACATTCATTCCAAATCCCAAACCAACCACTGCAACCTGTAAAAGAATATGAATAGCCTTGTGATTAAGCGTTATATAAGGATGCCCTATCAGCTGAATAGTTAAAATACCTAACAACAAAGCTACTGAAGGGCTAGCCAACGGGGTTAGGCACAATAAGGCGAGAGTTATAAAAAGTGTCTTTTGAAGATAGGTGTTCTTTTCAAAAAAGAGAAGACATTGTTTTCGTGTTTCTAAAATATTCATGTCGTGTGATTTGATAGTACAAATCTGCAACGACTACGATTCTAAAAGAAATAGTTATTTTTAATAAGCCATTACTTAAAGTTATAACGGAAAGCAAAATTCTTAAACAGCTCTATCAATGAGGCTGTTTCTCCCTGTGGCTCCATAAAGTAAAAATACCGCTCAATAGTCAGGTCTTTTACATCTACAATGGTAAACCTTTTATCCGTCAGCTCGCTTACTACTGAATGTACAGACAAAAAAGTAAAACAATTACTATGTTGTAAATACGCCTTTATACTTTCAGAATTCCCCAATTGCATTTCTCTGTTAAGCTCGCTTATTTTAATGTTAAACGGCTTTAAGTGATGGGCAATAATCTCCAACGTCCCCGAACCTGGTTCACGTAATAATAAAGGTATTTCTTTAAGCTCTTCTATCTCAATAAATGCTTTTTTTGCGAGTTCGTTATTACTATTGGTTACCAGTACAATCTCATCTTTAAGAAACTCGGTATATTTAAACATGTTATTTCTTGACCGCCCCTCTACAATCCCTAAATCTATCTTTTTCTGTTGCAGCAAAAGATCTATTTTCTCAGAGTTATCTATCGTTAACGAAACTTTAATATCTTTATATTTCTGATGGAATCCGGCCAATACTGGTGGTAATATATATTGGGCCACGGTAGTACTTGCCCCTATTCTTAATGTTCCTTTATGTCTTTCGTTAAGATTATTGATATCATAATCGAGCTGTCGGTAAATAGAAAAAATCTGCTCGGTATATTTCAGCAAAGTTTCTCCTGCTAAAGTAAGTGTAATTTTAGTTCCGTTACGCTCAAAAACTTTCGATTTCAGATAAGATTCTATTTCTTTGATATGTTTTGTTACCGCAGGCTGCGTTATATTAAGCTCTTCTGCTGCTTTAGTAAAATTAAGTCTTTTGGCTACGGTATGGAATACTTTTAATCTAAAATCAAACATAACTCCTAAGTTAAGCGATTTTTTATTTTCAAGACAGTATATAGCACCTTTTCTTTTCTGGTTACAGCTGGTTTTGTTGTTGGCATTTTATTTATTTTTATGCTTTACACTTCCTTTATTTATTTTCTTCTCCTTAGCCTTCTGCACTTTTTATATCTGCTCGTATTACTGCTTTCTAATAACTTGTAAATCTATTTTAAGACAAGACAAAATCTTAGCCTATAATAATTTAGAGCTGTCTCAGGTTAAAAGAGACAGCTCTAAAAGTTATAAAATGCAATTATTTTACAGTTACTTTTTGATTATAGTTAAGGTTATCACCTGTTAAATTGATAACATATATCCCCTTTGCTATTCCATTTGGCAAGAGATATGTTATTTTATGGTTTGTAACAGTTACTGTGCTAGCAGCTACCAATTTACCTTTAAGGTCAGCAACTTTTAGCTCTACACTTTTGCCTTTAAAGTTTGGCAATGCAATGTTAAGTTTTTGTGTAGTGGGGTTTGGATAAATACTTATTTCGGCCTGGGCTAAAGCAAAGTTAACAGACCTTACACCAGAATAATCTAAAGTACCGTCTTTATCATATTGTACCAAACGGTAATAATTTGTTCCGGCTAATGGAGTTAAATCTTGATGTTGATAGGATGCTGCTATCCCCTTTCCAGGTACTTTAGCAATTACAGCCCATTTTTTACCATTAGCACTACGTTCTACCTCAAACCTATCGTTATTAGTTTCGCTTTCGGTTTTCCAAATTAATAAAGCTCCTTCATTATTTTTTTGTACTTGAAAGCTTGCCAGTTTAACTGGTAAGGCTGAAGAGACTGTTAAATAAGGTCTGGTTGCACTATTATAGTGTTTTTTAAAATCTATTGTGAAATAATACTTTTTGCCAGGTACTATATTAGCGGTGGGTTTAATTACAAATTCGTATTCTGATTTATAACCTACTGGTAAGCTATGTGTGTTTGAATTGAAATTGCTTACTACTAAACCGGGCTGAAAGGGGTAATTACTGGTAAGCTGTTTTGTGGTGGGTGTACCATCTGTTATATTAGCAGTACTTACCAATACAAAAGCAGTAGTAGATTCATCTCCTATAATTGTAGAAGTATTCAAATCATCTCCTATTGAATAACAAATACGAGGTATAAAGTTTAAAACTTCCGAATTATCAGGATCACTAATAAGTTCCATTCTCAACCTTAGTACGGTATTCAAATCAACCACTTCTATGGCCGTATTTTCTGCGGCTTTCCAAGTCGCTGTAGTTTCATTGCCATCGTTATTACGCCAACGCCAATTTTTAACATTAATACCGGCAGCAGAAGCTATTTCTGCTAACCCTAAAAAGAAGATTAGTAATAGAAATTGTTTTTTCATTTTTTATTGTATTTATGATTGATGATGATAATACCTGATAGGATAAACATACCAAGAGGCCATAAGCCATATAGCGTATTGGCACTTTGTTTCCACACGGTTACCTGTGTAAGCTCGCTTTCTTTGGTGGGTAGATACATCTTGATATCGCCATTTGCGCTAACAATACCCTTATAGCCTAAATTGCTATTGGCCACCACATATCGCCTGTTCTCTACAGCCCTAAGGCGGTTGTAATAGAAGTGCTGCTTAGGAATAAAGGAGTTTGCAAACCAACCGTCGTTACTGATGTTTACTAAGAAACTGGCTCCAGAAGCCACTAATTTTCTTGCTACTTTGGGCAGACTGGCTTCATTACAGATATAAACTCCCATTTTGCCCCAAGGTGTGGTTATTGGATCTGTTTCTTTACCTTTAGCTACCGAGATTCCTCTATTTTGGTTAAGAGAAACCTGCGTGTTTTCTAACCCGGTTTCTATAATTGCTAATGGATAATTTTTATCGTACCTACCCAGTACTGCACCTTTAGGGTTTAATAAATAGGCGCTATCAAAAACTTGGTTGGTGGCAGCTTGTGTGTTAATACCCAATAAAGTTAAACTATTACTTTGTTGGCTAGGTTTTAGTATCTCATTTACAAAATCATCATTAACCATGTAAGTCCAAGGCACTACCGTTTCTGTCCACACATTAACATCTGCAGGGTAGCTAACTGCCTTTTGGTTAAGCGCCAGCAATTGCCCTACTACTTTATTACCCTCTTCCTCCCATTTGATACGTGGATCTATGTTTTCGGTAAGAAGGTTAATTTTAATCTCCTTACCTTCTTCTTGATGGCTACGGTAAACGTGTAAACCTGCATTTATACCTACAAAAAGCAATAATGCAACAAGCACTCGGTTTACAGCTAAATTACCTTGTATAGCCTCTACAATAAGTACATTAATAAATACTGCGAAAAAGCTAAGGATATAAACGCCACCGAGTTCTGCCAATTGTATGGTATATTTACTTCCTGCCAAGGCATTACCAAAATGGAAATCAAACCAAGGCATGGTAACAAATAAAGCGTCTTTGATATAGTCGAAAAACACCACAATTGCTCCTAATAATAAAGCATTTTTAAAAATAGCTTTAGGCTTTTCTAAATATTTATATAGTCCAAAAACTAACAGAAAGTAAATGCTTAATACCAAGGTAAAAATTAGTAAAACAAACAATCCAGAGATCCAATTTCCGTTGAAAAGTTCTGCACTAATGGGTATCCAGCTAAAAAAACATAAACCAAAACTGACAGCAAAAATTGAAGATAATTGAAGTGTTTGAGTAATTGAAGCTTTATTAAAGCTATAGAGCAATGGAACGAGTGCAGTTGCGGCCAACCAAGGTAGCAGATGAAATAATGCTGTAATAGCAAGTATTCCAGATAGTATAGTTAATAAAATTCTTCTTACAAACATTACTACCTATGAAATAAAAAAAAGTATAACTCAAAAAAAAGGGCAACAGCTAAATTCATAAAGTACCGGAAAAATCTCCAAAGGTACTTTTTTTGACGGCTTATTCGATACAAATAACTAATACTCTTAAAAAAACAGCATAAAACGTTATCATTTTTTATAATATTTCATTCGAAATAGGTTTTCAAATTTTTTAATCGGCTTTACCCTTCAACTGGTGTAGCCTAAGCCCGTGTATTGGATACTTGTGCCTTAATAAATTTAAAATAATTTCTGTCATTTCATGCTACATATCAAAATTCTCATAAGGCACAAGAAGCATTTACCCGCTTAGCATCCCATCATTCTTGCGCCATTGAGGGGGGAAATTCCATTTAAGCAAACTGTAAACATAGGCAAAAGGTTTATAATTGATTTTATCTAAAAAGATATATAAATTTCAAATCATAGCATCAACACACAATAAAAACTTATATTTTAAATACTCAATCACACAAATAAAATATAAAAGATAATAAATTACATAAAAAACAATTCAACAATAATTTATTGTTAAAACAAGATTTTTATAAATCTGTAAATCAAAAAGCTGATTTCTTGAAATCTTCATCAACAACTACTATTTAAATTTTAAATAAAAACAAAAAAAACACCAATAAAAGATTTTTTATTACATAACAAGAAACATTATAGATGTTTAACTATATTTGCATCACAAAAAACAACAGATAAAAACACCAATGATGAACGTTAAACATTAATACTTCAAAAATTTGTGTAGACACCACAAAAAACAAAAACAGAAACATACATAATTTAAAAATTAAACAATTATCTTAAAAAATAACACAAAAAAATGAAATCTATTAAGTTACTTCTATTTATTTCGTTGACTACTTTTGCGATAATGTCATGCAAGAAAAATGATAGTGATGCAAAAGACGAAGAAACACAATCAGAATATTATTTAACTTATAAAGTGAATGGTACAACCGTTACCTCTACAGAATTTACAGCACTAAGAGGGAATGAAGGAGACAACAAAACGTTCACACTTTTAGCTTCAGGAAAAGATAACGCTAATCCAAAGTTTAAATTTTATTTTGTTGAGAACTTTATTGGTATTGTACCAGGATTAACTATTGGTGCTGATCAAACTTCTGGCAGCAGCTATCTTGAATACACCAACAATACCGGACTTTTATTTTCAACCGAAAACGATAGTGAAGGTGGTAGTCTTGCTTTATTTGATGTTACCTACAAAAAAGACGGAGTTGTATCAGGTATTTTCCATGGATACGTAACTTCAAAAAATAACGACAGGGTAGAAATAACTGAGGGAAAATTCAAAGTGAAATTTTCCAACTAATAGACCCATTTAAATTAATTGCATATTCTGAATATTACTTTAAAGCACTTTTATATTGCTACGTATGTACTTCCATACGTGAACCTGCATTTCTAATGAACGGAAATGCAGGTTATTCTATAAGCCCCCCTAAGTAGCCTTTAAGATTGTAAAGGCGCAATGTAGCCTAAGCCTGTGTATTGGATCTTAATAAATTTAAAATAATTTCTTTTATTTCATGCTACATATCAAGATTCTCATAAGGCACAAGAAGCATTTACCCGCTTAGCATATCTCTCATTCTTTCGAGATTAGGCGATTGAGAACTAAAAAAATCTTATTGTTAAGCACTTCTAAAACAGATCTCTCCGCTACGGTCGAGACGACTAAAAGTTTTTATCTTTCTCTTTTGCTGGACCTTAATAAAAAAAAACAGAATTATATGTTGTTAAACCTAATCCAAATCCTCTTCTACAAACTTACGATGACAAAATACTTTTGACACAGCCCAGCTAAATGATATACAGGAGACAGACCCAAGACAGTTCCGACACAAGCGGCACCTTTCTTCGAGTGTTCTTCGGGTATTGTTCGGGAAGTCTTCGGCAAAAAAGACATTTTAAAAAGCATTTCCCGAAGAACTATCGAACAAGTATAAGGCCAAATGCGAACCAATTACGGCACAGGGTCGAGCCAAGTATACAGCATAAACGGAGTTCAGCGAACTTTCGCAGACTTTAACGGAGTTTGATGGACTTTGGGAAGTATTTTTCAGAGAAATGATTTCTCTCTGTATGCATTAGAAAAAACAATTTAATCAATAGTATCTTAAAATAAAAATGAAAGATAACAAATCAAGGGACTGCTATTCCTTATTGGCTATTTCCCCAATAGCATCAAAGCTAAAAAAGGGTTATATCAACAGTAATTTGTTTATTCCGATTTCCGGATGCTTTCGCATGAGTATCTAGTTAAGACCAACACTCCTGTTATGTTGAATTTGATTAAGCATCCAGGTTTACAGATTCTTAATAGTTGGGAGAAGTGCTGAAATAAGTTCTGGCGGATGCAATGATATATAGTTCTTCTCTTTAACTTAATAAAAGTGCTTTAGGAAAAGAATCGGAATTGTATCAAATTAGTAAAATCTATCCCTCTGAACTTCCTGAATCGAGTCTGGAAAAAGCTATTTCAGAGTCTAAAACATAGCCGTTTAACGCTGTAACAGTAGATTCCTAAATATCGGGGCAGGCTCTGAAATAAATTCAGAGCTTGCTCCGATTCGAATAACAAGTTTTTTTAATACAGCTCCTGTTTATAATATTCTGTATGTATTATTTCAGGAAACTTTCTGCTTTTGCCAATGCGCTGGCTATACCTTCCGGGTTTTTACCCCCTGCTGTTGCAAAGAAAGGCTGTCCACCGCCACCACCTTGTATCTCCTTAGCCAATTCTCTTACTATAGTGCCTGCATTTAAACCTTTTTCCTGTACCAGATTTTCGGAAATCATTACGGTAAGATTGGGTTTTCCGTCTATATTTGAAGCTAATACTAAAAACAGGTTATCTACAATATCTTTAACCTGATAGGCTAAGTTTTTAATAGCATCTGTATTGGGCAGGTTAACTTCTGCAGCTATAAAACGTACACCGTCAATTATTTTAGCATTTTCTTTCAACCTATCCTTTAATGCTGCCGCCCGTTCCAGTATTGTTTTCTCTATTTCTTTTTTAAGCTTATTATTTTCTTCTAATAAGGTTTCCAGGCTTCTGGTTACATCTTTAGGATTTTTAAGCAATTCTTTAACTGTTCCCAGCAATCTGGTTTGGGCAACTATATATTCTTCTGCTTTATCTGCAGTAATAGCTTCTATACGCCTTACTCCGGCTGCTACAGCACTTTCTGACACAATTTTAAAGAAACCTATCTGACCGGTTGCTTTAACGTGTGTTCCACCGCAAAGCTCTTTAGAATAATGGTCATCAAAAGTAATTACGCGTACATAATCACCATATTTTTCGCCAAACAGGGCAGTAACACCACTATCCAATGCTTTTTGATAAGGTACGTTTCTTTCTTCTTTTAAAGGAATATTGGCTCTGACTTTTTGGTTAACAATAGCCTCTATTTTTGAGAGTTCTTCTTCGGTTACTTTGGCAAAGTGCGAAAAGTCAAAACGAAGTACATCTTCATTTACCAATGAACCTTTCTGATTAACATGTTCTCCCAATACCGATTTTAAAGCAGCATGCAATAAATGGGTTGCCGAGTGATTATTCTCTGTCAGCGTTCTGGAATGCAGATCTACCCTGGCCAGAAATTCACTTTCCAGGTTTTTGGGCAATTGATCTGTAAAATGGATAATCAGTCCGTTTTCCTTTTTGGTATCGTTAATTATTACTTCTTCACCATCTCCTGTCAGGATACCTCTATCTCCAACCTGACCTCCACTTTCGGCATAAAAAGGGGTTACATCCAAAACCAACTGGTATTGCTCTACTCCTTTTGCTTTTACTTGACGGTATTTTAATATTCTGGACTTGGCTTCTGTAGCATCGTATCCAACAAAGTCCACTTCTTCGCCATCATTTACTACTACCCAATCTCCTGCATCAATTGCCGTAGCGGCTCTTGAACGCTCTTTTTGTTTCTGCAATTCGGCATTAAAGCCATCCATATCAACAGAAAGTCCTTTTTCGCGAGCCATTAACTCGGTTAAATCTATTGGAAACCCGTAGGTATCATACAATTCGAAAGCAAATGCTCCGTTTATTTTTTCGCCTTTATTTTCGGAAATGTATTTCTCAAAACGATTGATACCATTTTCTAATGTTCTCAGAAAAGAGTTTTCTTCTTCGAGAATAACCTTCTGTACAAAGTCTTGCTGGGTAATCAATTCATCAAACACACCTTTAAACTGTGCTGCTAAAATAGGTACCAGCTTATTTAAGAATGGTTCTTTGAATCCAAGATATTGATAGGCATAACGCACTGCTCTTCTCAAAATACGACGAATAACGTATCCTGCCTTATTGTTAGATGGCAACTGACCATCGGCAATAGCAAATGAAATTGCCCTGATATGGTCTGCCATTACACGCATAGCTACTGCTTGCCCCCAATCTGAATCGGTTGGAGTTGCATTGGAGTTATAGTTAACTGCAGAAGATTTTGCTATAAAATCTATCAGCGGAATAAAAACGTCTGTATCATAATTAGAAGTCTTAGCCTGGATAACCCTCACCAAACGCTCGAAACCCATTCCGGTATCAACGTGTTGTGCGGGTAATTTTTTCAGAGAACCATCTTTAAGACGGTTGAATTCCATAAATACGTTATTCCATATTTCTATTACCTGAGGGTCGTCTGCATTAACTAAGGAAGCGCCATCTACTTTTGCTCTTTCCTCATCGGTTCTATTGTCAAAATGGATTTCAGAACAAGGTCCGCAAGGTCCTGTATCTCCCATTTCCCAAAAATTATCTTTTTTACTGCCTTTCAGAATTCTGCTTTCCGGTACCAACGCTTTCCAATAATTATACGCCTCGGTATCCATAGGTAAACCTTCTTTCTCGTCCCCTTCAAACACGCTCACGTATAAACGTTCCTTATCCAGTTTCAGGACATCAGTTAGTAACTCCCAGCTCCATTCTATCGCTTCTTTTTTGAAATAATCGCCAAAGCTCCAGTTACCCAACATTTCAAACATGGTATGGTGGTAGGTATCTATCCCCACTTCTTCCAGATCGTTATGTTTACCCGAAACACGCAGACATCTTTGGGTATCTGCCACCCGCGGATATTTTATAGGGGCTTCGCCCAGAAATAAATCTTTAAACTGGTTCATTCCGGCATTGGTGAACATTAACGTAGGGTCGTTCTTCACCACAATGGGTGCCGATGGAACTATCTGATGGCCCTTAGAAGCAAAAAAATCTAAAAAAGCCTGACGAATTTCTTTAGCAGTCTTATTCATAATAGCTTGCAAAGATAAAAGTTGATTTGGTATTTTCGTGATAAGATTTTCAATAAACACACTTATTTTACGCCTCGTAGCTGTTTTACTATAACATACAGATGTAATACCCTGCTAAACTTGCTATTATGTGAAACAACAATTCGCTTTTAATCTTTTTTTCTAGCATTTTTGCAGCTTTCTTAAAACTATATTTACGTTGATGAAATTAGCACTGCACTATATTTTCTGCATTTTTATACTGGCTACTACATTTTCTTGTGGAAATAACAATCCTAAAAACACTTCATCTCGCAAAGACAGTATTGATTTTGAAAGCCTTAAAGGAATTACATTTAATGAGGTTAAGAGAAAATTTGAAAACGGCTTATCTTTTGACACTATTGGTTTTCAGCAGGAACCGGAATGGGTATTGCGCTTTCAAAGGAATGATTCTGTTGAGGTTTATAGTCCTACCCTAAATAAACTAGTTGGGTTTTATCTGCACCACGATCATAGCAACTATTATAATTTTGCAAGGGAATGGTTTGCTGTAAAATTATTGAGCAAAGACAGTATTATTTTACAACGTTTAGAGGTGAAAAGCCTAAGGGTAAAGAACGATGACCGATCTAATGTTTATATGACTTTTTACTCGGATGAATATATTAAGGATGTACTGCATTCTACTAAAGAGAAGTTAAGGGAACCTGGTTCTAAGGACACCTTATTTGTTAAAGAAAGAATTAAACTGGCTAATGAAAACCCTTTAGATTCCAATTATTTATTTGCTGCCCGAAATCCGGTTAAACTAGAATCAAAAAGCAAAGCTGTAAACGTGGAGGTTTACTCTTCTTTTGATCCTCTTACTAAAAGCAGCTCTTACGATTATTTGTATCCCGAGTTTAAAATTGATATTCAAAACGCCTACAAAAAGTTCAATTATGCCTTCAGGGTTATTGTTGATGTCACCGGCAAAATAACAGTATATGACTTTCCTTCTTACGATGAAGACACCAAAGAAAATCAGTACAAGGTATTACAGGGCATTTGTGATATTTATTTACAGAATTTATTAAAAATAACTCCGGGAAATACTTTAGGGATGCCGCATGCTTCTTTAATTACTTTATATGTGAAAGGGCATTTGTAAGGAATGATTATAAACTATGAACTTTAGAATGATGAATGTTTGAAACTATGAATGATGAACTATGGTCTATAAACGAGCAAAGCCATTACTAAGAATGGAATTGCAACTTAAAAGTGGAGACTTTTTATGCTACTAATTTCTGTTTTTTCCGATAGAACATTTCCATTTCATTAGGCGTTCTATATCCAATTGCAGAATG
>NZ_JBHUDG010000017.1:0-128184 GCF_042678145.1 Pseudopedobacter beijingensis | reverse complement strand
CATTCTGCAATTGGATATAGAACGCCTAATGAAATGGAAATGTTCTATCGGAAAAAACAGAAATTAGTAGCATAAAAAGTCTCCACTTTTAAGTTGCAATTCCATACCGCCATAAAACTAACAGATGTCTCCATTCCGTTCCACTCCAGTTGACATGACGATGCGTTTAGTTAATGGTCGAGGGGCCATAGTTATTAGTTCATCATTCACTAGTTCATAGCTCAACATTCATCTTTATGAGTTTCTTGTTCATCGCTCCCATTCATTGTTCATCATTCATAGTCTCCCCAGTTCATCATTCATAGTCTCCCCAGTTCATCATTCAATAGTTATTAAAGTTCTTCCTAAAAAAGAAAGGAGCGACATAAAATTATGCCTATCTCCTTCCCTTCAACTAAACTAATATGATATATGGTGTTATTCTCCTAAATTTTCCTGTTTCCTGTATGCATAATAAAACATTTGCGGTAACACCAACAAACTCAACAACATACATACCAGAAGTCCGCCAACAATCATAATGGCCAGTGGTTTCTGTATCTCGGATCCAATACCTGATGACAATGCTGCCGGTAATAATCCAAAGGATCCCATCACGGCAATCATAAATACAGGTCTGATTCTATCACGTACACCACTTGAGATGGCTTCTTGCAATGGCTTTCCTCTGTCCAGATAATTCTTCATCACCGAAATCAGGATAATACCATCTATGGTTCCTACTCCAAAAAGGATAATAAAACCTATACCTGCAGAGATACCAAAAATAGTATGGGTTACAAACAGAGATATAAAACCACCTATAAAAGCAAACGGAACTGTTATTAATGAAAGCAGTGTGTCTTTCATATTGCCAAAATTGATGTACAGCAGAAAGCCTATCAATAATAATGAGATGGGAACAATAAATGTTAACCTGCCCATAGCGCGTTGCTGACTTTCGAACTCACCTGCCCATTCCAGATTATAAGATGCCGGAAGCTTAACCTTTTTGGCTACTGCCTTTTGTGCTTCTGCAATAGTTCCACCCAGGTCTCTGCCTCTGACAGAGAAACCTATGGCAATATACCTGCTACTGCCCTCGCGGTAAATAAATGCGGGTCCGGTATGGAAATCTATATTGGCAATTTCTGATAAAGGGACCTTAGCATCGCCAACTGCGGGTACCAATATATTTTTAATTTCTTCTTCGGACTTTCTGTAGCGCTCATCGTAACGAATCCTGATATCAAACATCCGATCGTCTTCGTAGAACTTGGAAGCTGCCTTTCCTCCTATCGCCATTTCCACAACAGCTTGTGCATCTGCCATGGTTACTCCATATCTGGCCATCTTTGTTTCGCTTAAGGCAATTCTGAGTTCTGGCAAACCAATGTTTCTGAAAACATTAATATCTTCTACCCCATCCACATTTTTAATCACCGCAGCAATACTGTCTGCTGTTTCTTCCAGACGATGCAAATCATCGCCATATACTTTGGCTACTAACGAGCTCTTTACTCCTGCTACATATTCTTCTACGTTATCCATAATAGGCTGGCTAAATCCAAACACTATTCCGGGATAAACATTTAAGGTATCCTGCATCTGCTCCAGCAGTTGCTCTTTGGTAATTTTGGTAGTCCAGTCCTCCTGATCTTTCAGCTGAACGTGAAATTCTATATTAAAAAACCCTGTCGGATCAGTTCCATCATTAGGTCTTCCTGTTTGTGTAAGTACAAAACTCACCGGTTCAAAACTTCTCAGTTTATTCTTCATTTCATTGGAGAGCCTGACTGATTCGTCCAGATTAACGCTATTGGGTAATGTTGCCCTAATGTATATAGAACCTTCGTTAAGTTTAGGAATAAACTCGGTTCCTATCTTTGTAAAACCTAATCCACTTATTAACAGAAGGGCTACAAAAGATATAATGGTGGCTTTCTTATGCTTTCCACAAAATTGGAATAGATTGTAAATCCCATTCATAAACCATTCGGTTACCGGATTATGCTTATCTACTACATTCTTGTTCAGCAATAATTTACACATTACGGGAACATAGGTTAAGCTCAATATTAACGATCCAAGTAAAGCATAACCTAAAGTAAATGCCAACGGAGAGAACATTTTACCTTCTACTTTCTGGAAAGTAAATATAGGTAGTAGTGCAATAATGAGTATAAGCTGTGCAAAAAGTATGGACTTACCTACTGATTTTGCCCTGTCACTGATAAAGCCATCTTTAGGCATCAGGTTAAAAGCAGGCATTCCCATTTCTTTGGCCCGTCGGTCTAGCCCCACAAAAACGTGTTCTACAATAACCAGCGTTCCCTCCAGTAGAAGTCCAAAGTCTACCGCTCCTATGGAAATAAGATTTGCCGAAAGCCCCTGTACCCTCAACATAATCAATGCAAAAAGGAATGACAGCGGAATAACGGAAGCCACAATAACTGTTGATCTCCAGTTGTAAAGAAATACAAATACCACTACAGAAACCAATAAAATTCCTTCTATAAGATTATGGGTTACTGTTTTTACGGTTTTATCTACCAGTGTGGTACGGTCTAAGAAGGGTTCTATCTTAACATCTTTAGGTAAAATACGGGTATTAAGGTCTTCTATTTTATCTTTTAACCTGTCTATGACCTCACTGGGGTTTTCGCCGCGCAGCATTACCACAATACCTTGCACCAGATCATCATCATCATTTAAGCCCACCTGTCCTAATCTTGGCTTGCCTGTAATTTTAACTTCGGCTACATTCTTTACCAGTACAGGGGTATTTTTAACATTTTTGATGAGGATATTCTCTATATCCGACACTTTATCCAGTAAACCTATACCACGTACTACATAAGCCTGACTTCCTTTAAGGATAGCGTCTCCGCCTACGTTAATATTACTATTGCTTACCGCATCAAATACATCCAGGGCAGTAAGGTCATAACTTTCCAGCTCTATAGGATTTACACTTATCTCATAAGCTTTTTCTACGCCACCAAAACTCACTATATCTGCTACACCGGGTACTGCCAAAAGCTCTCGTTCTACCACCCATTCCTGCAGGGTAGACAGGTCTTTTATTTCTTTACCTTCGCCTTTGATAACGTACCTGAATATCTCTCCTGTAGCACCGGAAGGCGGTTCTATTTCTGCATCGGCACCGTCTGGTAAATCAACATTACGCATTCTGTTAGAAGCGTACTGCTGTGCATAAAAATCGGTAATATCTTCTTCAAAGTTGACGGTTACCACAGAAAGCCCAAACAGGGAGATAGACCTAACGTCTGTTTTACCCGGGATGGTATTCATTTCTTTGGTGATAGGAAGTGTTATAAACTTCTCTATTTCCTCGGCACTTCTGCCTGGCCATTGGGTAATAATTCTTGCCCGGGTACTGGTAACATCCGGATAGGCTTCTATTAATGTATGTTTTACTGCTATGATTCCTGCTGCAACCAACAAGAAGACCATAAACAGTACTATAACGTGGTTTTTTAACGAACCACTTACTATCTTTTCAATAAAATTTGTCATCCTGCGATTTTATCTGTCCTTAATTTGATTATAGATCAGTAGTTGATTTTGCGTAATTACCCGATCTCCCTCTTTAAGCAACTGGCTATTGACAAAATAATAGCGTCTGTCTTTTCCTATAGGCTCTACCTGTACGGCCTGAACATCGCAATCGCCCTTATCTATAACTACCTTATAGCTATTATTCTCAAATAGTACGGCATCTTTAGGAATGGCCAATGCGGTACCTCCGGCAGGTTTGTAAATATGTACCCCTACCATCATCGAAGGTTTTAACCTTAAGTCAGCATTATCAATTTCTATGATGGCTTTTAGCACGCGCTCTTCTTCGTCAAACACATTGGATAACCGGTCTATTTTACCATAAAAAACCTTATCAGGATACGCTGTCGTAATGATTTCTACAGCCTGTCCGACTTTAACGCTTTCCAGTTGGTTAGGAAATACATTAGCCTGTACCCAAACTTTTTTAAGGTTAGATAGCGTAAACAGCTCGTCTTCACCTGCATCTATCTGCGTTCCTACAGTAATTTTCTTTTGAACAATATATCCGGTTGCCGGTGCTTTAATAGTGAGTATCCCTCTTTCTATATTACCACCTTGTAGTTTTAAGGTTTCCTGGATACGTTCTATTTCTATCTCGGCATAAGACACTTCGTTTTGAGCTTCTATTAAATCACGATCTGATGCTACTCCGTCTGCATGCAGGTTTTTGGTTGATTCCAGTTTTCTTTTAGCCAGTTTCAATTCAGATTTGGCTTTTAACAGCTCGGATTTCTGGTCGTTAAATTCAGTCGTTCTTACTTCTGCCAAGACCTGTCCTTTTTGTACAAAATCGCCCAACTTAAAATTAACTTTCTGGATAACACCACTCACCAAAGACTGGTAATTATAAATTTCGTCCTGATTGTAACTTACACTTCCTGTAAGCTCTATTTCCTGACTAATATCTTTTATTAACAAGGTATCTGTACGGATTATTCCTCTTAACTGAGGAGTCATCAGGCAACTATCCTGATTTACATTTTCTGCTTCCTGTTCTTTATTTCCGTTGCATGCCGACAGAGCTAAAGCAAACAAAGAAACATATATAGAGTGTTTATAGATATTTAACATTATAATTCGCCTCCTATTAAATAATTAAGGTCTTCTTTTTTAAGAATGATATTTTTTAATGATTCGTAATACTTTTCTTTACTTTCTCTGAAGGATTCAAAAAAATCAAGGAACTCCAATAAACTCAGGTGATGTTGCTGGAAACTCTTGGTTATAGACTGACTCATGCCTTCCAGTTTATCGAGGTAGTCTTTATCTATTTTTTCGTATAACTGGATGGATTTATTAAGGTCTGTCCATTTTTTAAAGACAGTATTATTTAATTCTGAAACTTTTTGTTTTTCTGTAAGTACGCTTTTCTCCAGCTCAAACTGGGCTTCTTTGATATTCCCTTTATTTCTGTCAAACAATGGCAAATCTAACGAAACACCTAAGCCTACAAAGTTGCGCATCACGCTACCCTGTCTGTCATAACTAACCTTTAAATTCAGATCGGGAACTTTATTTGCTTTTTCAATAGCCAGCTGTGCCTCGCTAATCTTAATCTGGTCTCTGGTGGCTTTCAATCCCGCATTATTATCAGATAGGGTTATTAACTCCTGCAAATTGTATTGCTTCAGTTTCTGTACGCTTTCTTCTATATTTTCATCAGCTACAACCAGATAGGTTTTGGGTTCTAAAAACATCAGGGTTTTCAACTCCATTTGTTTTTCGGTAATGTCCTCATGCAAACCATTTACCTCTCCCTGTAAAGAAATCTGTAAGGCTTTTAAACGGTATAACTCTACCTGCGAAATATTACCTTGTTTAAGTTGAAGTTCCTGAACTTTTAGCAGTTTATTGACTTCAGCCAGTTGGAAATCGTATCCACCCTGTACTTTCTGCAGATACAGCAATTCGGCCATATTTTGCCTGAACTCTGTTTTCAAAGCTTGTAATAAATCTGTAAAAGCTGTCTCTGCTAAATCTTTGTTACGCATTTCCAATGCAATGGTTTTTCTGCGTTTCCCGGCTGTATAAACCAATTGTTCTAACTGGGCGGCTACATTTCGGTCTCTCCAGAAGTTACCAAACAAAGGAGGAATTTCTTCTGTAGTGCCATCTACAAAGAGCTGCACTTCTTCCAATGTAAATTGTGGGTTAGGCCACACTTTTGCCTGCAATATTCTGGCATCTGCCTGATTAATGTTTAACTTTTCAATAATGAGAGGCAGGTTGTTCTGCAGGAAAATTTTCTCTGCTTCCTGCAAGCTTAGTTTTAATGTATCTACTTGCTGCGAAAATGCTAATACGGGTATACTAAAAAATGCAGCAAATAAAATACGTCTTAATCGCACCGACATATATCTATTTAATTTGTTTCTAGTAAACAAAAGTAGCTGCGTCAGATTAAAAGGACTTTCACCTCAGATTAAAATTTGATTAGTGTTTTTGCTGAATGATGAACTTTAATAGTTATTGAATGATAAACTTTTGAATAATGAATGATGAACGGGGGAACTATGGGCCATAAAAATGATGAACGATGAGCTTTTGAACTATGGACTATCGACCATGGACAATGGACAATGGACTATCGACTAGCATTTGGCAATGCCTTCGGCTGGTGTTATGTGATAAGATAGTTTGGGTTTTGTTTTAAGGAAAAGTAATACTTACTTCTGTGCCGCTCTCCCGCTTACTTTCTATTGCAATATCAATATGATGAAGATCCAATATTTGCTTGGTTAGATATAAGCCTATTCCATAACCTTTTACATGATTATTGGGTTTACTTCTATAAAACAGTTCAAAGATTTTTTCCTGCTCTTTTTCTTCTATTCCCGGACCCTGGTCTATAATCTTCAAAACCAGTTTTCCATCAGCTACTTCTGCATTAATTTTAATAGGTTCTGGATATGAGAATTTTATAGCATTGTCTATAATATTATTGATGGCTACAAACAAAAGATCTTTATTTCCATGAATAACAAGCAATTCCTGCGACTCGGCAACATCCTTTAAGTCTACAGATACTTTAAGGTCTTTATATTCTATTTGTTTCTTATCCAGCACTTCCCACAAAATTTCATCTATCATGATTTTATTCATTTGATGCTGCGTGGGCATTTCCAGACTGGACAGAGTTAGTAAGCCTTCTATGATAGACTTTAAATGCAGACCATCTCTTTTCATAGATAACAGAAAATCTCTGTATTCTTCATTACTGCGAGGTTGGTTCAATGCTATTTCTATTTCACCAATCAACACGGCTAAAGGAGTCTTGAGTTCATGTGATGCGTTTTTTAGAAAGTTACGCTGAATCATCATACTGCGATCCAGACGTTCTAAGAAATAATTAAACGTGGTGATCAGGTTTTTGATTTCGTCAGGATTACCTTCCGGGACATCTAACCTAACGCTTAAGTCCTCTGGTTTTATGGCATTTACTTTGGTTATAATTTTAGAGAAAGGTTTAAATGTTCTGTTGGCTAAAATACTCGTCAGAAAATAGTGAATAATAAGCCCCAGCACACAGAAAATTAAAAGCATCCAACGCAATGCTACCAACTGCTGTTCAGCGGTTTCATCTACTCCTGATGCTACCACAATAAAATCTCCCTGATTATCTTTATAAAACAGGCACACCACCTGTCTTCCATCTATTCTGGTATTGTATGCACCTAAGGACGCTACTTTATCCAAAATGGCATCGGGCACAGAAAAACTCAGGGTATCATCAACATAAATCTTTTTATCACTGGCATGGTACAAACGGATGGATTCTTTAGAAATTCGCCTGAACTGTTCTTCTATATTTGTATAAAGACCTTCATTCATTTCATCTTTCTCGAGATAAAAATAGGCGGCAATTCTTGCTCTTTCAAATAGCCTCCTGTTGTACATTTGTTCTGTATGATATTTGAATAACAGATAAGTTCCGAAAACTACAAAACTTAAAGTTATTGCAAATATGAATGTTGACCTTAAAGAAAGTTTTTGCCTAATGCCCATCTTCTTTTGCCTTTAGCATATATCCTGTTCCTTTTACCGTATGCAATAATGGTTGAGAAAATCCTTTATCCAGTTTCTTTCTTAGAAAATTGATATAAACGTCTACCGTATTGGTGGTATAATCAAAGTGAATATTCCATACGGCTTGAGCTATACTTACTCTGGACAATGCTTTTTCTCTGTTTTTCATAAAAAACAAGAGCAATTTGTATTCCAATGGGGACAAATTTAATTCCTTACCGTCACGGGTAGCACTTTGTTCGTCTACATTGATTTCTACACCTGCATAACGTTGAAACTCAATAATGCCCTTACTAAATTCCATCCGTCTTAGCTGCGCATTAATCCTGGCTAAAAGTTCGTCAAATAAAAACGGCTTTGACAGATAATCATCTGCTCCGCTCTGCAAACCTTTTACTTTCTCTTCCGGACTATCCAATGCACTCAGGATAATAATGGGCGTAATAAGTTTTCTTCGCCTTAACAAATTGCAGATCTGAAAGCCATCCATATCCGGTAGCATAATATCCAGAATAATGATATCATATTCGTTTACCATAGCCTCCTGAACAGCTTCTGTACCGGTATTGACTGTTTTTACCTGATATAGATTTTCTGTTAAGCCCTGATTAACGAATGAAGCCACCCGGGTATCGTCTTCCACTAAAAGTATTTTGACCATATACTCAATATAATCAGAAATACTATCAAATCAATATTTTTTTGACCTGCATAGGTATTCTCTCAGCAAAAGTAACAGCTAACAGATTAAAAACTCATTAAAACCTGCTTAAAATATCATAATCAGATTCTTTTTAGTTTATATCTTCTTCTCAAATCGTCTCTGAAAGGCAATGGATGATAGCGTTGGTTAATGCAAGGCCCTTTTAGAAAGACATTGCCAGGGGAAAAACAAAAAACCTCTTTGCTATCCCTAAATTTTAACGATAACAAGGAGGTCTGATGTTCGCTTTTGTTTTTATGCTATCGCACTATTATCTTCTTTACTTTCGTCTTCTACTTCTATAGCTGGCGGCATAAGTTTATAAATCACCGGGGTTACAATTCTGGACAATAACGTCGAACTGATAAGCCCGCCTATCATCACAATTGCTAAAGGTGAAATTAATGGATTATTTGACCAGGCAATAGGCAACAAACCTCCTATGGCTGTTAAAGTGGTTAAAATAATAGGCAGAAACCTGATTTCGCCTGCTTTTTCTATAGCCTGATCTAATGACATTCCTTCGCGTCGTAGCTGATTGGTAAAATCTACCAGCAATATGGTATTCTTAACTTCTATACCTGCCAAGGCAACTATACCTATGGTAGCTACAAAGGACAATGTATTACCAGTAACCATTAAAGCCAGCACGGCCCCCACAATACCTAATGGAATAACCGATAGTACAATTAATGTACTTTTAAAAGTTTTAAACTCCAGTATCAGGACCGCAATAAACATAAATACGGTAACCAGTATCACGGTACCAAAACCACCAAAAGATTCTTTACGGCTTTCTACCTCTCCTCCCATCTGATAATGGTAACCATCGGGAAGTTTTTTGGCATCCATTTTCTGGATCACTTCATTGATAATCTTATCATTCAAAAATCCTTTCTTTACAAAAGAGTTTACAGAAACCATCCTTATTTTATTATGGTGCTTAATGGTAACGGGAGAACTTTCAAAAGTGAGGTTTGCCAATTGTTGTAAAGGAACGGCACTGCCCTGTACATTATTTACATACAGGTTGTTTAGAACAGACAAGTCCGGAAACGAACTTCTAGGTACACTTAACCGTACTTTATAATCATCTTTATCGCTTTGTGGATTACTGTAACGGGCAATGTCAAAACCGGAAATGGCCATTCTTACAGTCCTGTCTATAGCCACGCTGGGTACCCCTAAACTTAATGCTTTTTCTTTATCTACATTTAAACGGATATCTACCTTATTGTTTTTGACTGGATTATTCACATAAATAGTTCCTTCTGTTTCTATCAGCATTTGTTCTACTTCTGCCGCCAAACGTTGTAAAGTATCTAAATTATCGCCCATTAACCTCACTTCTACCGGAGAGATAACAGGAACTCCCTGCTCAAAATCTTTGACTTCTATTTTTGCTCCCAGATAGGTGGTCCATTTTTCCCTCAGTCTTTCTATAATCTCTACTTTTTCATTGGCTTTTGTTTCTTTTTTTAGTTGTACAAATATTTCTGCAAAATCTGTACGTTGGTTTTGTTGTGCCACATTATAGTAAATACGTGGATTCCCTTTTCCTACGTTTGAAGTATAATATTCTACCTCTGGTATTTTCGCCAGTTCTTTTTCTATTTCACGGGTTAAGCTATCTGTATATAAGAAGTTAGCCTGCTGAGGTGCCATGATATTGATCAGAAACTGTGGTTTTTCTGATGGCGGAAACAAACTAAAGCCTATTACCGGAATAAGGGCTACCGAACCCGCAAATATGACCAAAGCGATGAGCACTGTTTTTACTGGTTTCTTTAAGGCCTTATCTAAAAATACAGCGTATGTATTATGAATTATCTTTTGAAAAGTTCGTAATACTATATTTCCTTCGGGGTTTTCATGTGGTTTTAATAAGCGACTGGAAAGAAAGGGAACTACGGTTAAAGCAACCACCATAGAGGCTACCACAGTACTGATAACGGCTACAGGCAGGCTTCGGATAAATTCTCCTGAGGCCTCTGGCATAAACATCAATGGCATAAAGGCTATTACTAATGCTGCTGTACAACCTACTACAGCCATAGCGATCTGACCGGTACCTTTTATTGCTGCTTCTGTTTTTGAATATCCCTCCCGCAACCATCTTTCTATATTTTCTACAACTACAATACTATCGTCTACCAATAATCCTAAGGCCACCACAAAACCCACAATACTGAGCTGATTCAAGCTGAATCCAAAAGCATTTAACAGGATAAGACCAATAGATAGGGATAAAGGAATAGCAATCATCACCACTAAAGAAGCTCTACCACCTAAAGGTAAAAGAGTGATCAGTACCAGCGAAACTGCTATCAGAAAGTCAATCCCTAAACCACTTAAACGATTATTTACATTATCTGCCTGATCAAAACTCAGAACCAGGTCCATATTGGCCGGAAGGCTTTCCTTAAACTTTTCAATTACCGGAAGATAGGCTTCCTGTGTTTTACTAATGTTTTCTCCTGATTTCTGGGCAGCGTTAATAAGTAAACACCGGTAGCCATTTAACCGGGTTGTATGGTCGTCTGGTGCAAAATCGGGATATACATCTGCTACATTTCTCAATAAAGTGTTTTTTCCTCCATTGCTGTACACAATTGTATTCTTGATTTCTTCTATACTTTGATAATTGCCACTGGTTTTTACACTAAACGATTTACCGCCTCCTATTACGCTCCCTCCCGGAATATTTGCTGCTTCACTTTGTATCGCATCTACCACAGTATTGAGCGGAATTTTCTTCTGCGCCAGTAAATCCGGTTTAACATCTACTTTTACCAACTGCTCGGGTAAGCCACTAATTTTAACTTCTTTTAATGCCGGTATTTTTTCCAGTTCATCTTTTAATCTCTCGGCAACATTTTTCAATGCCTTGCGTGATGCATTTTCAGAAACCAATGCCATTTGTAAAACACTCACTCCATCCGGATCTACTTTTTCTACATGGATATCATAAATATCATTGGGCAGTATACTTCTGAAAGTAGCCACTTCCCGCACCAATTCCTGGTACTTACTGTCGTAATCGCTGCTAAATTTATATTCTACATTGACTACGGCTAAACCATCATATATAGCTGTTTTAATCTGTTTGATATTATCCAACCCATAAATACGACTTTCCATAGGTTTTACCACCAGCTCTTCCATATCTGCCGGACTGGTTCCCGGATAAATAACCACAATAGGAAACATAGGGGTACGCATCTCGGGGTCTTCTGCCCTGGGCATAGAAAGCATGGTAGTTATCCCTACTATCAATACCATTAACACCATGGTTAAGGTAAACTGATAGTTTTTTATTGAGTATGAAGCTAAATTCATTACTGATTAACTAGTCTTTTAATAAACATCATTTCTTTATAGTGATAGGGGTTCCGTCTGTGAGGTAAGCACTTCCTGAAATAATAATGGATTTGGTGCTTTCCAAACCGCTATCTATTAACACACGGTTGCTTTGTATTTCTTTTACACGAACCGGTATTTTATGGGCTGTTTTACCATCCTGCGTAATAAAAACAAACGCTTTGCCACCGTCTCCATCCATTAATGCGTCAAACGGGACACTCCAGCTGCGACTGGTGCTTTGCGGATAGATAACTGCATTGGCAAATAAACCGGAGGCTATTTTAGATTGACCCGCAGCATTTAATTTCAGATAAACGGTAAACGTTCCGGAAGCGGGATCTACACCTTCAGATTTCTTAAATACAGATGCTTCCAGCTCATCGGCCAATGCTTCTGCTTTTATGCGGGCTTTATCTCCAATGTTAATGGCTGTCCACTGTTTATCGCTTGCTCCTACTTTTAGCAACCAGTTATTCCCTGATGTACTGTTAACTTGTAATATGGGTGTTCCGGGTCCTACTACCTGACCATTATTAGCTAATTTTTTCAGTATAAAACCTTCTGATGATGCCCGCAGATAATTCTGATCTTTATTGAAATGAGCTGCCCTCAATTGCTCTTTTGCTATGCGTAAGGCAGTTTCGGCATTTTGCAATTGCTCTAACGTTGCCACACTGTCTTTATACAGCTGTTTTGCCCGGGCATAATCTCTTGCTGCTTTTTCTTCTCCTAATTTTGCCTGTGTAAAACCTGCATCTACCTCTGTGGGAATTAATGAAGCTAATAATTGCCCGCGTTTAACCCTATCTCCTTCTTTAACCAAAACCTGATCAATAACACCTCCATTTTTAAATGCCAATAGCGTTTCGTTATCGGTTGTAAAAAATCCCGATACTGCAATAACCTGTTGTGCTGCTTCTTCTGCTATATCCATTACCTTTACCGGAACAGGTTCATCGTTTCCTAAAGAAGTACTTTTTTCTGCTTTACGACCACAGGCAATAAATAAAATGCCCATAGACAATAATAGATATTTAGTTTTCATCTGTTTGTTTTTTCAATGATTATAAAGATGTTTTGGGTTTAGATATTTCTCGTTCCAGATCTGCCGCAGCCGTCAGTACCTGATACTTATTAACCAGAGAAGACAATCTTGCTGCCGTTAGCTGGTTTCTTGCATCAATAGTTTCTATATAAGTATGTGTTCCTGCTTTATAGCCTTTATCTATTAACCTTTGATAGGCTGATGCGGATTCTAATTGTTTTAATGACGATTCGTACTTTTTATAAACGGACCGTAAGTTGTTCTGCGCTACCTGCGCACTTAATGTTAACTGGTTTTTAGACCACTCCAGGTTTAGCTGACTATCTTTGAGATCCAGCATAGATTGCTGTATTTTAAAACGATTTCTGTTGCCGTTAAACAATGGCATATTCATTTGCACACCTAACATCGCATAACGGGATTGTTTATTAAAACGCAGATCTTCTGCTTGTGAACCCAAATCAATAAAACCATTTACTTTAGGGACGCTAAATTTCTTGTTCATACTGATCAGGTTTTCATGAATATCTACCAGTTTTTCCAAAGATTTAATTTCTTCCCTGTCAGATACGTCTGTAGCTGTCACCAATAATTGCTTAGCTGCTGACAAGGCTAAATCTGCATTATACAATGTATCTATAACTGCTGCCTGATTTCTGTTTAGCAAGGCATTAAAGTAGAGCCTGGAGTTTTCAACATTCTGAGTAGCTTGTGTAAGCTCGGCCTCTACCTGCTCTATTTCACTGTTGGATCTTAAAACATAAGCAGGCAATCCTTTACCCGCAGCCAAAAGCCTTTCGTTTACCCGTTTAGACTCTTCGGCCAAGTCCAATGCTGAGCGGTAAATACTTAATGCTTTTTGTGCTTTCAGATAATTGTAATAAGCGTGTTTTATATTTTTTATTAACTCTTGCTTATAGATGGTGACTTCAAAGTCTTTTAAAGCTATCTGCTGTGCATTAATCTGCTTATTAAATGAAAGATCTGTATTAAGGATAGGTACAGAAGCCCTTACATGTACATCGTAATAGTTCTTCGGTAAAAAATCTATGGACTGATTTTCGAGGAACGGAAAGTTATTACTTTGCGTTAGCTGGTTTAAGGTAGCATATACCGGATTCATTAAATCGCCTAAGGGTAGCTGTATACTTCGCCCACCTGTTGCTGTGGTATAACTTCCCTGTACATCTATATTAGGCAGGTACAAACTTTTGGCTTCTTTTAAAGCCAGTGTAGCCTTATCCAATGAAACATTCTTTTGCTGAAGCACCAGATTATTCCTGAATCCCTCCTCTATATAGCTATCTAATATTCCGCTTTGCGAAAAAGCAACATTTACAGTACCTACACACACAAACAACAAAGCAACGAACAGTGTTTTAATTATTAACAGTGTTAACTTCATGGATAAAAAAATTATTCTTTAAACTTTTCTAACATATTGATAAAATAACCGAAGGTATGTTCCAGCACAGATTGTTCTTTAGACACGTTGACCTCCAGCTTAGACATCACCATATCTAACTGTCCATTCAGATTTAAAGTACACAAACCATGCATAGATGACCATATCATTAAACAAAGCCCTTGCAGGGCATGCCCCTGAAAATAGCCTTTAGACTGACAGTCTTTTACCGTCTGCAATAAAAAACCAAATGCCTGCAAACCCTCTTCCCAATCCTCCACATCGCAAAAATGCTCATCGTAACCTGCAGGATGTTTCATCACAAACATCAGCTCATAAAACTCAATATTTTCGTTAGCAAACTTCATATAAGTACGCCCCATAGCTTTTAAACGCTCAAACGGATCTTCTACCAATGATAATGTTTCAAACTTAGAAGCCAGCAATTTAAACCCTTCCTGCTGTAAGGCAGAAACAATCTCGTTCTTATCTTTATAGTAGAGATAAATGGTGGTTGGACTAAATTCTATTGCAGCTGCAATTTTACGGATAGATGTAGCCTCGTAACCTTCTTTTAGAAATAGCTTTTTTGCCGCATCCAATATCCGCCCCCTTAAATCCTCTTTGTGTCGGCGCTTTCGTTCAGCAATACCCATATAGTATTATTTTAAATCGCAACAAAAATAATTAACACTGTTAACTATTCAAAGTTTTTTATTCCATTCAAGCATTTATACTATTTTTTTACTTTTTTATGAAGGATTGTCTTTTCCTTACCGGCAATTGTATTATTTTTGGGCTTTCAATGACCCAATCTTTTTTCGCATGAAATTAATTTATACAGGCAAAACCAAAGACGTATACAGCCTGGAAAACAATCAAGTATTATTAAAGTTTAAAGATGATGTTACCGGAGAAAACGGTGTTTTCGACCCTGGAGCCAACACTGTTGGATTAACCATTGACGGTGCCGGAAAATCGGGTCTTAAAATGACCAAACATTTCTTCGAAATCCTGAACGGCATGGGTATACCTACTCATTATGTATCTGCTGATATTGATGAGGTAAGCATGGTGGTAAAACAAGCTAAAGTATTTGGGAAAGGTTTGGAAGTAATTTGCAGATACCGTGCTGTAGGAAGCTTTCTGAGAAGATACGCTGCTTACTGTGAGCAGGGACAACCTTTAGACAGCTTTGTTGAAGTGACAATTAAAGATGACGAAAGAGGCGACCCTACCATATCTGAAGATGCTTTGGCTATGCTGGGTATCTTATCTCATGAAGAATATCAAAAACTTAAAAGCTTAACCCAGCAGATTTGTGCTATTGTTAAGGCGGAACTGGCTAAGAAAAACCTGGAGCTATATGACATTAAACTGGAGTTTGGCCGCGATCACGTTACAAACGAAATTATTCTGATTGATGAAATATCTGGTGGAAATATGCGCGTGTATAAAAACGGAGAATATATTGCACCTTTGGACCTTGAAAAAGACTTTTTAGGGTAAAATTCATTTATCTGATGGTTTAAACATCGGTATCGGTATAATATGGTGTGGAGTCGGTTTTTAATTCGGCTCCACTCCTTTTCTTCCTTTCAATGGATTTCTCTACTATATGCTAGATTCTTAACCGCATAATAAGTGTTCTATAATTCAGTATCTAAATCACTCTTTTCAGTTTTCACCTTATCCTGAAGGGTTTCCCAGCTTTTTCTGGTCATGATAGGCCTTACTTTAAAACCTTTCTTTTTCTGAGATTTACTATATTCCACAATATACTCAGCTCGTTGTTTAGATTCAGGATGCGTACTTATCCATGAAAAATATTTATCAGCATCAGCGTTTCCTTCTGCCAATTTATACATGAAATCTGCAAAAGGTAATGGATCTATTCCTGCTTTTAGCAAATAATCAACAGATTTTACATCTGCTTCTTTTTCCATTTGCCTGTCAAAAGCTGTGGAAGACAATAATTTAGCAGCCTGCTTAATTAACTCAGGATTATGCTGACCTGTGGTTACAGACAATAGTGCAGTTAGTCCCAGTTCTTTAATCAGCTTTTTCATCACATGATTCCCCTCAATATGTGCCAGTTCATGTCCCAACACTCCGCATAACTCTTCTGCATTGTCTGCCTCTTCTATCAGTCCTGTATACACCACCAGATGTCCATCTGGTAATGCAAAAGCATTAATTTCATCTTTTTCTAGAATATGCAACTTTACTTTTGACAAATCAATGCCATTTGCCTTGCAGATTTTGCTCACCAAACTATCTATTGGGCCAACAATCTTCGGTGATTTTATTTCTTTGTCTTTTTTCCTGAATAAATCCCAAAATAGCTCGCCCAGCTTCTGTTCCGTTTTTACAGTTGCTTTTTTTACCTGAAGCAAATCCATCCAATCTACTTTAGACAAAACCGCCCAGCAACAAAAAAAAGAAACGACAATAATAATTCCTTGTAAAACAATTTTTCTCATTTCTTACTTTTTGCAAATTAAATCGGTTAGACCACCATAAAACCACCAGGAAACATGGTTCCCCTTTCGGGTTTGTACTGCCGAATAAATAGTTGCAATAAACTCTACAATATTAAACAGCACGACAGATAATATATAGGCTATATAATCATTACTGATATTTTTATCTCCAAAAAGAATAGAAATAGTCCACCAAAAACCAAAACTGTTGATAAATAAGATAGAAACCTGTGATAACAATGCCTGTGTACAATGCCAACGGACAAAATAACTACCTTTTCGGTTTCCCAAATAAAAAACCAATGTGGCAAAAAGATTAATAATAGGTAAAGGTAAACCTGCTATAAGAGCTACCATAGACATTAAATAGCTGTTAGAAGCTTTCTCTGTCTCGTGTTCCCCAGGTACGTATTCAAATGTTTTTCCGGTATGCATTTATAAGCCTTTAGAAATATTCCATAGCCAATTAATAATAACAAGTAAAATGGCTGGAACCGCAAATAGTGGTTTTCTGAGTATAACCTCTATTTTCTGGTATGTATTAAACAGGGTATTTTCTTTTCTTAACCAATCTGTAATAATCCATATTGGAGAAAGTAACATAATAATGGCAACTAAAAAACCCAAAGGATTGATCATGAACGCTTTCTCCATTTGTCCTTTCATAATGGATAGCACCGACCTTGTAGCACCACAAGATGGACAGGGTATATTGGTTACATGCTTTACCAAACAGAGATCAAAAGAAGATTGCCCTCCCGGACCTGTTAAGTTTACATACAACCAGATATACCCTAAACAACAGGATATAAACAATAACAGGTAAAGTTTATTCCTCGTCAGCAACATTTTTTAATATAATACTTGTTGAAGTTTTTCTATATTCTTTTGTCTGGTTGCACCCATGATCATAAACCAGTCAACAATTGCCCAAATACCTAAACCTCCACAGGTTAAAAGTTTTCCGACACCTAAACCAGTATCTCCAATCATGAAACGGTCTATTCCAAATCCACCTGCCAACAATGAAACAATTAAGCTTGTAGTAGGATCTTTAAACTGAAGGGTTTGTATCATCACCCATTTAGAATCGTCCATTTCAAGTAGTCTTTCTCTGATCATAGGCAGCTGATGACCTTCAAAAAACTTGCTATTAGTCATGATAAACATGTCTACCTTTTGTGCATCCATTTTCTATTATTTTAATTTGTATGTTATTATGATTGTTCTCTTTTAAACAAAGACTTTCCAGTCAGGTATCAGCAATATTTCATAGGGTTCCGAAGTTCCAAAAATAATTTTTTTATTGATGATTCCTAGCCCTTGTTTAAAAATTTATAAAAAAGATAGTTGTTTAAAAAACTTTAAGCTAAAACAACTGGAATTTACATTTCCAGACAATCATATTTTTCAAGAGCAGTTTCTGATGTACGAAACAGTAAAAAACACCTCCCAGAAAATATGCAATAACATCTCCCCAATCTGCTCTATTGTACGGGGTATACATAGGGGCTATATATTCGAAAACCACAGAAGTTAATGCGGATAATGCCAAAAGTTGATATAAGGGAAATTTATAAGGAACTGTTAATCTGAGTAGGACCAATCCTACAACATGTGCAAAATGCGCCACTAAAGGAACAAATACAAAATCTGTTAACCAGCTATTGATATATGGAATAATGACATCATGTTTTCTTAACCCACGAATTATACACCAGGCTAAACAATAGAATACGAAATACCTATCAAACAACAGGTATATTAATGTGCGAAAGATACCGCTACAAGCATGGCTAAGATACCGCATGACATTAACAATAAAAACATAACCCATCCCAACTTTTTAGTCGCTTTTTTTGAAGCACTGTCATTTTCATTATATGGAAATATGGTATTCCGTATATCATCCAGATTTCGGCTAATCATATTCTTTTTCTTAGCATCCATATCCTCTCATTGTTTAAAATTAATACACTCCACAAAAATAGAACAAATGTTCTATTTCCATATAAAAGTGAAATAAAAAATTTAAAAGAGTATGGTAAGGCTACATCATATATGCTATAAGCAAATCATTAATAAAGAGGAATGTAGTTTATCCGGACTTCTTCAAACAAAATAAAACAGATCTTGTTCTTAATCTGAAAAGCGAATTCTTAAAATATTTGAAATAAATTTATAAATTCATCATTCAATGTAAACTACTGAATCGCATAAAACAACTCAAACAAACATCTTACAACAATGAAAAAACTAATATTGATTATACTGATTCTGATTTTAATCTTAGCCGGTATATTAATTATCAAAACTATAACCTATCCTTTTGTTAAAATAAAGGACGAGGAAAAGTCTGCCCAACCTATTGTAGAATCTGTTAGTGATTCTGCTCTTTACAGATTTTCGCAGGGTATTAAAATTCCCACCGTATCAGTTGGCGAACTTGGGGTATTTAATTTCGAACCTTTTGAGCAATTGGTTACCTATCTAAAATCGGCGTATCCCGAAGTACACCGTAACACCCAACAATATACCGTAAACAATGGCTTTGGCCATGTATATATCTGGAAAGGTAAAAACAGCAGTCTAAAACCTATTCTTTTTCTATCTCATATAGATGTTGTTACTCCGGGGGATGCACCTGTAAAAAACGAAACCAGCGATAATATTTTTCAACCTCAGGACAAACCACTTCCTTCGCCCACCGAAATTGCTAAAGAATGGGAATATGGTCCATTTTCTGGCGCCGTTGCTGGTGGTAGAATATACGGAAGGGGCACAATGGACATGAAAGGAATGTTGTTTTCTTTAATGGAATCTATGACTGCTTTAATGAAGTCCGGTTTTGTTCCAGAAAGGGATATATATCTGGCATTAGGTTGCGATGAAGAAGTGGGCGGCCTTAGAGGTGCTAAAAAGATTGCAGAAGATTTTAAAAGTAAAGGTTTAACTTTTGATGCTGTTTTTGATGAAGGCGGTGTGGTTATGCAAAAAGGAGCCTTAGATGGTGTAAATACTGATGTAGCACTTATTGGTTTGGCTGAAAAAGGATTTTTGTCTGCTAAAATTAAAGTTAACGGACTTGGAGGACACTCTTCTATACCTCCGCTACAAAGCGCCATTGGTAAAGCTGCAGTAATTATGCAACGTCTGGAGACAGAACAGATGAAACCGACATTAACCCCTTTAATCAAAGATTTTTTCCAGAATGTAGGTGGTGAAATGCCTTTTACTTCTAGAATGGCTATAGCCAACACCTGGTTGTTAGAACCTATATTATTAAAACAATTGACCAAAACCAATACGACCAACGCATTGATAAGAACTACTACTGCTTTAACAATGATGAAAGGCAGCGATGGTACCAATGTTCTTTCGCCACAGGTAGAGTTTGTGGTAAACTTTAGGATATTACCGGGAAATACCATTGAAGAGGTTAAAAAACATATAGCCAAGGCTTGCGAAGGTTTTGATACTGAAGTGGAGGAAATAGACAACACACGCAAGGCATCCAAAGTATCTCCTACCAATGCCAGAGGATACAAGATTATTGCAAAAACCATCAAATCCATCTACCCTGATGCCTTGATTACACCCTATTTAACTCTGGGAGGAACAGATTCTTACAAATACGAAATTGTGAGCGATAATGTTTATCGTTTTATACCTTTTGCAATCAACAATTACGAGCAACAAAGCATACACAGTACAAACGAATATATTAGTATTGAGAATTATGGCCGAATGATTAAATACTTTGGGTCTATCATGAAAGAATACGATATGCCAGAATAAATAAAAAGGAAATTAAAGTCAGAAAACCGGAGGTGGGGTTTCCAATAATATTCTATTGATGATGAACAAAGAACCTTGAACTTCGGTCTTCTGATTAAAGCTATAAAATGATGGATTCAGACTCTTGTTTTATTAGAGCTTAGTGTATTTCTTTAGCAAAATAACTCAATTCTACCCCCTATTTAAAGGCTGTAAAGGCGGTTTTCAGTTAAAACTTTCTGGTGTATCGCTATAGTCTAGCTCCAACATAGCTATAGTCAAACTATAGCAAAGGGGACTTAGTGTATTTTCAAGACAAAACATCGCATAAATTTCAGGGGTTAGGGATTCTCCTAAAGATGTGTTAAAAAGGTTGAGGGATACAGTTTTTGTTGACCAAAAAGGGAATCATCTCATAATCAAAGCAAATCTATCTTATGCCCGTAAGATTCTTCATTATGGTTAGCATGAGGACACCTGTCTTGGCGTAAGTCAGTAGACAAAGGTAATTAAACTTAACCCCGAACAGTGCTGTGGTACTACTCTTGTCAGAATCACGGATTCAAAAGATTACACTGATGCAAGTGTACTATATCAATTAACTCCGTGAAATCCAATAATCCTGCATAATCCGTGATTCAGATAAATGAAAATTAAATTTAACAGTTCATCGTTTAAAAATCTCTTAGAGCTTAGTTCCTTGCCCTTCAATTTCTCGTCATACGGAGTACTTCGTCAAGCTAATAATTCTTTTTATAAAAGTATATTTTGCGGATGAGATCCTTCCCTTCGGGATTACAGGAAAAAGAAGTAAAATGGCGAGGCTGTAGGGCGTTTTTGAGAGATCCCTCGACTCCGCTCGGGATGACAGAAAGGGGATGGTTGGAATGATGGAAAAAGGAGATCTGAATGATAGAAAGAGGGTAATTGGAATAACAGAAAAGGGAAATCGGGATTAGGAGAAAAAGGAATTGATATGAAAAAGTGAAATGACTGGCCTCTTTTGGATGTTTGTGCTATAAACATTAAAAAGGGGCCAGTCTCTTCATCTTACAAGATAAAGAGACTGGCCGAAAAGTCAAAAAATGCTATCATTTCGAACAAGGAAAAATCTCTTTCAAAAACGCTTAAGAAAGAGATTTTTCAACTCTGTTCAGGATGACAGACACTTTTTCGGACAGCTACATCTGATTCCTATAATTTTATACTCGAACCGGAATACGCTTCCTGAGGCATTTTGACTTCCTGGTTTTTATCTTTTCCATTTTTCTTATCCTTTACCGTAATTTTTATAGTTTCTGCTTTTTGCAAAGGATCTGCAAGGTATATATCCTGCCCGGATTTTGTATTCTTTACCATCACTACACAAGGTTTATCTACTGCTATAGCCATTTCACTATTTTCTACATTTCCGGCTGCATAAAAAACCACCTGCATCATTTTTAGGTTTTGGTGGTAAACTGCTTGTATTGTCTCTGTATTTGACAGTATGTTAATCGATTTTGTATCTATTTCTTTGGCTCCTTTAACACCAGGAAAAACAATATATTCATACTTGGATTTTTTTGGAGATTGTCCGTGGTTTATCCACATTTTAAATACATTTCCCGTTATCTCTTCTTTTGGTTGAGAGTTATTAATATAATGCCAGCTTCCTTTTTGTTCCTGTGTGCTTATTTCTACAGCTGACTGTTCTGGGAAATAATACCCGACACCATCATGTAGCACCCAACTTTTTCCGGCACTTAGCTTTGTCTCTGCATTTTTATTTAAACTTTCATTAGTTGATGTTTTCACTGATCCATTCAGCCACGACTGATTAATTGTAGTTGTAATATTCTCAGGTCCATTGGCACTAATATCTGAACCTAAGGCTACAATCTCTTTATCAAAAAAGAACCAAGCTTTTTTTGCGCTTACGCCATCGTAATCTAATTGATATGCAGTTGCTCCATAAATACCATCTGATACTCCTCCAGCAAATTCGTTATTTCCCGGTACACCCCAGCTTTTGTCTATTTTAACATTTTCGTTATGGTCTGCAGCTGTTACTCCCGGTATTTTATCCCATTCCCAAATAGGCATAATATCAAAATACTCGGGTCCTCTAACCTGTATGTTTGTTGCTCCATCTGAAAGGTACCTTCCATATAAGTTTTCTCCGTTCCCGGTTTCACTTCTATTGGTTCTTGTACTGGCAATCCTTACATTAAAAGTATATTCAGGTCTTACATGTACGGTATAATCGCCATTCCAGAAGTGTTTATGAAAAGACTTTACTTCATACTCTGCTGTTTTAGAACCATCAAATCTCATTTTAGCATCTTCCAGTTCTTTTGCATTTTTTGTATCCAGATTAGCCATTTGCCCCAATCTGTATTTTTCTGAGTTTTTTTCCAGGTTCCCTTTACGGGTTACCCCTCTCCCTTCTACATTAAAATCTATGTATTTGGAGCGAAAAACTTTTAAATAAGTATCTCTGTAGAAAGTAGAAAATACCTGCATTTTCTCTTCACTAAGAGCGTAGGGTGTACCCACTACATATTTGGACACTTTAACAATTCCAGATACAAAAACGTTCCCATAGCCGGAAACATACAATTGCGGACCATGTTGCAAATATGAATAATCGTATTGTAAGCCTTCTTCTTTGTACACTAATGCTACAGGTAAAAAAAGTTCATTTAAAGATCTTTGTAACAAGCCTTTATCTTCTACCAATAAGGAGCGATAAAAGTAGTGGGTAGCTATATCGGTTTTGTTAGCGCCTGTTTTAGTTTCCATATTGCCACGCTTCATTCTCTCAATCAACTTTTCTTCCAATTCGTGGGGTAATTTTTCGGTTCCAAAACGCATCAATATTAAGGTAAGTCCTAACTTCTGAGGCACACTTATCTCATTATGCCACCAGTTTTTGCTCTGTGGGTCTTTATCATACCAATAAGTAAAGGCTTTTACTATGCCCTGATATAAACGCTTATCATCTTTCAAACCTCCTTCGGGATTGTTATACGCATTCACCAGACTTTGAAGTCTTTCTATATGCGTTACAGGTTCCCAATTGGTAATATCTGTTGCCGAATAATTGATATCTTTCCAGCTACCATCGGATTGTAATGTACTTAACCATTTTTTTCCGTTTTCCTCTATTTTTGTTCCTTTTTTAGACTCATCCTCATACACTCTTTTAAGTATTGTTCCAAAAGGATAAGTAGCCTGTGCCCAACAATAGGTGGTTAAAGCAAAGGTAAATACCAGTAATAATTTAACTTTTTTCATCGTTTGTCTGGTTTAGTTTGTTTGATGTATAACTCTTGTCAGCATTGCTTTAGATCTGCTGCTTAATTCTGCCTTTTTATAATATTCTGATGGAATTTCATCTAACCATAAAGGTTTCACCTCTTCCCAGGTCAGCGGTTTCCCCTTAATTCCTGTGTTAACCAATTCGGTTACTTTTAAAGGTATTCCATCTATATTTTTTACCTGATAGTTTTCGGACTTATAATTAACAGGATAATACTCATTGTTTTTTGGCGAACGCAACATTCCATACACACTGTTTTCTGCTTCAGGATATCCAACTGCATAATTATTGCTTAATCTGCTTTCTTTGGGACTTCCTAAAAAAACTGGAAAGTTGTATTGTTGACGTTTAAACACATTGCCACTAATGGTAATAGCATAAGGTTGTTTAAATGGTAAATTACTGGTTGCCGAAAACTCTTTACGTCTTTCTATAAGCGGCTCAAAGTTAATGGCATAGCCGTTATTGTCATCAAATACATTATTGAGTAATTGGATATTAAATGCTAAAGCATGCTCTGAAGCTTCTGGTCCGGGATTAAGATAAAGTGCCGCATTCCCTCTTGAGTTCAGGGTTTTATTTAATCTAAAATAATTACCGGCTATGGTATGTCCACTGCCCCATATAAACATTCCACCATAACCAAAAAGATTATCGGTACTTATAAAAAAATTATTAAGTGCAATCTGGTTATCGCCATGTCTAAAATTAAGTGTCCCCTGACAGTTTAGAAATGTGTTGGCATAATAGATATTCTCTTGCGATTTACTGGTAATGATTTCCGGCTCCGAATCTTGTCTTACAAAAAGATTAGAATCTACTAAACATCGTCCGACGTCATTTCTATAATAACCTATTCTTATTCCTCCACCTGCATTCCCCGGTTTCTGCGGATTAGAAAAAAAACAATGGTCTATACGATGATACATGGCTACAGCTTCTTCTTTTGCTGTCTTTTCTGCTTTCGTTCTGTTATTTAGGTTAATAACCTGATCAAAAGTAACTTTATCTGTAAAAACACAATGGTCTATTCTGCAATGTTGGGGCACTTTTCCACTTTCGGGTATAGATGTGGTTATGTATGCAGAATTGGCTTCATCAAATGCATGAAATACACATCCTGTTATACGATTATAACTATTGTATAGAGCGACCAGACCCGGACCATGTGATTTCCATTGAGTCCTATCTCTGTTACCATCTTTAAAATAAATATCCTGAAGAACGATATATTGCCCTCTTAATTCTACTTTAGCATCTCCGGTAAAGAAAACCTTACCTCCGTTTTTTGCTCTGACAACAATATGCTTTCCCGGTGTTCCCGAATGATTAATTATAAGCTTGATGTCTTTATAAACACCATCATCCAATAACAAAGTATCTCCTGCTCTAAGTTTTTCTACCTTATGGTAAACTTCTTCTACAGAAGATGCTACAATTTCCGTTGCTTGTGCTTGAGGCATCGCAAACAAAATAACAACGAAGAGATATGTCCTGATTATAGCTTTCAATATTAAGGGTATTTTAATTCCATTTCTCTGCCTTTAACCTCCATACGGTGCTTCATAATCTGATTATAATCTCCGTAATCACTTATCCAATGCGGCTTATCTACTGTTGATTCCCAGTTTTCCAGCTTTGTCAATAACTCTTTTTTCTTAGCGGGGTATTTATCTGCCAGATTGGTTGTTTCTGAAATATCTTTTTTAAGATCAAAAAGTAATACAGGATTATCTCCACTTCTAATCAGTTTCCAATTTCCGCTTCTTACTGCCGCAGCTATACCTCTTCGCCAGAAAAGATCTTTATGAGGTTCGCCTTTAACTTTATTATTGAGATATGGAATAAGGTTTACTCCATCTGTTGGCTGACCTTCTATTAATTTACCATTGGCAGCGGCCACAGCTGTTGGTAATATATCTAAGGACGAAACCATATTATGATAGATTTTTCCGGCTGGAATATGTTTTGGATATTGCATAATATAAGCTACCCTGATACCACCTTCCCATTTCGAACCTTTTAATCCTCTTAGTTTTCCATTGTCGGCATAGTTTCCTGTTGCTGCCCCATTGTCGTTAATAAATACTATCAATGTATTATCATAAAGACCTTGTTCTTTTAAGTTTTGTACCAACTGCCCTACTCCATCATCTAAAGAAACCATCATTGCGGCATAAGCTCTACGACCGGGGTCTGTAATATGGCTAAATTTTCGCATCAGCTCTTCTTTAGCATTCATAGGTACATGTACTGCATTATAAGCTAAATACATAAAGAAGGGCTTTGTTTTATTCTCTTTGATAAAAGAAATGGCCTTGTCTGTAAACATATCCGTGGTGTAGGTTATGGTATTTTCTGGTACAATATTTCTGTTATTATACAATACCAATTCAGGTGCCGGAGCTTTTCCTTTATAGCCAAAAAAGTTCCGATGCCCGCCTACAAATCCATAAAATTCATCAAACCCTCTGTTCATTGGAAAATATTGCTCGTAATCGCCCTGGTGCCATTTTCCTATAGCTATGGTGCGGTAACCATTGTATTTCATCTGGTCTCCAATAGTCTTTATTTTAGGATCCATACCTACATCTTGCTGCGTATATCCTTCTACCGGTTTTTTCGAGATATTATGCTCAAAACCAAAACGCTGTTGATACATTCCCGTCAATATACCTGCTCTTGAAGGAGCGCATACCGAGGCTGACACATAACCATCTGTAAATAAAACTCCGTTTTTTGCTAACTGGTCTATATTTGGGGTTGGAATTTCTTTACCTCCATAACAGCCAAAATCTGCATAACCGGCATCGTCTGCTACTATAACTATCACATTAGATTTGTTTTGTGCATAGAGATTGGTAGTTAGTGATGTACAGGCTAACAAAACGGTGGTTCTTAATAATTTCTTCATACTCATCTCTTTTTTATGTTAATTTTTGAGGGCAAACCATACTTACAGTTAATTTGTACTATAGTGTTACCTTCTTTATCTGTTGTAAGGGAATAAACTTCACTGTTATCGGTCTTTTCCCATGCTCCATTTATCTTTAACTCTACTACTGAGGGTTGCGCAGGTGTTTTAAACCAATATCTGGAATATATACTTACTTCTTTTCTTGTTCCATCGGCATTTAAAGGCGTATCATCTTTACCTTGGTAAAATCTCAAATCCGGGTCGGTTACAGAGAGCTCCAGCTGATTGCCATTTTCTTTATAAAGAACTAAACAAGGTGTACTGTTTTCTCTGATGATTTTATCTGTTAAATGTTTTTTACTGGTAAATATTGCCAAACCCGTCATTTTTTCTTTTGCGTAATAAACACTGTGTACCAGACTATCTTGCTGCAGCACCTGATAAATACCCGGTTTTGCTTTATCTCTGTTTTGGAGGGCTTCTATTTGCCCGTCATTTGCTTTTATAGCTATAGCATATTCATAACTTTTTTGCTGTGGTGCCCGACCATGATCCAATACTAATCCGGCAAAATTCCCTTTGGTATCCTGCAAATCTTTCTGATTACGCGATTGCTGTGTCTTTTTATATAAATTCACCTGCTGGTTTCGGGGAACATAATAAGTAATACCTCTATTATCTGTAACAACAAGATCCTGTTTCAGGTTTTCCTTCAGGACAAAAGGAAACGTAATATTTTTCTCTCCATTTACCTGAAAAACTTCGTTCTTATCTTTAAGGTAATTTTGGAACAGAGTTGTTTCTGTAGGATAACTATCTATATTATTGTTGATATCTGACCCTAGTGCTATCAACAAATTGTCAAAGGTAAACCATGATTTATTGGCTCTAAAGCTTCCCATATTGTATTTATCGTGACCATGAAGTTTCATAGCAAATACGCCCTGCTTATCTAAATTTGTTCCACCTGCAAAAACTTCATCCGTTAATAACATCTCTTCAACTCCACTGAAATCATCTACATTTTTGATATCTGCCCTTAACACGTTTAGCGGAACATGTAATGTTGTTGTTCCGGGTATACGATTCCAGTCCCATCCCAGATCTTTAAATCCACTGGCATTCTTCTGGCTCTCTGGGAATGCTATTTCTACCTGTCCATAACTTAAATACCGTCCAAACATATTTGCTCTGGGATACGACTCGTGACTAACAAAATAACGATTATGCGCTTTAACTGTCAATAACCAATCAGCTCTTCTATGAATATCCAGCAAACCAAAATTAAGGTTCCAATGTCCCTCGGGATGTTTCGCCGGTAAAATCCCTTGTTTACTAAACTGCTTTGCCAGAGCTGTATTTGCATTTTTGGTTACCAATAAATAAACCGCAGCCATTTCTTTATCAACGGGTTGTTTTCCATCCGGAGTTCCCGCTAACGCCATATAAGCAAAAGGCATATCAGGAATACGCCAATTCCCTGTTGGGTGCCTGCCTGCAACTCCTAAGGGCCAACGGGTGGGATTGGTATAATAGTGCATCATCAACATATTTTCTTTAAATGATTGATGTGCTTTTTCTTCTACTTTAAAACTGGTTCTGCCTAGTACGTATATAATAGGTGCAAGACCATTATAACCGCCTACTCCATAAGCCGGATACAGGTGGCCGTGATGAAAAACAGCTCCATCTGGTTTAAAGGCGCCGGTGATTTCCAGATTAGGTTCTATATTTTTACCTATCCACTTACTGTAATGTTCTAAATACCATTGTTTTTGTGGGACATTATCTAAAATAAGAACCGAACTTAACATACCTCCCAACAAGGTATTGAATACATCTATATTAGACACAGGAAACTGATCTGGCTGCTCTAATGTACGTCCTAATCCGCTAAACCAATTCATTGTATTAAATGTGCGGTTTAACTGACCTTGTTTCTTGATAACGGGCTTCATGATCAGACAGGCACTATAAAAATCTCCCATGTTATATCCTAAATGATGTAAGGCGCCCATTCCGCTACCATAACTCCAACCCTGATCGTCCAGATGGTTTAACAGATTCATAAATTTCTGTTCCAGTTCTGCTTTTACAACCTTATCGGATATATTGTTCCAGGCCTGTGCCACCTGGAGCATTAATATAGAATAACGTTTAATATTAGACTTTTCGTTCTCTTTTTTAACGCTATCTAATAGCTTTATATCTACCAGTTCTATGTCATTTACCGAAAAAATTGGTCGTCCCGTTACTACACCTTTATTATAGCTGATATTCCAAAAATCATACTCTGTTCTTATTTGTTGCAAGTTTTGAGTGTTAACTTTAGGATTTGCTATAAGCTTAAGGTATTTATTTTGTACAGAATCTATATCATTAAAAACTGCTGCATTGCTTTCCTTTTGTAGTAAATAACCTTTGTTCTGACTAAATTTATACAGCGATGTCCAATGGGCATTTGCAGCTTTATCTCCTCCCAAATTTACATAAGGTACCTGCTGATCGCGCATAGGAGAACGCGGATTAATATTTACGTTTAACATCACCTGATCCAAAAACAGTTCTCCTTTGGTTACCGACTTTGGTGCATATATTCTTAACCTGTTTATACCCTGTTCTTTCAGCTTCTGCATATCACGATGATACATCATCCATGCGGTACGCCAACCATTAAAATCAAGTGCAAAATCTGCTTTATAAACTTCTTCCTCGCCGTTCAAAAACACAAAATGTAATTTATCTTTTAGAGGTGTTGCGTTGTATACCCAAAATACAAAAGTACTTCGCGGATCGTTGATTACATCTTTCAATACACTATCGTCTATTTGTAAATAGGCATTTGATTTATTCCACTTCCATTGAAAAGACTGTTTACCCAACTTATAATGTTGCCCTGTTATTTTTAAAGTTCCGTTAACTGCTTTCCAATTAGATGGAACCTGATATTCACAAATATCTTTTTGCAATTGCGCATTACTTTGCTGTATGCTAAGCAAAACAAAAAGAAACAAGAACTTATACTTCAATAAATACGTCATCATACTATAAAAATCTGCTCTCCTGGTTGTTTTTAATTTTATTCAGTTCTCTCGCCATTTCCTGCACTTTCTTTACATTTTTTAAAGAAAGGTTTTTACTTTCCGTTGGATCCTTTTTCATGTCGTATAACTGAGGTTGATCTGAATTGCCCAGCTCTATGTGGGTTACAGCCTGTATTTTAGGCCCTTTACCAGGCTCTATATATTTCCAGTCACCTTTGATATAGGACAACGTTCCGTTTAGTGCGTGTTGAATGATGTATGCTCTTCCCTTTTTATCTTTTCCCATTAAAGCTGGTAGTTGATTAAAACTATCCGGAGCATCTTCTTTTTTAAGCGGGTATGCTACCAATTGAGCCAGTGAATGGTATAAATCTACCTGACTTAGCTTAGCTTCTGACACACCGGCACCAATAGCACCGGGCCACGAGGCGATAAAAGGAACACGGGTTCCCGCATCAAAAGCACTATATTTACCTCCTCTGTAAATACCTGCAGGTTTATGTCCGTTCAACATTTCGTTAGCAAAATCGACATAACCATCGTCTAAAACAGGCCCGTTATCACTACTGAATATAACCAACGTATTTTCTGAGAGTTGCAAACTATCCAGAGTTTTCATAATCTGCCCTACCGTCCAGTCTAGCTGTAAAATCACATCACCACGAGGTCCTAATCCGCTTTTCCCTACAAACATTGTATTTGGAGAACGAGGAACATGAATATCATTGGTTGCCAGATATAAAAAGAATGGCTTATTTTTATTTTCCTCAATAAAACTGATAGATTTACGGGTAATATCTACAGCTAAATCTTCGTCTTTCCATCTGGCGGAATGCCCTCCGGACATGTAACCAATCCGACTGATTCCATTTACAATTGTTTGTGCGTGGCCTTCACTCAATTTCATTTTTAGCAGTTCTGGGTTTTCTGCTCCTGTTGGTTCATTACCTACTTTTTGATGATAGCTTACCAGAATAGGATCTTTAGAGTCCAGATTCACAATATGTTTATTTTCCAGATACACTGTAGGCACTCTATCTGCTGTTGCAGGAATTACAAAACAATAGTCAAAACCTATATCTAGTGGTCCTTTTTTTATTTCACCGTTCCAGTTAGGTCCTTCTTTTCCTCCTAAACCCAAATGCCATTTTCCTATGGCGGCAGTTTTATAACCCGATGCTTTCAACATACCGGGAAGTGTTGTTATGTTGGTAGGAATAATTAATGATGCATCTCCCGGAGCTATGTTTGTTCCAGATTTTCGCCATGCATATTTCCCTGTCAACAAAGAAAAGCGCGAAGGTGTACAGGTTGATGAAGTTGCATAGGCTTGATTAAACTTTAATCCTTTTTTGGCCAATGCATCTATATTTGGCGTTTTCACTTTTGTAGCACCATAACAGCTTACATCACCAAAACCCAAATCATCTGCATATATTAAAACAATATTAGGCTTCTGCTGTGCAAACAATGTTGTACAAAACAAGAAGATAAATAGCTGAACAATCCTTTTCATCTGTATCATTTCTTAAAATAGGTTTACCCAGATCCTGTGTTTATCTGGTTTTATTTTCAAATATTCTGGTATTTGACCGAAATAAGGGAGAAAAATTGGTTGAATTAGGGGTAGTTTCTATTCTTTTATCTGATATTATTGACTGATAAAAGTCTTTTGGATATTTTTCATTTGAATATAAACCCGTTTAATTTATGAAATACAGACTTTTACTGATTTTATGCCTATGCTTTTCTATGGTTAGCGCTAAAGACAAAGAACTTAAAGTTTTACAGTTTAATATATGGCAGGAAGGTTCTATAATAGAAAACGGCTTTGATATGATTGTTGATGAGATTTTACGCCTCGAGGCTGATATCGTAACTTTCAGCGAAGTTCGGAATTATAACCATACCCGTTTTAACGACCGTATAGTAGAAGCCCTTGCCCAAAAAGGTAAAACATTCTATTCTTTTTATAGTTATGATTCCGGTATCTTATCCAGGTTTCCTATTATTTCTACCGAAACAATTTTCCCAGAAAAAGACGATAAAGGTTCTCTCTATAAAGCCAAAGTTGATTTTAAGGGAAGAACCATTGCGGTATACACGGCTCATCTGGACTATAAACATGCTGCCAATTACTTATCCAGAGGTTATGACGGATCTACCTGGAAAAAGCTAGCTAAACCCGTAGTCAATGCAGATTCTATTTTAGCTGACAATGCCAAGTCTATGCGTGAAACAGCTATTGCTTTATTTATTGATGATGCAAAAAGAGAGATAAAGAATGGCAATCTGGTAATATTGGGTGGCGATTTTAACGAACCTTCTCACAAAGACTGGACTACAAATGCCAAACATCTTTACGACAGAAAAGTAGCGGTACATTGGCCTGTTACCTCTCTTCTGGAAAATGCCGGTTTTACTGATGCTTACCGATTAAAGTACCCGGATGCCATTAATTATCCCGGAATTACCTTTCCGGTTTTTAATCCTGATGTAGAATTTAAAAAACTGGTTTGGGCCCCAACTTCTGATGACCGGGACAGAATTGATTATATTTTCTTCTCCCCCCTGCCTTTTGTAAAACTTAAGGATATAGTATTAGTAGGCCCTGAAGAATCTATTGCTTTCAATAAGGTTGTTCCCAAACTTTCTAAAGACAAAATTATACTCCCCATTAATGGCTGGCCCACAGACCACATGGCTGTTCTGGCTACTTTTACTGTAGATTAAACATCTATTTGAAATAAAAAAGAGGGATTCTCCTGGATTTGTACCAAACAAAATTAGGAATCTCCCTCTTCTTCCATATACTCTGTAGGAGATTTACCAAACTGTTTTCTGAATTCTTTACTAAAATATTTACGGTCATTAAAACCTACAGAATAAGCTACTTCTGCTATATTTATTTTCTTTTGTTTCAGCAATTGTGCCGCTCGTTTCAGCCTGATAGATTTTATAAAGTCGGTGATGGTCATTCCGGTCAATGCCTTTAATTTTTTATAGAGTGCTGTCTGACTCATTCCTATCTCATCTACCAATACAGACACATTAAATTCCGAATCTTCCATGTACTTTTCTACCAGAGAAACCAGTTTTTGCAAGAATTTTTCTTCCGGATTTTCCAATTCAATATCCCTCGGCATCAGCATAATCTTACGACTTAGTTTCTCCCTTAGTGCGTCAGCAGATCTGAGCAGGTTATTCACATGCAACTCTAGTAACTGCAAACTAAATGGTTTGGTGATGTACACATTTGCTCCTGCCTGTAAACCATCTACCTGATGCAGGTGCGACGCCATAGCCGTTAACATAATAACCGGAATATGATTGGTTGATTCGTTAGTTTTCACTTTTGAGCAGAACTCGAAACCGTCCATATTAGGCATGGTTACATCTGATATAATTAAATCAGGAATATTTTTCAATGCAGATTCTAAGCCTTCTTCTCCATCCTGTGCTTCATAAATATGGTATTTATCAATCAGTGATTGTACCAGAAAGTTTCTGAGCTCGGTATTATCTTCTACAATTAATATCGAATGTTTTTTATCTCTTTTTTCTTCTAATACAAGTTGTTCGTCTACTTGCTCTACAGCTTGCTCAGGCTCTACCACTCCATACGGAGTATGCTCTTCATTTTCTAACGCTTCTAGAGTTTCCTCGTCTACTTCTACGGCAGCTAAACTCAATGTAAAACGGGCAAATCCCGGAGTTTCCTCGGTTCTTTGGATACTTTGTAAACTAATTTCGCCGTGGTGCAGTTCTACTATATTCTTCACCAGCGCTAAGCCTATTCCCCAACCTACTATATGTCCATTTTCGTTCTTACTTTGATAAAAATTGCTGAATATATTTTCCTGATCCTGCTCTAAAATACCCACACCATTATCCTCAACATCAATCAATACCCTATTATTCTGAGTACGCAAACGTAATTTAACAGTTCCTCCCTCGTCTGTATACTTAATTGCATTAGTCAATAAATTATACAATACTTTCTCCATTTGATTTTTGTCTATCCGGGCATAAGGTTTAGCTAATGCTTCGTACTCAAAATGAATATGTTTCGTGGAAGCCAGATATTTAAAGGATTCATAAATATCGGAACAGAAACCATCAAGATCTACAAGAGACAATTGCAATTTTAAATTACCGGTTTCTATTTTTCTGAAATCTAACAGTTCGCTAATCAATCTTAATAGTCTATCTGTATTATTCTTAATGCTCCGCAATTGGTTATTTAAGGCATTGTCTTTTTTGGTAGAATCTATCAATTTCTCCAGAGGTGCAAAAATCAATGTTAGCGGAGTTCTGATCTCATGAGAGATTTTTGTAAAAAAGTCCAGCTTGTTTTGATACAGCTCTTTTTGCCTTTCGCTGTTAATATGCTCGTAATAAAGATCTGTTTCCAGCTTCTGTTGCTTTCGCAGAAACTTATTTATTTGGAACCATACAACCACAAAACCTGCCAAATAAATGAGGTAAGCCCACCATGTTTTCCATAACGGCGGTAATACCTTAATGGTTATTTCTGCCGGTTGTTTTGTCCAAACACCATCATTATTTGCCGCTTTTACTACTAGTTTATAAGTCCCTGCCGGAAGATTGGTATAAGTCGCCGTTGGATTATCTACATAATTCCATTCTTTTTCAAAACCTTCCAATTTATAGGCATATTTATTACGTTGGGTATTGATGTAATTGAAAGCCACAAAATCTAATGAAAAAATGTTCTGACTGGCTTTAAAAACTATTTTTTCAGCAAAAGACACATCTTTCTTTAACAGACCATCTGAACCGTTTACTTCTACCGTTTTGTTAAATAATTTAAGATTGGTAAAAGCTATTTTTGGAGCATAAGCATTATAGGTTAAATCATTAGGTTCAAAAAACACCAGACCATTATAGGTACCAAAATACAGGTTGCCACCTGAATCTTTAAAAGTTGAGTTGACACTAAACTCATTACTAGGTAAACCATCATTAACATCAAAGTTTTTAAAAGATTGCGTTTTTCTATTAAGTTTAGACAGTCCATTATCTGTACTTACCCATATATTTCCATTGTTATCAAAATTTATCCCCACTACGTTATTACTCACTAATCCATCTTCTATGGTATAGTTTTTAAACTTATTATCTTTTGCCTGATAAATACTTAAGCCCCCTTTGTGTGCTCCTATCCAGATATTACCAAACTGATCCTCTTCTATACAATTAATATAATTTGAGGTAAGTCCATTCTCTCCCCTATAAAACTTCTGAAAATCAGCTGCATTTTTTCTAAGTAAGTTCAGCCCATAAACCGTTCCTATCCAAGTATTACCTTTAGAATCTACCAGTATATTACGAATATAATCGCTAGACAATTTCTTTGTCGGACTGGTAGCTGTTATATACGAAAAGTGGTCTGTTTTTTTATCGAGAATATTTAGGCCTTTGTTTGATGTACCTATAAGTATGTTCCCTTCCTGATCTTCTGCCACGGCACTTACATAGCCATGATTTAAAGAATTAGGATGGTTAGGATTTGGACGATAGTGTTTAAATGTTTGTGTTTTGGGATCAAACCGCTCCAAACCTCTTTCAAATAAACCTACCCAGACGTATCCTTCTGAATCTTTAAAAATAGATTTTATAGTATTTGATCCTATACTGGCAGGATCTGCCGGATTATGATTGTAAAACCTGAAAGTCTTGGTCAATTTATTATATCTATCCAGACCTGTTCCTTCTGTTCCTATCCAGATTTCGTTATTATCCTGTATTATTGAGCTGATGATATTTCCACTGATACTATTCTTAAAATCGTTGTGCTTAAATACATCAAAAACCAATGTATTTCTGTGGGTTACATTAATCCCTCCGAAATTGGTACCAATCCATACGGACCCCAGATCATCTTCATAAATATCTTTGATAGAATTATCGCTCAGACTTTTGTCGTTATCAAACTCGTGTTTATAAACCTCAAACTTGTCTGTTTTGAGGTTAATTAAATTTACCCCTACCATAGTACCTACCCACATTTTATCGTCTTTTGTAAAGATAATTTTGCGGATAATATCGTTTGTTAAACGGCTATTTAAAGTATTGTAACGTTTAAAGATATTGGTAGTAGCGTCGTACATACTGATTCCGTTTTTCTCTGTACCAATCCATATCCGACCTTTTTTATCTTCACAAATTGTTTTGATGTAGTTACCACTAATACTAGTAGGGTCTTCTTTATTGTTTTTAAAACTCTGATATATATATTTTTTGGTTTGTTTATCGTACGTGATTCTTGTGAGTCCATTGGTTGTACCGGCCCAGATATTTCCTTTTAAGTCTTCAATAATTGAATAGACTTCATTATCTGCCAGTCCATCTTTTTTGTAAATATTTTTAAAGTCTCTTGATTTTGCATTTTCTATATAGCTGATACCATTATTGGTACCAAACCATACCTTTCCGTCTTTGGCAACACAAATAGTTAGAATAGCAAACTTATCATTCCCCGCTTGCTTAACCGTCTTTTTGTCTATGCGTTCGAATGAATCGGTTTCGGGCGAATAATAATTCAAGCCATCTTGTGTGCCAATCCATAATTTTTTATCGTAGTCTTCTACTATTGAGTAGATATAATCGTCTGTTGAGATGGTATTTTTATTATCCGGATCATGACGGTATTGCTTAAATGTTCTTCCATCAAAACGATTGAGTCCGTCACGGGTACCAAACCACATAAAACCCCTGTTATCTTTACATATTGTTAAAACGGTGCTTTGCGACAAACCATCTGATACAGAATAATGATCAAAATAGGTTTGCGAAAATACGTTTAGGCCGGATATCAAAAATAACAATAAGTAAAACAGGCGCTTCATATCTATCTTTTGGTTATAGCCATAAAAATAATCATTATGTTGGCTTATTTCAGTCTTTAATAAAATTCTACCTTATTAATCTATTGCTTCCTGCATATAAACATCATTTAATTAAAACATTTACCTATCCTACATCTTTTCTGCATTTGTTAATTATAACAGAAAAATCACCTCTTACCAAGGCAGACTTTTCCAACAAACATTAAGCTTTCACTAAATGCAGGCCCCCCTAACTGTCCTATTAACTATACAAAAAACGAATCATACGGCACTTCCAAAAAAACCACAAACAGCACAATATCAATAACTTAAACACATACAACTATTTTTTGGCAAAATATTCACATAGTAATCTGTAAACTGCAATAATGTAGTTATAAAATTATACATGCTATGAAAACAACTAAACTAGCTTTGTTACTCTCCATTTGCGGATTGTCGCAAGCATTTTCACAAACTACACCTATCGAAACGGATAGGTTTTCTACCAAGAATTTCAGGACGTGGTCTATTGGAGCCCATGGTGGTGTATTAACTTCTCACACTATATTCAGAGGTGCTAACAATGATTATGAAACTCCAACAGAGAATTGGGGTTATGGGGGTTACATTAAAAAACAGTTTATTCCTGCATTTGGTCTTCAGGCAGATTTCCTTGCTGGTAACGTAGAAGGCATAAGACAATGGAATGCTGCAACCAACTCTTACATTCCTAACTCAAAATTCAAATCTCACATTGAGTGGTCTGCTGCTTTAACTGCTAACTTAACACTTGCTAACTTTAGTATGAATAAGGAAAATGGTTATTTTTCTCCTTACTTAAAAGCAGGAGCTGGTTATATGTCTTCTAATTCTACAGTAACCAATGCACCAGGCTCAAGAGGCTACTCCGAAGATTGGTTTATCCCTGTAGGTGCCGGCTTTAAAATTGGTATCGCCAAGGGGATTAACCTGGATTTAGGATATGACGTAAACTTTGTAAAATCTGCTAATTTTGACGGTCTGGACACCAGAAAGTACGATAATTTTGCTTACGGACATGCTGGTCTAGAGTTTGCAATAGGCAACCGAAACAATCCGCAATTAATTCATTACAGTCCCATTGCCGATTTAAGAAAACGTACAGAGGCTGAAAGTGAAGATTTAAGAAGAGCATTGTCTACAGTTGAGCAAAACGCTGCCAGAGATCGTCAGGTTTATGCTAAAGACATGGCCGATGATGACGGTGATGGCGTAGCTAACAAATTTGATAAATGTCCTAATACACCTGCTAATACTGTTGTAGATGGATCAGGATGTCCATTAAAAACACCTACTCAAATTATTAAGGAAAAAATAGTGGTTACTGAAGCTGACCGTAGAGTTGTTGATGAAGCCATCAAAAATCTGGAATTTGATTTAGGTAAATCAACCATCAGATCTACATCTTATGCTACTCTAGATAAAGTAGCTGCACTTTTAGTAGAGAAAGATTTTAGTCTGAAACTGGCTGGTCATACAGATAATACAGGTTCTATGGCCTTGAATTTAAAATTATCTAAAGACAGAGCAGAAGCTATTAAAGCTTATCTGGTAAGCAAAGGCGCTAACCCATCCAGAATTGAAGCAACAGGTTACGGACCAAACCAACCTATTGCAGATAATAAAACTGCCGAAGGTCGTCAGCAAAACAGACGTGTTGAATTTACATTGTATTAAATTCATTCATCATCATACAATAAGCAAAAAGCCACACTCTATTTGGGTGTGGCTTTTTAGTATAAACTTTTTCAGGAGGAATCGAACAATTCTATTAACAACTAAACACAGATAATCCTGCAAGTTTAATGCAACATCTGGAAAAATATAGAAATAAACATCTGCTATAGAGAAGGATTAATATACAATTGGGCATCCTTCGTTCATCTTCCGTTATGAGGTACTTTGGAGATGCTTTAAGAATGCTTCACTTATCTTTGTGGTAATCTTTGGAGGTTTCACCAAAACATCACTCCATATTAGTCAATAAATGGGAATTTTTAACACTCCTGACCACTTTTATAAGAACAGCTTGCCCTTCAACGAACCTTTATCTTAAACTATTAAATCCCCCCTGCTTGGGAGAGTCCTTTGTGTAACAAAGGCAGAGCAAAAGACGCCTTGGGTCTAGTCCTTGACTTTAAAATTTAGAACCGGGTATTAATTATAGTGTCTAAGATAAATATTTCTGTTCAGGGAGCATCTTCCCCATCTATCCAAAACAAAAAAGCTGCCCGCTAAAGTAAATAGGGACAGCCGTATATATATTTTGTATGAGATGAAGAGTTTATGGCCTCTCCTACCTTTATTGACTGCAAATTACAATAGATATATTAACACAAATAGAATTACATATTAAATAATCAACAAAGTATTTATTTCTAAAAAAAGGGAGCCTTTCTTATTGAAAGAAAAAAATCCGCCCTATTAAGGAACGGATTTTCATTGTTAATATATAACTTATAAAAGTTTTAGTATACGTTAGTTTGTGGAGTCCAACTAACCCAACCTGTAGTCCAGTCAGTTGTACCAAAAGCTCCTCTGTAGTTTACAGTAGTTGCATTAGGTGTAGCTGCGAAAGTACCAGATAATGCCAATGAACCAGTTAACGGTAGAAAGTTTGGTGTAGTTAAGCTAAAAGGAGAATTGATTTTAATTTCTGCTGTAGGTACAATTACATTTCCTTCTGCCAATGCTTTTGTTTGCATATCAGTAGCGTTAAAAGCTGTTGAAGTGCTCAAAAATGGGGCAGTAACCACAGAAATAATATTATTTTTAAATTCTGAGGTCCCGTTTTTATACGAATTAGCTGTAATATCAGACTCTATAGAGAAACCACCTTTTTGATTTCCTAATAGAATTGAATTATTGAATATAAACTGAGTTCCTCTTCTCCATCTATTACCATAGTTGTGGTTTGATGCTGTACCTGTGGCATTGTTTGGACCAATAATAGTAAAGTTAGACAATCTTGGTTTGGTAACCGGGGTTGCAGTTGTACCATCTTTATCATTATCACACTCTATTCCGTTACCAGCGTCTCCAGCATCAACAAATTTAGGATCTCTTAGTGACACCGCGAATTGGATTGAACCATTATATCCGAAATCAAAATCGAAATCATCATCCGCAGTTGCATATGCTACTAAATATTTAGCATTTACCGTACCACCAAAGAACTCATACGCGTCATCATTTGCATAAGATGTTTGAATATGTTCTACAGTTGTTCCGCTACCAACGGCATAAAATGTAAGTGCATTAATTTCACTATCATTAGTTCCAATACCTGCATACTCTATTCTTACATATTTTAATACACCAGAATTGTCATCATCTATTTTTTCTGTACCGTAAGTTAATCCTAAACCGCCTTCGATTGCTTGTGGTGTAGTTCTATTTGTAGATGCTCTTCCAATTAAAACTATACCTCCCCAATCACCAGGTGCTCTTTCCCCTACAGGTCTTCCAGATGTAAAAACAATAGGTTTTTGAGCCGTACCTTCTGCCATAATCTTTGCTCCTTGAGTAATTACTAAAGCACTTTTTTGTCCAACTTTAGCTTTAATTAATGTACCTGGTTCGATTTTTAAAATAGCATTATTTTTCACAAAGACAAAGCCATCTAGTATCCATACTCTATCAGCTGTCAATGTTAAATTAGAAGTTATATCTCCAGAAATCTCTTGCGGCTCTTTAATTACGATTTGTTCATCCTCATCATTTTTCCTGCAAGATGAAAAAGAAATTGCTAAAACTGCTAGAAGCGCTAAAAATTTAATTTTTTTCATGTTTTGTTTTTTTTATAAAAATATACCTCTTATGTTTCCTAAATATTTACAATCTGTTATGCTTCAATAAAATCTTTATTAAGAAATTGACAACTAAATTATTTACCTAGAGAAAAATCATACTTCAAAGCCAATGATATTCCAGATCCATATTTAACAGCGTTCATCAAATTATCTTTGGATGCATCGTAAGTCTTTTTGTTATCGTTATTTTGATAGAATATTTGTTTTTGATTCAAAATATCTGACACATTCAATTTAAGTTCAAACCTTTTCGAAAAATTCTTGCTAATCTGAAAATCTAACATATCTCTCCCTTTTTCATAAATATCTGCATAACCTTCATATCCAACCTCCGCTATTCTTGAACCAATCTTATTATATAATAAACTAAAAGCCATGTCATTTTTAGGAGAAGCATATTGCAGACCTGCATTTAATAAATATGGCGACTGCCCTTGCAGAGCTCTTGAAGTCACCTCTGAAACTAAAGAGTTCAGATTTACCGTTGATATAATGAAAGATGCATTAGTATAAACTGTCAGGTTTTTGAGATAGTCCTGATCTCCCAGGAAATTTAAGTTTTTTCTGGCTTCAATTTCAAATCCGTAAGTATTTGCCGAGTTAGCATTTTGAAAACTCACGTTTTTACCTCCATTTCCTGATGAAACAATCTGTTCAATGGGGTTTTGGAAATTTTTATAAAAAGCAGAGAATGAAAGTATTTGACCGTTACTCGGATAGATCTCATATTTAAAATCAAGATTGGTATTTTGACTTCTTTTTAAATCAGGATTTCCTTGTAATATCCTTTTTGAAATATAATCAAAGAATCCAAACCTAGACATCTCTCTTAATTCTGGCCTGGTAACAGTCTGTGAAGCGGCAATCCTAATATTTGTTTTATTATTAAGACTATAAGTCAAATTTAAGCTGGGTAATATATCTAAATATGTATTTTCTACTTTTAACTTATTACCCGAAGGATCAAATGTGTTCACTAACTGATAGCTATCTTCCAGTCTAACTCCCCAAATAACCCTGGTTTTAGATCCTATCTTATTATCAAATTGAATATAACCTGCATTTAAATCTGATGTTGCATCATACTTATCCGCATTCTCAGTTCCCTCGTCCATAATAAAACCATTAAGATTAAGATTTTGATCCTCAAAAATCTTATCCATAGGTAAATACAACATGTCCTGATCAAAAGCTCCGTAACTACTACGTATATACCCAAATTTTCTTGCAGCAAAATCTCTTAACTTATATTGTTTTAAGACCCCAAGTTTTGCTGTACTTTTCTCATCAAATAAGTTAAATGGAATAGTAAAATTAAATGCACCTCCATAACTATCTTCCGTCATATTCGAAAAGAACCTACTGGCATCGGTACGGGATGCTGTCCCGTTAGGTACTATCGCTTCATATTTTGTTGCACCTTGATCATAATCCAATCTGTAATTTAAAGATTTTAAATCTGGTTGATCCCTCTCGGTATAAGAATAGTTGAGGTTCCAATTTACCTTTATATCTTTCCAGTTTAATTTATGGTCTCCTTCCAATTGATTATTCAATAAAGATTTACTCACCAAATCAAGTGAATTACCTCTGATAGAATCTTGCTCAGCGAATTGTACACCATATCTAGAAGTATAGGAGTTATCTAAAGAAATATTGTATAGATTTTTTAAGGCTATCTTATTATTTCCTTTCACATATGCTAAATTCAATAATGCTCCACTTGAAGTACTATATTTAAATATTTTATCATTGAAATCAAATTGTTTGTAGTTTGACTCATAATCATACCTCTCAGAGCTCGAAATAGACTCACCATTTCTCTGAGAAAGAGAAAATATCAAACCAAGCTTACCTTCATTCTCAAATCTTTTTTGAAATCCTAAGTTTAGTTGATAGTTCTGTGAAGGTAATCCCTTTGATGATTTTGTATTGAATGAATTATCAAATAATTTTCCTGCATTAATTTTCTCCTGAGCCCCTGAAATGCGAAATTCTACTGTGTTTGGCACACCTCTTGGAATATCTCTCGCTGAATTTGCAAACCCCAAAAACTCGCCACTTTTCTTCTCTCCTAAATTAAAATCTTTGAAAGTACTTTGGGTATTATACCCCGCTCCAACACTTAAAGACACATAGTTTTGGTCTGGTATATCTTTTGTCACAACTTGAATTACTCCTCCGGCGAACTCGCCTGGGAGCTCTGGTGAAGCAGTTTTACTAATGATAAGGTTATCTATTAGGTTAGAGGGTATAATATCAAATGAAAAAGCTTTTTTATCAGGTTCTGTACTTGGTAAAACTGCTCCATTTAATAGTGTAGAATTATATCTGTCAGACAACCCTCTAATCACAACAAATTTATTATCCTGAATACTAGTACCGCTTACCCTTTTTAATACCTCTGAAGTATTTCTATCTGGAGATTTTTTTATTTGATCGGAACTAATACCATTAGATATACTAATATTATTCTTCTGTCTAGCATACAAAGCCCCTACTGTTTCTTGCCTATAAGATGCTGTAACAACTACCTCTTTTAAAGCTTGTGTTGCAGATTGCTCCATCTGAACATCCAAAGTAGTAACCTGTCCGGTTTTAACATCTACAGCTGTAATTGTTTTAGGCTGATATCCTAAATATTTAAAAGTTAAATTGTATTTTCCGGCCGCAAGTCCTCCTAAAGTAAACCTTCCTTCTACATCGGTGAGGGTTCCTTTGGTTGTTCCTTCAATCCCTACTGAAAGTCCAATAAGAGTCTCTCCATTAGCCTTATCAACAACTTTACCAGTAATCTTGGCATTCTGAGCAAATGTTAAACCCGAGGTAAAAAGCATTAGTATAAGAACGACTATACTAAATGTGTTAAATTGTCTTTTATTCACTTTTATGTTATTTAATTGTTGCAAAAGTATTACGGGTACATTACCCGCTTGTTACGAAACAATTAACTATACATAACTAATGTGTTAAAATAATATTAACAACATTCCGGAGCTTTGACGATTAAAAAATTAGGGGTGCATAATGAAAAAAAAGGGGTGCATCAAAAAATAAAAACGTTGTCATTTCGATGAGTATAGCGAAGATAAATCTCTTCCCTAAGTACTTCTGAAAGAGATCCCTCGATTACGCTCGGGATGACAAGGTCCTTTTGATACAACCCCTAAATATTATCTTAATATCTAGAAAACCACAAAGAGCACTAAGCTTTTCACAAAGAACATTAGGACTTTGCATTGCATACTTTGTGTATTCTCTGCGTCATTTGCGGTTAAATTATTCTAAACATCACAAATCCGAATTGCTTCTCTCAACGATTCCAGCTTGTCTTTCTTTTTGGGAATAAATTCCTGTGCCACGTATCCTTTAAATCCTGTAGCTACAATTGCTCTCATAATTGCAGGATAATAAAGTTCCTGATTTTCATCGATCTCATTTCTTCCAGGTACACCTGCTGTATGATAATGTCCAATATATGGATGATAAGTTCGGATTGTATTGATTACATCTCCTTCATCAACCTGCATATGGTAAATATCGTATAGCAGCTTAAAGTTCTCTGAGCCCAGACGCTTGGCTATCTCGGCGCCCAAATGTGTTTTACTGGCAAAATAATCTTTATGGTTTATTTTACTATTTAACAGCTCCATAACTAACGTTACATTGTGTTTTTCGGCAAGCGAGATGATTTTTTTTAATCCTTCGACACAATTGTTTATCCCTGTTTCATCATCCATACCACGTCTGTTTCCGCTAAAGCAAATCAGATTTTTATAACCTGCCTTGGCTACCTTCGGAATCATATCGGTATAACTATCTATTAGTTTCTGATGAAACTTTGGTTCAGCAAAACCATCTACCAAATTAATCTCGGCTCCATTACACATGCTGGAATCCAAACCATGTTTCTTTAAAATATCCCATTCGTTTGGTCCAACCAAATCAATAGCTTTAATACCTATTTCTTTGGCTTTAATACAAAGCTCTTCCAATCCAAGATATTGATAAGTCCATTTACAAACGGAGTGATTGACATTACCTTTCAACTTTGTTATTTTTTGTTCTTTGGTATCGAATGATGAAAGCAAACCTGTTGCACCTACTGCTATTGCTCCACCTACTACATTTTTTATGGCTTCTCTTCTATTTGTCATAATACACATTTACTAGGCTTTCAGTTCTTTTTTCTCTTTAAAAGAAACTGCAAAAAGGATTAATACTACGGCTGCAATACCTGCAGGAATTAACCAGATCATATTCCAGTCAAAAGAACCTTCCGCCAATTTATGGCTATCTGTTATTTCACCGGCTACCCAAAAACCTATTAGCATACCTACCCCATACGTTGCCAGGGTTATCATTCCCTGAGCGGCACTTTTCACAGTTTCACCTGCTCTGGCATTGGTGTAAATTTGTCCCGAAACAAAAAAGAAATCATAACAGATTCCATGTAATGCAATCCCCAGAATAAGCATCCATGACGAACTTCCTGCATCACCATAAGCAAAAAGTGTATATCGAACTACCCAGGCAAGCATACCTGCCATCAGGGTTTTCTTAAAACCAAATTTCTTAAAGAACACAGGCAAAAGCAATAAGAAAAATGCTTCTGAGATTTGCCCTATCGTCATTTTTCCGGTAGGATTTTCTAACCCTATGTTTGTTAAAAACGGATTGGCATTTTGATAATAGAACGCCAAGGGTATACATATTAAAATGGAAGAAAGAAAGAATATCAGAAAATCAGAGCTCTTTAATAGTTTTAAGGCATCTAAACCTAAAATTCCACTTACGGTTACTTTCTCTCCTTTATTTACTTTAGGAGGTGTTTTGGGTAGGATAAAACTAAAAACACCCAAGATAAGAGAGGCTACACACGCCAGCATAAACGTATTTTTCAGAAACCCTTCTTTAATACCTTCTGCAGAATCCCAATGGAATATAAAACTAATCATCAAGCCTGCAGTAATCCAGCCTATGGTTCCCCATACCCTGATATTGGAAAATTCCTTTTCAGGATCGCCCATCTGATTGAAAGACACAGAGTTTACCAATGCCAGCGTTGGCATATAAACCACCATATAAGCAAACACATAAGGATAAAATGCAGTAAAATCTTGCGTATTAAACATTTGATACATCAAAAAAGCACCTATCAAGTGTAATACTCCAAGAATTTTCTCGGCATTGAAAAACCTATCGGCAATTAAACCGATAATAAATGGTGCTATAATAGCTCCAAAAGATTGTGTTGAAAAAGCTGCGCCGGTTTGCGCGCCAGTAGCCTGTAGATTGCTCCCCAGAAATGTTCCCAGGGTAACAAACCATGATCCCCAGATAAAAAACTCCAGGAACATCATGAAAGACAATTTAAATCGGGTGGTACTTGTCATAATTTTGGTTTGGTTTAGTTGATTTTATATTTTAAGTTCTCAAGACCTGATACTAAAGTTATAACTTTTTAATTCTGATATTTCTATACCATACTTCGTCACCATGATCCTGAAGGGCTATTTTTCCTTTTTTATATTTAGCAAAGTCAGGCATGTTTTTGAACTTGCTGGCAGCAACCATTTCGTTCCAATTTTTATCCCAAAGCATTGTTTCTACAACTTTTTCTCCATTGAGGATAAGCTGTAACTTGCTTTTGTTTAAAATAATCTCTGCTTTATTCCATTCACCTGTTGGCTTTACGGTTTCTCGCTTACATGGAATAAGATCGTATAAATCTCCTGCTCTATGTTTATGAATCTTAGCATCCGGATGCCCATCATTATCTAAAACCTGCATTTCTGGACCAGTAAGGTAGGGCTGTTTGTATTTGGCATAATCATCATTTACCAAAAACATAATTCCGCTATTCCCTTTTTTAGATATTTTCCACTCCAATTGTAAGTGGAAGTTTTCAAACTCCTGATTGGTAACCAAATCTCCCTTATCTGCTTTAACTTTCCCTTTTGGACTAAAGTGTAATATTCCGCCATCCTCTAAAGCCCAGGCACTAGTTACAGTGGTTTTTCCGTAGGTATGCCATGCTTTGGTTCCGTCGGCCAAAAGATTCTCCCAACCTTCGTTGTTTTTCTTTGAGGCGCAAGATGTTGTAGCCAACATCATTACCAAGGCTATCATGAGATTTCTCATTGTTATTTCTTTAAGGTGAATATGTATTTTATCATTTCTTTAGCATCTGCCTCGCTTAATTGTGGGTGTGGTGTCATTGGAACCTCTCCCCAAACTCCTACTCCTCCTTTTATTACTTTATCTGCCAGCATAGTGATATTAGCCTCTGTGTTTTCGTACTTTTCGGCTACCTGGACATATGATGGCCCCACTATCTTAGATTTTTCTGTATGACAGGCAGAACAATCTGTTTTTGACATCAATTGTTTACCTAAAGGCTCTTCCGCTGTTTGTTTTGTGGTAACGTCTTGTGTTGTACTATCTGCTTGTGTCTGATTATTCTGATTGCCACCACATGCCACTGCAAAAACTGCTACTAATGAAAGTGCCCAAATATTCTTCTTCATTTTATTGATTGTATTTTCTAAATTCCTAATAGTTTCTTGTTAAAATCACTGTTTCCACCCGACTTCACAAAATCGTCAAACGGTTTTTCTGTTACTCTGATAATATGGTCTTTTATAAATTTAGCACCTTCTTTAGCTCCATCTTCCGGGTGTTTTAATGCACATTCCCATTCCAAAACGGCCCATCCATCAAAATCGTATTGTGCCATTTTAGAAAAAATAGATTTAAAATCTACCTGACCATCTCCTAAAGATCTGAATCTTCCGGCGCGATCTACCCAATTCTGAAAACCGCCATAAACGCCTTGTCTCCCTGTTGGATTAAACTCCGCATCTTTTACATGGAACATTTTTATACGTTCATGATAGATATCTATGTATTCCAAATAGTCCAGACATTGGATAATGAAATGCGAAGGATCGTATAGTAAGTTGGCACGGGGATGATTATTGACTCTCTCTAAAAACATTTCAAAGCTTACACCATCATGTAAGTCCTCTCCTGCATGCAACTCGTAACACAGGTCTACCCCGTGTTCGTCAAATACATCAAGAATAGGTTTCCATCTTTTGGCCAGCTCATCAAAACCATCTTCTACCAATCCCGGAGATCTTTGTGGCCAAGGGTATACATAAGGCCATAATAAAGCCCCACTAAATGTTACATGAGATTTTAAGCCTAAATTTCTGGATGCCGCGGCGGCATATTTAAGTTGCTGTATAGCCCATGCTGTTCTTGCTTTAAAATCTTTGTGGTATTGTTCTGGAGCAAAAGCATTAAAAAGTTCGTTATATGCAGGATGTACCGCTACCAACTGTCCTTGTAAATGGGTTGAAAGCTCTGTTATTTCCAGACCGTATTCGCCTATTTTACCTTTTAATTCATCTGCATAAGTCTTGCTTTCAGCTGCTTTTTGCAGGTCTATAAATCTATTGTCTAATGTAGGTAACTGTAAACCTTCAAAACCTAAATCTTTTGCCCATTTACAAATTCCATCCAAAGTATTGTATGGCGCTTTATCTCCAATAAACTGGGCGATAAATAATCCGGGTCCTTTTATTGTTTTCATATTTGTGCCTAACCACTGGCTCTTTTTCTAAAGAGTAAATAAACCAGCTGGTACTTTTAAGTTCTTACTATTTTAATGCTTCTGCTTCAATTAAGTTCTACTGAACTCATATTCACATATCTTTTCAGATTTCCATTTTAATCCATTTCTGATCAGATTTACCGGAAGAAATGACTGTTTCTATAAATGCCATCCCTCTTATTCCTTCCTCCACTCCCGGATAATCCAGACATTCTACAGCTACTTGCTCTCCGTTTTCTTTAGCCAGTACGGTTAAAGCAAAGTTTCTGTACAAATTGGCGAATGCCTCCAGATAACCTTCCGGATGCCCTGCAGGTACTCTGGTATTATGAGTAGCAAATGAACTTAAATAACCCGATCCGGTCCTTAGTATCTGAGCGGGCTGATCCAAATATTTAAGTACTAAAGAATTCGCATCTTCCTGGTGCCACTCCAAACCTCCACTCTCTCCATATACTCTTATCTTCACCTTATTTTCTTCCCCTGCAGCTACCTGACTTGCCATTAACACGCCACTGGCCCCATTGTTAAACTTTAGCAAAACAGCACCATCATCATCTAATCTTCTATGAGGAACCACCGTATTAATATCTGCACAAATTTTTTCAACCTGCAGGGATGTTACGTATTCTACCAGATTAAATGCATGAGTACCTATATCTCCCATAGCGCCTGCTATACCACTTTTTGAGGGATCTGTTCTCCAGTCAGCTTGCTTGCTTTCTACCGCATTACTTAACCAACCCTGAGGATATTCTACATAAACTTTTCTGATTTCACCTAACTTTCCGGATAACAATTGTTGTTTCGCCTCCTTTACCATTGGATAACCGGTATAGGTATGGGTTAACAAAAGCTCTTTTCCGCTTTTTTCTTTTAATATCTTTAATTCTTTTGCTTCTGCCAATGTTAGCGTAATGGGTTTGTCCAATATCACATGGAATCCATTTTCTAATGCCATTTTAGCCGGGGCAAAATGTAAGTGGTTTGGTGTTACTATACAAATTACCTGTACCCGTTCCTGTTCGGGAAGCGCATTTTCTTTTGTTATCAGTTCCTGATAGTTAGCATAAATTCTATTACTGGCTATCCCCAGCTCGTTTCCCGTTTCTGTAGATTTTTCCATAGAGCTGCTAAAGCATCCGGCTACTAAATCGTACAAATTATCCATTCTGGCGGCAATCCTATGTACAGCACCTATAAAAGCGCCAGGACCGCCGCCAATCATCGCATATCTTAATTTCTTAGTCATCTATTATGGGTTTAAATAAACCGGGTCTCCTTTTTTATAAGGTATACACGCATCGTACCTTCCGGGAACTTCAACATAGGTTAAGTTATTATTCCCTCCTTCTTCTGATGTAAAGTAGCCTAATAAGGTCAACTCTTTCATCATTCTGAAATAATGGTTGGGGTCTTCCTTTTCCTTTTTATCCTGATATTCCTTCTGCTCGGCGTCTATTCTTTCCAACAACTTTTTACGGTCTTCGGGTGAACACTCTATAAAAGTTTTTGAGAAATCTTTTTTGGCCTCTTCATCTATCTTTTTAAGCCCATCAATAAACACTCTCTGATCTTCAGGTGTATAACAATCTTTAATCATTACTGCTATAAAAGCACCTGTTTTAGCATCTTTTGCTCCCGGAGTATTTGTTTTTGGGATAATGGTTTCTGCAATTTCATCCATTAAGGCAATATCGCTTTGCGAAAACAGATCATTGGTTTCTTTTACAGAAGATGAACAGCCTGACAAAACGAAAGCCTGACTACCCAATATCGTTCCTCCCAAAAGGAATGCTACTGATGATATAGCTTCTCTTCTATTCATGATTTTATTTTTGGATAATGGACTATAAATTTTTCTTTTTCAACTCAGATACGGCATAATCTACAGCTCTTGCTGTAAACGCCATATAACTTAATGATGGGTTAACGCAAGCACCTGAAGTCATAAATGATCCATCTGTAACAAAAACGTTTTTCGCATCCCAAACCTGATTATGTTTATTCAAAACTGAATCTTTTGGATCGTGTCCCATCCGCGCTGTTCCCATTTCATGGATTCCTTGACCAAATCCATAACCCGAATCGTGAATTTTCACATTTTTGATACCTGCCATTTCCAACATTGCTTTGGCTTCTTCTCCCATATCTTTACGCATTTTTATCTCGTTTTCCTTAATCTCTGCGTCTATGGCAAGCACTGGTAACCCCCACTTGTCTTTTACTTCTTTATCAAGGGTAATCTTGTTTTCATGATAAGGCAATATCTCTCCAAAACCTGTCATTCCTATTTTCCAGGCTCCAGGTTCTGAAAGTGCTTCTTTTAATTCGGCACCAATACCTAATTCTGCAACATTTCTGCTCCATCCATCACGACTAGCACCTCCCTGATAACCAAAACCTCTGAGATAGTCACGTTTATCATTTCCAACATTCTGAAAACGTGGAATGTAGATTCCGTTTGGCCTTCTGCCATAATAATACTTATCATCATAGCCTTCTGCTATACCTGAAGCACCAATTTTAAAGTGATGATCCATCAGGTTATGCCCCAATTGACCGCTGCTGCTTCCCAATCCGCCTTCCCATACATTGGTAGCCGAATTCATTAAAACCCAGGTAGAGTTTAATGTAGAAGCACATAAGAAAATTACTTTTGCTTTATATTCTATGGTTTCATTGGTTTGAGCATCCAATACTTCTACTCCTGTTGCCTTCTTGGTATCTTTATCATAAAGGATTTTGGTAACGATAGAAAAAGGTCTTAAGGTTAACTTCCCTGTTGCCATTGCTGCTGGCAATGTAGATGATTGTGTACTGAAGTAACCTCCGAACGGACAACCTAATACACATTTATTTCTATACTGACAGTTCTCTCTACCTTTCAACGGCCCGGTAACATGTGCTACACGCCCCATAATCATGTGTCTGTTTCCTTTATAATGCGATTTTATTCTCGCGGCAACATCTTTCTCCACACAATTCATATCCATTGCTGGTAAAAAATCACCGTCAGGTAATTGAGGAATACCTTCTTTAGATCCGCTGATTCCAGCAAATTTCTCTACATAACTGTACCATGGAGCAATTTCTTTATACCTTACAGGCCAATCAGTAGCAATTCCTTCTTTTAAATTAGCTTCAAAATCCAGATCGCTGAAACGATAAGATTGTCTTCCCCACATCAAGGATCTTCCACCTACATGGTAACCACGATACCAATCAAATCTTTTCACCTCTACATAAGGCGACTCTTTTTCATTCACCCACCAATCAGGACTTTTCTCATTTAAAGGATAATCTCTCTTTAATACGGGATAAGCTTCTATAAGCTCCTGTGTTCTTCGGCCACGGTGCGGAAATTCCCAAGGCGCCTTTGTTGCAGCTGTATAATCTTTGATATGCTCAATATTTCGGCCTCTCTCTAAAACCAGAGTTTTAAGACCTTTTTCGGTCAACTCTTTTGCAGCCCACCCGCCAGAAATACCTGATCCAACTACAATCGCATCATAAACATTTTTTGCCATTATATTTAGGTTTTTTTATTAGAATTTTTGAAGTTAGAAAATTATTCATGAAATATAAAACACTAAGTGTACTTTTTACAATAAGTATCTTGAATTTGTGATTTTTCAATAGCAATATTCTTTTAAACAGACCAGAACAAACCTTCTATATTTATTATCTCAGCGAAGGTTTCTCCTACAGAACCACAAAAAACATGACTGAAACAGCTTAAAAACGAAAAGAAATAAAAAATCAAATTAATAAAAAATAAATAAAAACAAAAGGAACCATAAAAATCACAAAAGAAAACCCTTTCTTAATAAGCATACCGTTAAGTTTTTATTATTTTATTACTAAATATGAGGTATTGTGATCGGTTTTCAGTTAAAGAAAGGTATAAACTATACTATTTAGAAACAGGAATTCTCCTTTATTGCTAAAGGAGAATAAAATCATTAAGATTAAAAAATGAGATATATTTCTGATACCCGTTACATAATAAGAATCATTAAAATGTAGTTATATCAGATACATTGAAAGACAAATAAAGAAATCAACATTATATTTACCATTCAATATTGCTTTCTATAAAATTAATCAAACTGTTAGCCATATCTTCATGCTCTGCTACCGAAGGATGTCCTGATTTACCACGATAGGTAAAAAAATGAGTATATACTTTATTATCATTCAGTCCTTCCACCGCATCTTTGATAATTTGTGGCCATTTTGGAATATTTACAGCCCCCATATTGCCTAATGCACAAATAATATGTGCTTGTGGATATACAGTTCTTATTTTTCTAATAAAATCCTGATAGTTTTCAACAACTTCTCCTGTTACGGGATTAACCAATAATGAAGCATCGTTTTGTAATAGATTTACCACCACAATATCAGGTGTATATTTGGTAAAATCCCATTTGCTTTTCGTATCGAATGGGTTTAGCAAATTGTACATTTGCGGCATAGTCAAATTTGATGTACTTGCCATTAAACCAATACCACTGCGGGCAATACAGTAATATTGTGCATCAAAATGTCTGGCGGTAATCGCTCCGTAAGTCAGGTAATTATTTTCGTAGATACTAGCATTCCTGTCTGCACCGCTATCATCTTCATTAGCCAGACCGCAGGTAATGGAGTTTCCATAAAATTCTATTTTCCTTTTTTTAGGAGCGGGCGGATCTAATATCTCCCCCTTACCCAACAACTCGAAATCATAAAGTTTTGAATAACTTCTTTTGTACCCCGGGTGCATATGGGTTATTTTAAAGAGTTCAACTTCGTGATTATCTTCTGGCAGATTTTGTATAAGGGTATAAGACCGCAAATCTTTTTCTATTTTTATTTTCCCTTTTATCTGCTTGTCTACAATAACGTAAAAGTAGTTATCATTACCCGTGCTAAAATCTTGCATGGAAACACTTATCCCTGTACCATTAAAGCGTAACCTCACAGCTGTACCTGTCCAGTATAAATAAGCGGCATCATTGGGCTTTATTTCTACCCTACCCTCATATTGTATTTTGCTATTATCAAAATTTATGGTCGTATGGTTCTGTTGCTTATTGGTTGGTACTGAGCTATCTGTCTTGTTGCAGGCACATAAGCACATCATTGCCCAAAAAATAATGAGGGTATTTTTCATTTACTGTTTGTTTTTGGTTTGTTAAACTGAATTCTATTAATAAATACACAAAAGAGAGGGCTTGTATCAAAAGAGCATTGTCATCCCAGCCCCCTCTTTTTTCCGTCATCCCGAGCGGAATCGAGGGATCTATTTCAGAAGTACTCAAGAAGAAGATTTCTCTTCGCTGTACTCATCAAAATGACAAATTTTTATTTTTGATACAAGCCCATCCCTCTATTTCACAAATTTGGCACTTACAGTTTCACCCTCCATTTGTAGACTGACAACATAAACACCCGGTTTTAATCCGATATGATTTTCAAATGTGCTATAGCCTTCTTTTATTTCTACAGATTGATTTAACAACTTATGTCCGCTTATATCAGTAATGATTATATTGGCTCTACCCGATTTCATTGCATAAACACCAATTGTAATTTCTCCCGATTCCCCGGTATATATTCTTATTTCAGTTTGCTTAGGAGCTATACTTACCGGAATAATTTTAGAAAGCTCTGATTGATTGTCAAAATCTACCTGCCGTAATTGATAATATGACACTCCGCTTAACGGGTTATAGTCTGTGTAGTGATAAGTTATTTCCTGATTGCTGTCACCTGTTCCTTTTACACGGTCTATTACTTGAAATGCGACTCCGTCTGAACGCAGTATTTCGAAATGTGAATTATTACTTTCAGAAATTGTTTTCCAGGTTAACTGCACATGATTATGTTGATACCTTGCTTCGAAGGAGCTTAGTTTAATGGGTAAAACACTTTGGTATTCGTAAGCTCCCATATCTACCGTAGTATCATAAATACGTTGATTAACACCTGTTATATCAAAATTATAACCATTTATAGCATCATTAAAACCCTTATTGATAACACTGCCGCTGTTGCTACTCAACGTGTAATCGCCTGTGGTAAAAGGCGCAGTGCTGCTAAATGCAGGCAAGTTGGTAAAATTAGGATCAACGTTAAAATTTGTACCACCATTGTAATCTACTTCGTTAGTAGCTCCGGTGTACTGTACATTACTATAGGAAACCGTAGCGGTAGCCCCGGCGGGGACACTATTTGCTATACCTCCGCTATTGCCATAAATAATACTATTAGTAACCGTAACAGTTGTGCCATTGTTACTACCTGTATTGTATAGGCCCCCACCAGTATTCTTTGCATAATTGGCCGCAATGGTACAGTTAGTAAAAGACGGGGTACTGGAGCTGCCTGTACCACTATTATTAATATACCCAGCACCACCTGCATTAGTTGCCATATTGCCCGAAAAAAGACAGTTAACAAACTGGGTTGTAGCAGTAGCGTTAGTAAGTAGCATACCACCGCCATTAGCCGCTTTATTGCCCATAAACTTACAATAGCTAACAGTAGGACCGGCACCGGTACTGAATAAACCTCCTCCGCCAGTAGCGGTTGTTGTATTATTAGCTATGTTACTTGTAAAAGTACAATTGGTAATAGCGCCATTAGAAGAAGCAGAATTGTATAGACCCCCACCATTTAAAGTTGCTATATTGCTCGTAAAGGTGCTATTTGTAATAGTGGCATCGGCAGAAGTATTGTTGAATACACCACCACCATTAGTAGTTGCTGTATTATCTGCAAAAGTACAATCCAAAATACTAATTTTAATATTTTGATAGTTGTACATACCGCCACCTGTGCCTGTGGCCTCATTGCGTATAAAGGTACAGTTGCTCACATTAACAGTAGTTGGATTATTAGCATCGGTATGATAAGTTGATACACCGGCACCATGGCCAGAGGCTGTTATATTGCCATCAAACAAACAGTTAGTAATAGTAGCCGATGAACCTGAAGATACCAGTATCCCACCACCACCGTTAGTATTCGCTTTGTTGCCGTAAAATTTACAATTTAAAAGGGTAATTTGGTTATTACTGTTGTATATACCAGCACCACTAGCAGACGATATATTTTCTTTAAAAATGCAGTTATTAACAGTAAGGGATATATTATTATGCATACCACCACCACTACCGGTCCTATTACCGTTTTTGATAGTAAAACCATCATAAAGGGTAGTAGTAATAGTTGACCCACCAGCAAGATAGTTAACAACAACACTATAATTATTCCCTACCAAATTGGTACTATCGGCAGCGGTAGTACCAAATACCCTTTCGGCAAGAGAAGTTTCTGTACCGGCAAAACCACCGTAAAATTTAAGTCCAACTTTTGCACCCGGATTAATAACAGCATTATTTCCAGAGGCGATATAAGTTCCTTTGGCTACAAAAATCATATCGCCATTAGCCGGATTGGCAAGTGCAATAGCATCAGCAATCGTTGCTTTAGCTGTTTCCCAACTAAGGCCATCATTGCTGTTATTACCGTCTGTTTTTACATAATAAGTAGTTTGTGCAACTACCTGTGTCCATGTTATCGCAAATAGTACGATAAACGAAAAGTACAATTTTTTCATAACGTTAAATTTTATTAAGGATTAAAAAATTATTGGATTCATTTTTTATTATCATTTTATTATTTCCTGAAAGCATAGGTCTATACTAACCGGAGAGTGGTCAGACGGATATTTCCCAATAAAAGTATCAGGTAATATTGCCCAGTTATTCACCTTTACCTCTTCGGTGGTATTCACCAGAATATGATCAATACGACTTGCATTTACCCGGTTGGGATCATAATTATTAAAGGTTCCTCTCGCAGCATTGGCTATATTATCAGTTAACGTATAGGTGTCTTTAAACACATTTCCTGCGGTAAGCTGCTGGTAATACAGCGTATTCTGGTTAAAGTTAAAATCACCGGCAAGCACCGCAGGATAACCTTTGGCTATTGTCGGAATCTGTTTTAACAACAGCTCAACACTTTTTGTACTTGCCACAGATTTGTACTCGGGTTCTTTAGGTATAAAATCCAGATGTACGCTAAAAAAATAGAATTGCTTATTGGTGAGCTTATCCCTTACCAAAGCCCAGGTACAAATACGCCATTGCTCTGCTCCCCAGGATGCAGCTATACCCGGAACAGACGGCGTGTCCGAAAACCAGAAAACACCCTGCTTTAAAACTTCTATCCTGCTTTTTTTATACATGATATTTACAGTAAGCTTCTTATCAATTGTTGTACTTCCGGTTACAGCCTGACCTATACGAGCATAACCAGGCAGCAGAGTGGCCATATCCTGCCATTGGCTGAGATAAGGTTCTTGTACACCTACAATATCAAATGCATATTTATCGAACATTTTTTTCACCAATAACTTACGATCTGTCCAATAATTATCCGTTACCTGATTGTCATGGTCATACTCGATATTGTATGACGCTACTTTCAAAGGACTTAACCATGTTATCTTATCTTCTTCTGGTGTTTTACCACCCGGTACAGGCACAGGAATACTGGCCGTTTGCTTTTTACAGCAAACAGCCAATAACCCTATTATTAGGTAAACAGGGATCAGATAAGCTTTGTTAATTCTGATACTCATATGCTCCCATATCTACGGTTGTGTTCTTAATCCGTGGATTACCAGCAAGGTCGGTAGCATAGCCATTAATGGCACTATTATTACCTGCATTAATTGCCGGGCTTCCTCCCTGTAAAGCATAATTCCCCCCGGTAAATGGCGCTGTGCTATATGCAGGCGAACTTACAAACAATGGATTGGCATTAATATTACCTGTACCGCTGGCATAATTTGTTTCGCTTCCCCCGGTATACTGTACATTACTATAGGTTACAGTAGCCGTAGCTCCCGCAGCAGCACTATTTATTATACCTGTAGTATTACCATAAATAATACAATTAGTAATTACAGCATTGGTACCATTTGAACTGGCTGTTCCGGTATTGTACATTCCCCCACCTGTATTGGCATTATTGCCTGCAATGGTACTGTTAATAAAAGTTGGTGTACAGGTTTTACCTGCAGTATTAGTAATATAGGCAGCACCGCCTGCATTATTAGCTTTATTGCCTGCTAAAAGACAATTAATAAACTTCAGTGTACCAGCATTGGAAATATTCACCCCTCCGCCATTAGCCGCCTTATTGCCCAAAAAGACACAATAAATAATAGTAGGATTAGCATCAACACTATACAATCCTCCGCCACCTGTTCCAGTAGTGCTAGCTGCACTGTTTGCTTCATTACTTGTAAAAGTACAATTGCTGATATCAGGAGCAGAATTCGTAAAGTTGTACATTCCCCCTCCATATGTAGTTGCAATGTTGCCTGTAAAAGTACAATTGCTGATATTAGGAGCAGAATCAGTATTGTTGTACATTCCTGCACCGTTAACTGCTGTATTGTTCGTAAAAGTACAGCCCGAAATAGTAGTAGTTACATTTCTGGAATTGAACATTCCCCCTCCTCTACTAGCACTTGAATTTCGATTGAAAGTACTGTTGGTAACAGTCACTGTAGTTGGAACGGCATCAGAATAAGTAGATACGCCACCTCCGATACCGCTGGAAGTATGGGTTGCTGCATTACTATCAAACACACAGTTATCAATAACGGCATTTGAACCTGTAGAGGCAAGTAATGCGCCTCCGCCATTTGCATCTGCAATATTACCGTAGAATTTACAGTTGCTTACGGTAATGGTATTATATGTGTTATACATACCGCCGCCACTACCACCTGACCTATTATCCTTAAAAATACAATTGTTAACAGTAACAGATGCATAATAATTGTACATACCGCCTCCTGAAGTACTTCCGGTAGCAAGACCATTAGTAATAGTAAAACCATCGTAAATAATATCGGTAATAGGTAATGCAGGGGTAGCATTATTAAAGATTACTCTATTATTGTTACCTTCCAGAATAGTACTATCAGCCGCAGTAGTACCAAACACCCTTTGTTTCAGAGAAGTTTCTGTACCGGCAAAGCCTCCGTACAATCTAATACCATCGTTTGCAGCGCTAAGCGAAATCAAAGCATTACCACTGACGGCAGCATAAGTTCCTTTAGCTACAAAAATGCTATCGCCACTAACAGCAGCGGCAATGGCTGCTTCTAAAGATTTTGCCGTTGCCCAACTTTTTCCATCGTTAAGAACATTTCCATTTGGGGTTACAAAATATTTTTTATCAGCATATTGTAAATAGGTACAACGCGCCCCTTTTAGTACATCTGCTGCCGCCGCATCCAGCAATCTTATTTGTTTTACGCCATTATTAAGGGTAACTAACCCAGTCAGATTACCATGCCCTGTTTTAATAGCTATTGGAGCCAGTTCAGCATCTATGTTTGTGACCAGCGTAATTTCATTTCCCGAACAATCTTGGAAAACAACTGCTTTTTCCTGTTCTGTATCAGATCCGAAATTCCCGGTCAAGTGCTCATCAACAACCTCAATATCGCTTATGGTTACCACTCTTTGGTTATAGGATGCATCCACCTGATCTAGTGTAATTTGGGGTATACCTACCAACTGTTCCTGCGCAGCAACAGTAACATAATCTGCTAATTCTGTTTCGCTAAGTGCTTTAATATTATCACCTTCTGGTAAACCCAACAGGTAAAAGGAACCTTCACGTTTCACCTTTAAGCCATCGGTTTGTACCAATACCAGTGTGCCGGGAACAAACCGTGTACTTTGGTTTTCTTTTAGTTTTATCGCTATACCTGCTGTTTCATCCTGTAGCCATATCATACCAGACGCATTCTGTGCAGCACCACTAGCGGTTACAAATGCCCAAAACACTGGTTTTGCTGTATTGCTATTACCTGCTATTACTTTACTAATAGTAGTATTAGACCCAAAACGTGAAAAACTGTTGATGACATTATCCTGTATTTCTGCTTTTTTGCAGGAAAACAAGTTCACTGATATTATAAAAGCAAGTAGTTTGCTCCAAATACATTTTCTAAACATGCTTCTTATCTTCATAATAGGATTTACTTTATTTTCCATATTCTATTTCTACTAAAGTGAGGTTGATACGGTTAAATCTGGTAAGGCGTGGAGCCGAATCATTACTGATACGTAACCTGTACGATTGTTTTTTACCCTCGTCCTTTACCTGAAAAGTAGCAAAGGTTTCTGCCGCTTTATCGTAACGCCCACGACTGGTTCCTAAACTTTCCCATGTTTTACCTTTATCTCTGGATACCGATACTTCTATTTGGAAATAACCGGGATCTGCTTTAAAACCAATGAAGCCAACTTTTACAGATTTAAGATTTGGGATATCAAAATCGGAAGTAATACTCCCTGCTGGTTCATCGGGAGTAGAAGACGCCAGCATACGAGGTGCTTTGGGTCTGAAATCAGTAGGCTCATTAGCTGTAACCAAAGCGCCATCAAAAGTCCAGGTACCTAATGGGGTATTTACTTTACCAATGGGATAAAGACCTTTTCCACTTGCTTCTTCAAAAGTCTCAGTAATAATTTTTTGAGCAAATGCCTGCGTGTTTAATGTTATCCCCCCCATCAGGCAGATGATAAACCGGGCGTAAATTAAGATTTTGTTAATAGTACCCTTTGTCATTCTGAGCGCAGTCGAAGAATCTCCAACAGAACTGCACTGAACAAACACATTTCGACTCCGCTCAATGTGACTTCTATAGGTAGTCCCTATTTTCATATTATTCTTCATATATCAATTGTACTTCGGTTATGTTTATACGGTTTAATCTGTTAGGTTTAGGTGCTGATGCATTAGCTATTTTCACACGATAGCTTCCTTTTGACGGTTTATCTAGTACAAACTCGGCAATGGTTTCTTCTTCTTTGGTTGGATCTCCAGCTTTAGTGCCCAGAGACTTCCATGTTTTCCCCTTGTCTGCAGAAACCAAAACTTCTACAGCAAACGGTCCGTTATCGGCTTTAAATCCAATAAAACCTACCTTTACTTTTTGTAAACCGTTTATCTCATAGTTTGTACTAATGAAACCACTTTCATCAGTTCCGTTACTGGCTAATACCCGTGGAGATTTGGGACGTATATCCGATTTTTCATTGGGTGTATTCAAAGCTCCGTCAAAAAACCAGTATCCTGTTGGGGTATAAACATCCGCAGGAGGATATACAGGTTTATTCTGCCCATCAAGAAATGTTTCTAATATTCTTTTCTGTTTAGGAGTCTTGGGATTGTTTTGGGCAAGTAATGGCATTGTCCATATAAAGGTTATTACAACCAACAGCAAATACTTTATCTTTATTAAGTTCATCTTGTGATTTTAATGAGTTAGAGTAAGTAATACAGGATAATGGTCTGAAAGGAAATCGGTGTACCAATTACGGCTGACTTCACATTTTTTTAGTTGGGATTTTAAAGCCGGACTTGCCCAGATATAATCTATTCTTGAGCGACCATCTATACTTGCACTGGCATAAAGAGGGGTTGGACAAGTGTATTCAAAAGCGGAATTTAGCTGCTTAAGACAATCTATAAAACCCGCCTTGGACATTTGCTCTATTACGGTATAGTCATATTTACCTTCATTATTTATGTTTTTGCTTTTGGCTTTTACCGCTCGTTCCAGTACTTCAGGATTAGCATTATAAACCATACTATCTAAAGGCGACCGGGCATTAAAATCTCCCATAACCAATGTTTTTTCGCCAGCTGGTAATGTTTGTAGCCTTTGTACAATCTTGCCTATTTCGTCATAACGTTTTTCCCAACTGAAAGGAGATAAATGCAGTACTACAATATTATAATCAAGCACTTTTGCCATCATCACACCATGATGGAAATCTTCTTTAATCCGTTGGATATTGTTAATAGGATATTTTGAGGAGATACCAACAGGAAAACCGCTTTTAGTATCAAAGAATGCGGTATAACGGTGTCCAAATTCCTTGCAAAGGTCACTCAGCATTCCATCATTAAATCTTGAAAGCTCTTCGTAGACTATAATATCAGGAACATCTTTTGAAATCCATGTTACAAATTTATCTTTAAGCGATTGTGCTCCACTAAACCCCTTCAGTACATTGTAGGTCATCACCTTAAGTTCTCCACCTCCTGTAGTCTTCTGAGCCATTACCCCACTACCTGAAAATACAAGGAGTAATAAAGCCACGAGATATATTTTTTGTTTCATTATTAGTTTGTTAGTCATTGTTCGTTAATCGTTATTTGTTAGCAGATCTGCTGTAGATGATCAAGTGCCAAACTTTTAACTCTTTACTTTCCACCTTCTTTACTAATACCCTGGATTTTGTGTCAACTCCGGATTTTTAGCTATCTCTAAAGATGGAATAGGATAATACAAATTGTAGGGCTGTACGTTGTTTGCCGCTATAGGATAATCCAACGCTACCGATTTAATGTCCTGATAAAAACTTCCCCAGCGCACAATATCCCACCTGCGTGTATATTCACCCACAAGTTCTCTACCTCGTTCTTTATGCAGTTCTTCGCGCATTATTTCCTGAGTGGTAACAGGAATACCACTTAAACCTGCCCGCGTACGAACCAAGTCCCAATAATATTTGGCGTCGTCCAGTTTGTCCTGCTCAACCAGCGCCTCAGCCATCATTAATAATACATCCGAATAACGTATAAACATCAGGTTTTTTCCACTGGCCACATTAACAGCATTAAAATCCCAGAATTTTGGACCAAGCCAGGGCAATTGTTTATTGATGTAGCGGTTAAACTCCTGCCCATTATAGGAATACCCCAGTACTATGTTTCTTCGCTTATCATTAACGGCATAGTATGAAATAAGCCTTCTTGTAGGTAAAATAGTACCATAGGTATTAGCCGTATTGCTTCCCATGTTTACACCATCGTAATAGGTGTCATTTTTAGGAGTAGGCATACAGTACATCGCAATAATATTAGATCGCTGTGTACCTGTTGGCGAATAAGTAAACTGTATTTCGAAAACAGACTCTTTACCGTTTTTGGTGCTGCTTGCTGTTGCATAATCAGCCAATAAAGCATAAGTACCGCTATTGATTACCTGTTCTGTTGCCCATTCTACTTTTTCCCAGTTTTTGTTGAACAAGGCTATACGCGCCATCAAAGCATAGGCAGCTCCCTTGGTACCTCTTCCTCTGCTTGTGGTTACTAAAAAAGGAGCATATATTTCTAAATCGTTTATAAGTTTGTTGCGTATAAAAGTAGCATCGGTACGTGGAAGCGATTGTACGCGCTGAACAGCTTCTTCCGTAGTCACCGCTTCTTCCCAGTAGGGTACATCATTAAAAGTAGAGGTAAGAAAATAATAATAAAGACTGCGCAAAAATATAGCTTCCGCTAATAACGGCTTCTTTTCTGTACTGGTTAAAGAGCTGTTATTAATACCCTCTATAGCATTATTGGCGTACATAATCCCTTTATAGGAGCTTTGCCATATATTTTGTCCGGCAATTGGAGTAGATGCCGAGTAACCAAAAGTCCCCGTAAGCAATGCCGTGCTGTTGGTTATCATTAAGTCGGTTGCTCCTTCTGCCGATATAAAGAAGTTAATATCTGTAAACAGATCATACAGTACGGAATATATACCATTTACTGCTGTTTGGCTTTGCTCTACAGTATTATAAAAACTGGAGGGAGTGGCACTATTCCTAATGTTTTCGTCCAAAAAATTAGAACAGGAACCCATTACGGTCAAAAATGCCAGACATATTACGGTTTTAAATAACTTTATCATGTTTGTTTCTGTATTAAAATTTGGATTGATTTAAAATTTCAGTGCTACACTTAGGGCTATCGTTCTGTTTTTAGGATAAGCTCCATCATCTTTACGGCGTACTGTTGATGATGAATTACTGCTAACATCAGGATCATAACCATTATATTTAGTCAGCAATAGCAGGTTGTTTCCTGTTAAATAACAGCTCATGTTTTGCAGAGCTTTAATAGGCATATCTTTTTTGCTAAAATTGTAGCCTAAACGTACGGTAGCCAAACGCAAGTATGAAGCATCGTGTACAAAACGGTCGGTAGCTACATAATCCTGCGAGTTTACCCTTGGTATATCCGAATCCGGATTAGTTACCGCATTCCATCTGTTTATCATATACCTGAACTGATTAGGGCCTACATAACCTGTTCCCTGTTTAAATTCTAAAGGATTGTACATTTTTGCACCCCATGAGTATTGTACAAAAACATCAAAATCAAAGCCTTTCCAGGTAAAAGTATTACCCAACCCTCCATATATCTTCGGATCACTTTGGCCAAGATATACTTCATCAGCTTCACTTAATACACCATCGCCATTGGTATCAATATAACGTTGACGTCCGGGTGAGTAAAAGGATTCCATAGAAACATATTGTCCCCTCAAATCGTTAATTTCCTGTTGTGATTTCCATGTACCTGCATACTTCACTCCATATATACCAGATATAGGACGTCCTACTTCATAGGCATACATATAGTATTGCGGAGCGGCATAATTAGCCTCTGTAGTTACCCGGGTCATTGGACCTAGGTTAAGCACCTGGTTTTTATTAGTTGAAAAAGTTAAATAACTGCTCCATTTAAAACCTGAAAGGTTTTGGATATTTACCGAATTAATCAAAAGCTCCAATCCGGTGTTTTGGGTTTCTCCTAAATTTACTAACCGTGAGGCGTACCCCACTTGGTGCGGTAACTGTACATTAAGTAACAAGTTTTTGGTAATGGTATTATAGGCATCTAAAGTGATAGACAATTTGTTGTTTGCCAGCTTAAAATCAAAACCCGCATTCCATTGTTGAGAAGTTTCCCAACTTAAATTATCATTAGCAATATTGGCAGGATTATATGCCAAAGGTATTGCTCCATCTAGTAAATACCCATTGTTACTGGCATTTAATTTCGCCAACGAACCATAAGCAGGTATAGCTTGATTACCCGATATACCGTAGCTTAAACGTAACGATGCTTCACTAAGTACACGCTTTAATGGTTTCATCCAATCTTCTTCCAGTAAAACCCATTTAAAAGCACCTGAAGGGAAGAAGGCCCATTTATGGTTTGCCGAAAAGTTAGAGGCTCCATCGGTACGACCTGTAAAAGTAAGGTAGTATTTTTTTCTATAATCGTAGTTAATGCGGCCAAGTACCGACAACATGGTAGATTGCCAAAGATCTGAGTATACAAATGTTTTTGAAGTTGCTGTTCCCTGCATATTATTTTCCTGCAATTCATCCAGCATATAACCGCTGCCACTTTGGGTTTGGCTTTCAAATGTTTTTTTCTGCGCAGTCCAACCACCCAATAAACTTAACCTGTGATTATTTTTCCAGCTTTTAGCATAACTTAATGTGGTTTCGCTTAATATACTATTGTATCTGTTCCCATATTTATAAGCATATCCACCCTGCTCTAGAAAATCGCGACGAGGTAAGGTACTGGGCTGGTATCTATTAATATTTAAATTAGAAACGGTGTTACTAAAAGATGTTTTTAGCTTCAGGTTTTTTAGAATTTCATACTCAAGAAACATATTACTCCATAAAACTTTGCGATAAGTAATATCTTTTACACTCTCTACTAAAGCTACAGGACTATTGATAACACCACCTGCATACCAACCCGGATTCCAGGCTTCGAAGCTACCGTTTGTATCAAAAATGTTCATGACTGGTGGCAAAGCAAGTGTAGAGTTCCACCATCCCGTATTTGAACCTATATCTACTTTGTTATTATCAGTAGCTGTATTGGAGTAATTAATTTTTAATCCCCCTTTTAGTTTTGATGAGAAGTTTTTATCCAGATTTAACCTACCTTGATAGCGTTCAAATCCTGAGGCTTTAATAATTCCCTGTTGATTGGCATAATTACCAGAAAAGTAGTAGCGCAATCCGGTGTTTCCTCCCGATGCAGATAATGTGTGATTCTGATAAGCTGCTCGTTGGGTAACTTCTTTAGTCCAATTGGTTCCCTCTCCTAATGCTTCCGGATCAGGATAAGGAGGATTTATGCCATTTGGATTACCTACATAATAATTCTCATTTACTAATTGGGCGTATTCGGTAGCGTTCATCATATCCAGGTAACGAGGTAGTTCGGCAAACCCCATATCAGCGTTATACCTAAAAACATCTTTGCCCGGTAAACCTTTTTTAGTAGTAATGATAACTACACCATTAGCTCCTCTTGATCCATAAATTGCTGTTGACGAAGCATCTTTTAAAACCTGAATAGATTCTATATCAGAGGGGTTAATATCACTCAAATCTCCAGCGTCTATAATTCCATCTATGACGTACAACGGTTCATTATCGGCATTGATAGATCTTGTTCCACGAATTCGGACTGTAGTTCCCGCCCCAGGCTCACCTCCTGTAGAGACTAAATCGACACCGGCAATCCTACCTTGTAGCATCTGATCTACTCTGGCTACCGGTATTTTCTCTATATCTTTCATATTTACAGAAGCCACCGCTCCGGTAAGATCTCTTTTATTAACCTCTCCATAGCCTACAACAACTACTTCACTCAATCCTTGATTTTGCTCCTTCAGCGCTATGTTGATATTCGTATTATTTCCTACTATTCTATCCTGAGGAGCAAATCCCAAAAAACTGAAGACCAAAACAGTATTGGCATCGGGCACTTTTATTCTATAGTTTCCAGAGGGATCGGTTACTGTTCCCGTTGCACTATTTTTTATCCTTACGCTAACTCCCGCCAGTGGAATACTTTTATCATCAGTAACTTTACCAGTAATAGTAATTTCTTTAACCTGTTGATTAGCCGAATTCTCATTTTTTTTTGAGATAATAATATTCTTATCTACAATCCTAAAACTGAGACTTTTACCTTCCAGACACTTATTTAATACATCCTCTAAAGAAGCATTAACAAAGTTTACAGAAATAACGCCTGTACCCCGCAGCATATCCGAGTTATAAAAGATATTATACCCACTTTGCTTTCTAATGAGTTTAAAAACATCTTCTAATGAGGTATTTTCTCGTTTCAGATTAATTTTCTGAGCTGCTGCATTGACCTGCATAAGCGTAGCTAGCAGTATGATTATCGAGAGCTTCATGATTAATAAAAATTTTGACAAAAAAGAGGGAGGGCACTTTTTAACAAGTGCAATATTTTTTTTATACATTTGATATAGGTTTTTCTAAATTGATTGATTCTGTAAGATTAATTTGAAACCTTTTTTAGTACGAGTACTAGAATATCCAGGGGCGTTGCAGCGCTCCTGTTTTCATTACTCCACTTCATACGCTCTATACTTATGGCATCACCACCACCCTCCTTTCTTTTCCTGGTTCAGATGGTAAGATTTTAAAATGTATTGCTCCGGTCATTTCCATACTTTTAAGTAGCTGCTCTATAGTAGCAAATCTTTCTATTGTACCGCCAAACGTTTTTTGTCCCACATTCCCCTCATACTCAACAGTAATATCATACCACCGGGCTATGCTTTTCATAACTGTTTTTATATTTTCATTATTAAACAAAAAGTATCCGTTTTTCCACGCCAGAGCTTCCTCTACATCTATGTTATTAACTTCTATATTACTTTTAGATAAAGAGGCTATAGATTGCTCTCCTGGTTTTAGCAAAGCAGCTTGTCCTTTATTGGTTACTTTTACCGCTCCTTCTATTAATGTAGTCTTCACCGTATTTTCTTCTGAATAAGCACTTACATTAAAATGCGTTCCCAGCACCCGTACTTCCGTTCCGTTTGCTTCAACAATAAAAGGCTGATAAGGATTCCTGGCTACTTCAAAATAAGCTTCACCAATTATTTTTACTTTTCTTTCTTTTCCATCAAATACAACAGGGTAACTTATAGTGGACAGGGTATTAAGCCAAACTTTAGTGCCATCCGGTAATACAATTTTAAAATCACTTCCTTTAGGTGTTGTAACCGTATTTATCAAAGGCTTTACTCCCAAAATCCCCAAACCTATATCTTTATAAGCTATCTGTCCCTCTTCCTGCTCAATACGCGAATCACCTTGTAGCGCTAAAGTTCCATCAGAATCTTTTCCTAACACTATTCGTGAACCATCAGCTAAAGTTAACAGCACCGCATGCTGATTTGGTGCAATAGTATCCTGTTTGAGGCTAGTAACAATTTCTTCAGGCTCTGTTGTTTTCTGTTTGTCTTTATTCAGAAAAAACCATATTCCCAAACTACTCAATAAAATCAATGAGGCCGCATAACGTAATATCCTGGAAGTCCACAATACCGATACTTTTTGCGGTTGATGATCAGATTTTCTAAAACGTGAATCTGAGATAATATTCTCATACAACAGATTACTGTTGATTTCCTCATGATCCGTTCCATTCGAAATATTAGCCCACACCTGCTCTAATGAAGCATCCAGTAAGTTTTCATTTTTCAGGCTATGAAGATAACCAGTAAGCTCCTCCAATTCACCCCTACTAATGGTATTTCCTGTCAACGCATCAAGAAGATACTGTAAATGTTCTTTCGATATATTAGTTTCTTGTGCCAAGTGTATTATATACGGTTATATATAGATTACGTGTGGAGGGATAAAAAGGACTAGTTGATCTTCATCTTTTTTAGACAAAAAACATAAAATACTGATTTACAGATAATTTAATTCACATAAAAACCACTTATAAAGCTAACAACATAGCGAACCTGACCTAATACTCACGCATGTAAATGTATAATACAGAAAGAAAAAGTTAGCTCATTAAAAACAAGATAAACACATAAAGTACTTGCTGATTCTCTAATTGAGTTCTCAAGGTTTTTAAAGCAACAACCAAATGGTTTTTAACGGTATTTCTGGACAAACTTAACCTTTCGGCTATTTCATCAAAAGAAAGCCCTTCAAACCGGCTAAGCCTGAACACCAGCTGTTGTTGTTTAGGTAATTTAGATATAGCGGTCTCTGCATAATGCATAATATCGGTATAAATAATTTTTTCTTCGGTTCCATTATCTACTCCTGATATTTTACGCATAAGACCTTCTCGTAAAGCATCTGTACTTGTTGCTTTTCGAAAAGCATCCAACACCAATCGCTTACAGATTACGAACAAATAAGGTTCTATAGGCTTATTGATATCTATTTTTTCTCGGTTAACCCAAAGATTTATAAATGTTTCCTGTAATACTTCCTGACTCTGTTCTTTTTCTTTCAGAAAAGAATAGGCAAACCGATAAACTTTACGATGGTACTGGTCATAAAATACCCTAAAGGCCTTCTCATCTCCATCACGAAAATTTTTCAGTAAACTAGCTTTGTCAGATTTATCCGAAAACATATATAATTGATTTAAGATCTATGATGGTTATCGGGACTCTGAATAACACAATTCCCATAGACCCTGAACTAAATTATAAAAATAATACCATTTCACAAAAAACGTTCATTATACGTTAATGCAAAATAGGGCCGATAATATTACATAAATAAAAACCAAAAGTTACCTTTATGTTAAAAAAATGGTTCTTGCATTTATCCATGTAACAATGATGTTAGATCTAAAAATATGGAACAAACAAAAAAGGGAGGTAAAAGAAATACTTCTCTTCACCTCCCTTTTACAAGACTTTTTAATAGATAGCTACTTGGGTAACTGTAGCTCAATCATTACCGGATAATGATCTGATGGATATTTACCATTAAAATCATCAGTAATAATATGATGTTTTTTCACTTTTAGGGGTAAACCCGTAGATAAGAAAATATGATCTATACGAGTTCCCAGATTTTGATTGAATACATAATCATTAAAAGTACCATAATCAGCATTAATATTTTCCTGTGCCATCTTATAACTATCCCTCAAGACACCTGAACTCACTATTCTGTTATAATTCGCACTATTCTGGTTAAGATTAAAATCACCCGTTACAATACTGGGATATTTGGCTGATGCAACAGGTACAAGCGATAATAACATTTGTACACTCATATCTCTGGCTATAGTACCTATATGATCTAAATGAACATTAAAAAAATTAAATATTTTACCGGTAGTTTTATCCTTAATTAACGCCCGGGTACATATTCTGGGAGATTGCGCATCCCAACCTATACTACCTGGTTGTGAACTTGATGACGAAAACCAGAATGTTCCCCAATCCAATATTTCAATCTTATCTTTTTTATAGATTATAGGTGTATAATGCTTTTTAAGAGCCGTTGTTTCCCCATTAATGCTTATCCCTATATAATCGTAGCCGGGCAACATGCTTTTAATATCATTCAATTGACTCAAATAAGGTTCCTGAGCTCCAATAATATCAAAATCATACTTTTCTACCATTTGTTTAAACAAATCTTTTCTATTGTTCCACTCACTTGCAGGTGCCTGAACTGTATTATCATACTGGATATTATAGCTCGCTATTTTTAAGGGAGAATGCCATTTTTTCTCCTCCTCGTCTTCATTTTTTTTACAGGATTGCAAGCTTATAGCTGCAATCATAAAGTATAAAACTCTTTTCATTTTTTATATGATTAGGCTTAATATAGTTATATTATTCTTTGTAATAAACGGCAAAATCATCTATGTTTAAACGACCATTTGAAATTTCAGGATTTTTAGCTCCGTCTCCCAAACCAATTTTGTTAATCCTGAACCTTACCCGGCCATCAATATCCATATCAATCTCTGCCTTTGTATATTTTTGCTTATCGGTTGCTACAATCAAATCTCCTATGGGTTGCCATTTCTTTCCTTTATTTGTAGAGTATTCTAACTGGAACATGCATGGCTTATCCAAAGCAAAGCCTTTATACCAAAACTCCACTTTAGAAGCACCCTTGGGTAAATCGTACATCATTTGTAAATAAGCAGAAGCTGTATTGTTAAATATCATACGTACGGCATATTCTCCTGATACCGCTCCATCATATTTCTGATTTTGTATAACTGCATTATCCAGTCTCCATCGTCCGGTAGGCAAATCAATATCATCTATCCGATAATTCATTTTATTACCGGTCTCAAAACTCTCCGGATATTGTGGGTATAGTTTATCCTGCGCCTTGCTTACAAAAGCACCTGTCATTACTACAAAAAACAGGGCTAATATCCTATTATATCTATTATATCTATTATCCATATTCTAAAAATGTTGTATAACGCTATTTAAGTCTAATATTCAAAATTTCATCATTTCAGATTTGAAATCTGAAATGATGAATAGTTTTCTAAAATATTTTCTTTGATTATTGAGCCCGCTGGTAAACAGAAAAATCATCTATATTTAACCGTCCATTTCCGGTACCATTTGCAGCTTGCCCTTTACGATGGATCCTAAATCTCACAGCTCCCTGAATATCCACATCATAAGTCAGCAATTTAGGCACCCATGCCGCCTCCGTTACCGGATTTCCAATGGCAGTCCATGTAGTTCCCTGATTGGTAGAATACTCCAGTTGGAAAGTAGATGGAGTTCCTACTAAAGATGAACCGGACTGATTTCCCCAGGTTCCATAATAGAAAGAAACTTTAGACGCTCCGTTAGGTACATCAAAATCCATAGCCAGGTATATCGAGTAATTTACATTAAAATTACTACGCCATGCATGCGTCCCACTCACTACCTTATCCACACTTTCATTTCTTAAACCACTCTGATTAATTTTCCAGTTCCCGGTAGAAAGCGTTAATAATTTATCTGCATAGAATGTATTGCTATCACCTGAATTTACAGGTTCAAAGGTTTCTGGGAATCCAGGATATATAGGTCCACCTGAACGAAACTCTGGTAAGGCTTTTAAATCATCAAAATAAGAAAGATATCTATCATAAATACTTTCATCTTTCAACAAGACTATAGCTCCGTTACTGTTCTTTAAAGAATTACCGGTAAAAGAATGCGTTCCTGTGATAACAATTTTTGATTGTGGATTTCCATCAAAAGTTCCATTAATCAATGTAAAACGACTCTCCATATTGGTCAACTGTCTCGTATTATCATTAACATTAATCATCCGGATAAACCCTCCTTTAGATTCCAATTCTTCAAATCTTGATAAAGGTGCAGAAAGATTGCTTTTCACGACCAACTCTACCTTTGCTCCTTGTTCTGCCAATGAAATTAACTTGTCCAAAATGGCTATCCGGGTATTATCCCAATAAGCCATACCTATTCTTATTTCTGCCGTTGCAGAATTACTTACCCTGTTTAAGAAATCAAGAATAAGGTCTCCATTAATTCCAGCACCGTTATTTCTGTAGGGTAAAAAATGAGCTTCTATGTTTCCTGAATTTAGGATTTCAGAAAAGTAATTATAAGATGTCATTCCTCCGGTAGCTCTAACTTTAAGCTCGTTCCAATAAGTGATATAAGCTTCATACAGTGACTGGTCCGACAAGATTACTGCATCCTGTGCATATCTGGAATCAGCATCTGTAAAACTCTGCGAAGTCTGAAATACGACATACTGCTGCTTACCTGAAACGGTTTCAATCTCACTAAACAGTACAAATCTATTTTCATTAATAGCACCATCAACAACATCATTGTTTGTGTCCAAAATCTCAGCGTTCTTTAAGTTTGAGCTTCTTAAAAAATTCAATGCTTTAGGATTAATACGTTGACTTTCCAGACGGCTCATATCAATCAGTATTCTAAGATTTACACCTCTTGAATCCGCTCTTTTCAAGGCTTCTAAAACATCATCCTGATTAATTTGATAGATAGACATATGAATGCTAGCCCCCTGATCTGTTGCATCAATTAGTGATATTAATCCGCTTAAAATCATGTTTGATTCTAAATAAGAACTATAAAATTCCTTTTGGGTAAAACGCACCTCCGGCAGTGTAATATCTACAGGAATTAATGTTGTATCTACCAAAACAGGAGGGGTGTCATTATAATTCAGGTCTTCATCTATGGAATGATGTATTTTTTTACATGATGAAACCATGAAACTTATTGCTCCGAACAATAAGAACATGAAATATATATTCTTTTTCATCTTTATTATTTTTGTCTTTGTTTATTATCCTTAGACCTCACAGAAATTAAGCTTAGAAAATACCTGTGCATCTATGGTTATTTTACCAAATTTGAAGCTTGCTTCTGAATATCTCCTTCTTATTGATAAGGCTGATAGATAGCAAAATCATCAATATTTAACCTTCCGTTGCTAATGGTTGCGGTACTGGTTCCTAACCCGAGTTTATTAATTCTGAAACGAACCGGTACACGAATATCCATCATATAGGTTTTTAGCTTAGGCACCGGACTCGCATCTGTTACATGCTCTCCCATTTGTTTCCAGGTAGCTCCCTGATCTGTCGAATATTCTAAACGCCAGGTAGATCCGGGATCACCGCCCCATTGCCCGTAATAAACGGTTACTTTAGAAGCTCCATCAGGCACATCATTTTCCATTTGGGCATAACAAGAAGTTGTATTATTCAGGTTAAACCTTATAGCATGGGTACCACTTACTACCCTATCTGTATATTCATTTCTTAGACCTGCATTGTTAAACTTCCATTTTCCTGAAGGGAGATCCACAAAAAAATCACCAGCGGTATAACCTACCGTCTTCTCAAAGCTCTCCGGAAAACCTGGGTAAACCCTGCCACTTGCATTTTCTACATCTTCTATACTTCTCATCCTTATTTCAACACCATTATTTTGTACTCCTAGTGCCACCCCTTGAAAAGAAGCGTTATTAGGCAAAAGCTCTCCTGCAAAAGAAGACTGGGTAGAAGTAAATAAAGAAACTTCGAAACTTAACTCTTCCATTTTTTTATTACCTGAAAAAGTTTCTCCTGCATTAGGTTGCGGAGTTATATCTCCTAAAACCTTCACCAGGGTATTTTCATATTTATCCCGGTTATTATACAAATTAGCCACTCCCACTGCTCTAGGCCTCACATTCTTACCTGTGGTAACTTTTCTAACGTTTGCAGGCTCTACACCTCTAACTTGTAGCAGTCCGTTGTAACGGGTAAGCAATTTACCGCTAACATTAGCCACTACAGAATCTCCAAGTTTAAAATCATTGGCATTGCTCAGTTCCAGTGCCATTCCATGTTCGCCACTTTGCACAATAATGTATCCCGGAACGTGATTTCCATTTTCAATATCGGTAATAACAACACCACCAATTCTGCTTTCCGGTAAAACCAGATCTTCATCTTTGTACAATGTTTTGATGTTTTTAAGAGAAAGTGGATCAGAATGATACACATCTTTCTCACAGCCGATGAAAAACAACAATCCGGCTAACATTATATAAATACTCTTTTGTGTCTTCATATTCATAATCTTTTCAGATAAACGAGCTGTTTTCTTTGTTAATTCATCCACCATACCTTTACATTTAGGTTATCTCCCCCCATACGATTAACAACTGCATCATAATTTGTCTTATTATACAGTAGTACACTTGCCGGGTATGGAAGCCTGGCCGGATGCTTTCCATCATTATGCATGTCTTCTCCCAATACTAAAGCCGGATAACCCGTCCTCCTGATTTCATGCCATTGCTGGAATCCATTACCAAAAAGCGCTACATATTTTTGGTCCATAATACGCTCCACTGTTCCGTTATAACTCACCTCAGGATTCAATAAAAACGAAGTATTAGTTGTAATGCCCCAATAAGCCAACGCAGAAGTTACCGCATCATCATAATAAGTTTTACCATTGCCCACCATCAGTCCCCTTACCACGGCTTCTGATAGCAAAAATTGTTGCTCTGAATATTGCATGATATCTCCAAAGTATTTTGAGCGTTTTAAATCAAGAATATAAGTAGAGTAACTTCCGGTTCTATAAGCAGGATCAGCTGCCGGGTAACCTATAGGCATTCCAACATAACCACTTCCAACTGTTGTTGCCCATAATGGTAACCTGGGATCATTTGTTGATGCTAATTTTCCGATAAAAGAATGTGAGAACTTAATACTTCCGTTAAACGATAAATCTCTTACATCATAAAATGCATTTACAAAGGGTGTAACATTGGTATAAAAGAATGTTGCTCCATCATCGTTATTACGCATCAAAGGATATTTGGTTGGATTAGCTAAAAAGTCCCTTAATTTATCCTGATATTCCGCTCCCTTTCCCTGTACTCGCATCAGTAAACGTAAGGTTAGTGCATTGGTAAACCTTTTCCACTTGGTTAAATTTGCAGCTACATTAGCATTGTATAACAAATCGTCCCCAGTCAGGGGTTTAGTTAAATCATATAAAGAGTTAGCTCTTTCCAGATTAACAAAAATAGTGTCATAAATCTGTTGTTGAGTATCAAATTTTGGAGTGGTATTCCCTTCCATTCCCTTCAAAGCATCCGAATAAGGAACATCTCCATAAACATCCGTTATATTCGAAATTAACCATGACTCCAACGTTAGAGCTATGGCTGTATAATTGGCATCCTTTTTCTCTTCAGCCAATCTTCTCATTTCTTTAAAATTTAACAACTGACGATAAGGTGTTGCCCACATCGCATTGGAAGTACCGGCACTAATCTGATAACGGTGAATCTGGTTATTTCCCTGTAATTCCCTGAATACAGCTACCTGAGCCAATTGTGTATTAATGGTATGTGCCTGTCGCTGTATATGCGTCACCGCCTGATATAAGGAGTTGTTCAAAAATGAGGAGGCTCCGGGATTATCTATCCCTTCCGGCTTTTTTCTTAAATCATCCAAACCGGTAGTACAACTTGACAGCACACCTATAAAAGCCAGTAGAGAGTATATTATAACTTTATTTCTTTTCATAATAATCAGCTTTAGAATTCTAGATTTAAACTGAAACCAAAAGATCGTGTGGATGGAAATTGCCCAATCTCAATACCAGGTAAAACCTGTGCACTGTTAAGGGTTGCCGTTTCCGGATCAAACAATGGAAATTTGGAAAACACTAAAAGATCTCTTCCTGTAATGGCTAAACTTGCATTTTTTATAGCATGCCATTTAATAAATCTTTTAGGTAATTTATAGCTTAAGCTCACCTCCCTCAACTTCAGGTAAGAGGAAGAGAACACATTAGACTCCATCAAGGTAAAATGGTAATACTGAGCGTAATAAAGTGCCGCCGGTATTCTTACATTATTTGGCGAATAACTTCCATCAGCATTCTCTATAACACCCGGTCCTACAATACCCGTTTCCCTGCCTGGTAAAGTGTTGGTTAATTTTCCACCTCCGGATAACATAGCATGTGAGTACGACATCATTTTACCTCCCACTCTGGCATCCCAAAGGAAAGACCCTGTTAACCCTCTCCAACTAAAGCTATTTTTAATACTCGCTGTATAATTAGGATTGGTATTGCCAAAGTTTTGTATAGTGTCTGTAAATACAGGCAAACCATTGTTAAAAATCATTTCTCCGTCCGGATTACGTTTAAACCCTAATCCATATAATTGCCCCAGTGCTTTTCCTTCTTCCGCTACCAGATAAAGGTTAGCCCAGGTAATTCCATATAGATTCAACCTTTTTTCTGTTCCTAAAGCAGATGCCACATCTACCACTTTATTTCTGTTGGCTGCCCAGTTAATATTCACATCCCATTTAAAACCATTTTTCTTTTGAACAGGAGTTCCTTTAAACTGTACTTCTATCCCCTTATTCTCTACCTTTCCAACATTAGTCATCGCACTGGTAAAACCACCAGAAGGGTCTACCGGAAGGTTAATAATCTGGTTCCGGGTACTTCCTTTATATAAAGCTACATCCAGTCCCAAACGTCCTTTAAACATTCTTAAATCAAAACCCGTTTCATAAGCATCAGTAAACTGAGGTTTCAGATTCGCATTAGGTAATGTTCCGGGTGTTGTCAAAGATCCCGGAAAATCTGTCTGATAGTAATTCATCAGGAAAGCATAAGGATCTTTAGAATCTACTCCCGTAGATGCGAATGAACCTCTAACTTTTGCAAAAGAAATCCAGTTAGGCATGGCAAAAACTTCATTCAGCAATACACTGGTATTTACACTTGGATAAAAGAAAGAAGAATTATGAGAAGGTAATGTTGACGACCAATCGTTTCTTCCGGTTATTTCCAGATAATACTTACCTTTAAAGTCCAGATTTACAAAACCGTACAAACTATTCACTAAAAAGCGTTGTTTATCACTTCTTGTTATCACCGGATCTCTGCTATTGGCTATATTATAAACACCGGGTAGAGTCAATCGGTCTGCCATCATATTATCGTATTTATAATCATTAAAACGCTGATTTCCACCAAAACTGGCAGTATACTTTAATCCGGGAATAGCGCCCTTATATTTCAGAAGGAAATCCGAGTTGGCTTCTATTCTAAATACGTTTTGTTGTCTGTACATACCATCTTTCCAACGGTAAGTACTCTGCGGACGTTGTTGCGAGCGATATTCATAACTCATATCCGCACCAGAACGCACACTAAAATCTAAATGATCGTTGATTTGAACGGTAGCCTGTACATTTCCCACCATATTATGTCTGTCACTCGCATTGGTCATATCATAAGCAACCACATACGGATTGTCCAATCCATTCCAGAATGGAGAAAACTCCTGTACATTCTCTTCTCCGGGCACCCAGCGTTGTTTGTACCAATCTATATTTACGTTTGGTGTTTGCTGAATCATGAAATACATAACCGTTTGGTTATTATATCCCTGACTGGGTAAATTATCAGTATATTTTCTCGAATAATTTGCTTTCGCATTCAGATTTACTCTGGAGGAAAGTTTTCTGTTACCGGATAACGAAAGTAATATTCGCTCAAATCCGGTATTAGGCACTATCCATTCATTTTTATGATAGGCTGCCGAAGCCCTAAATCCTTCTCCCGCTACAGCTACTGAGGTATAAGATGTTACTGCCGATTGAAAAAATCCGCTATAAGCATTTTTTTGCGGAACCCAGGGCATACGCTCTGTTCTTGGCGCTGTAATTGGGTTCGAGTAGGCCTCGGTATCATAAGGTGAATGAAACTGGAAATAAGGCTGTCCCAGAAAACGAGGTCCCCACGCTCCGGTTGTGCCTTTAGTACTATTTCCATCAACGCTGTTATTATAAGAATACCAATCTTGTCCTACTGTTCCCTGTCCATATTCCCATTGGTAATCAGGATAATTGTTCACCTGATAGGCTGTTAAATAAGTATTCACATAAATTCCCAGACCCGGTGATTTTTTTCCTGATTTTGTAGTGATAATGATAGCTCCGTTAGATGCCCTTGAGCCATATAAAGCAGCAGCACCCGGTCCCTTTAATACAGAAATATTTTCGATATCCTCCGGGTTGAGATCACTTAACGAACTCCCGAAATCTACAGGATTATCTGAACCTATTATAGGCCCGTCTCCGGTACCTGTTTGCGATGAGCTGATAGGTACACCATCTACTACAATTAACGCACCACTACCTCCTAAAGCCAGCACATTATCACCTCTTAAAACCACATCACTTGTACCAACAGGCCCTCCTACTTTATTAAGGTTTAAACCTGCCACTTTACCAGACAGAGCGTTAATCCAGTTACTGGTTGGCGATTGTGAAACTTCTATCCCTTCTATTTTTTGTACGGCATAGCCCAAAGCTTTTTCTTCTTTCTCTATACCTAAAGCCGTAACAATAACCTGGTTAAGCTGCTTGGCATCCGGTCTTAAGCGGATATCCAATGCCGTTGTTTTGCCAGATTGTACCTTAACATCTTTAAGAGTCTGCGTTTCGTAAGACAAAAACCTGATTTCTAAAGTGTAAACACCAGGCGCTACAGAAATATTATACATACCATTCGCATTGGCTATGGTTGTTTTATTCAGCTCTACAACTTTTACACTGGCAGAGGGTAATATTTCATTCTTCTCATCATAGATTTTTCCGGTAATCAATCCTGGAGATGGTTGTCCCTGAACAACCGTATTCCTGGGAGCCGGAAAAATAGAAATCTGCTTTCCTATAACTTTATAGGTATAGTTTGTATTTTTTAATGCAACATCCAGCACTTCCTGTACGGTTTTTTGCACCATATTCAGGTTAATTGCTTTGTCGCCTATTTTGGTTATTCCTAGTTCCTCATAGAAAATTCTGTAATCGCTTTTACGCTGAATTTGTTCAAAAACATCTTTTACTTTACCATTTTGAATGTTAATGGTAAACTTTGTTTGCGAATAAGTTTTTGCATGTACACTTATTATACTCGCAAATAGCAATATGGATACTAGCTTCATCAAGTGTAAAAGGAATTTTAACCTCCATTTCAGGACGTGTTTGTTCACACCTATTTTTTGCATAACTTTAGGTACTTTTTTAACTGTAATAGGTTAATAAATTGTATTATCGTTGTGGAAGATGTTGGTCGCATCTTCCATTTTTATTTTTATTGTATTATCGTTAATCCGATCTATAGTTGGTCAGTACTCCGCTTTAACATCCACCCCCTTTCTGTTTTTTCTGCCTGACAGCCTGTAGTCAATGCTATGACCTGTAAAATCTGCTCCGGCTCTGGCTCAAGATTCAACCGTCCTGAAAAATATCTTTCCTCCTTTTTAGGATCATCTAGCTGAATAGATATATTATAATACCGGGTAAGTGTTTTTAATAATTCCGATAAATTTTCATTTTTCAAATACAGATATCCGGACTTCCATGAAGTAAACATTTCTGTATCTACATTGGCTAATTTAAAAGATTTTGCTTCTGTAAAAACTCCCATATTTCCAGGGACAAGACGTACTGTATTTTTCTCGTTAACCAAATCAGCTAACAAGACACTACCTTGTACCAACGTGGTTTTTATATCTTTTTCATCGGCATACGCTCTTACGTTAAACGATGTACCTAGTACTTTTACATCCACGTCTTTAGCATATACATGAAAAGGTTTTTCTGCCTGATGTGCTACGTCAAAAAAAGCTTCTCCCTGTAATAAAACCTCTCGTTTGTTTCCTTTAAATACATTAGGGTATACCAACCGGGAGCCCGAGTTCAACCATACTTTAGTCCCGTCAGACAATACCAGTTCTGCCCTTCTTCCGTAAGGAACCACTAATGTGCTAAAAGCATGCTTTCCGGTTTCCAGTTTCTGAATCAGCTCGCTACCATTCCCGTTTTTTATCTCAAGCTTTCCTTTTGTATAATCTATTCCCGCATTTCCAGCTAAATCTATACTTCTTTCTTCATCCAGAATCAAACGTGTTTCTTTCAGAGTTCCCATTTCAATCTGTTCATTTCCTGCATAAGAAAATAGCTCTTGTTTAGTATCTATACCGTACTGGTTCAATGTCAAATAAACTATGCTTCCTAACAACAGCACTATTGCGGCAGCTGCACCCCTAAAGAATACAAGGTTTCTGATTTTACCGTTATCTAAACTGATTTTCTTATACAATCCTGTTTTCAGCCCTTTGGATTTGGCCTTCCATTGAGACACAGACATGCCATCGTCTTCATTTAATTGATCATACCACGTCTCAACCAGCTTTCGCTCCTCTTCAGTACACTTTCCTTTAAGGTACTTCTCTATCAGTTTTTCTAACTCGGGTTTCACTTTTTACAGGCCTTTTTATAAAGAGACAATAGTATTTGAGTAAAGTACTATTGCCTCTGCTTATTTTTTACTTTTTTCTCTTAGAACCTGTTTAAACTTATATGGTAAAGTTTTTAATAGGCTATTTTGAGCGAGACAAGGTATGTTTTTGAAGAGATAACTTGCTCCTACCTCTCAAAAAACAACAAAGTCATAGTCATAAAAAAATTATTAGATAAATTTCAAACAAGTTCTTAATGGTTTAATTATAAACAATTACTACACTAAGCTACAATTTTATAGGCTTCCAATATGATTCTAAAAACCCGAATCGTCCAATGCAAAATCATTTTTCCTTTCTTTCCATTTACCACGGGTAAAATCCGGTATATCCTGCGAAGTATTTCCTTCTGCTATAGATTTTGCAGATAAAGGGAGTAAAACGCTCATTGTTACAGAATCGTACACATCTATAGGGGTTTGTCTCTTTTGTTTTATTGCCTGTACAAAAGCGTTAAATACAAACCAATCCATCCCACCATGACCTGCTCCTTTAGCAACATCAGCATAACGTTTCCATAACGGATGATCGTACTTTTCTGTCCATTCTTTTACCGGATCCCATTTATGAGGTTTACTCTTGCCTTCTATATGAATAGATTGGGCAACATCCATCCATAGACCATTTGTTCCCTGTACCCTAAAACCAATAGAATATGGCCTTGGCAAATGTGTATCATGGGTAATTAACATGGTTTCACCATTTGCACAATTAATTTGGGTAGTTACTATATCTCCATTCTTATAGTTAATCTTTGCATTCTGATGCCCTGGAGATTGCTTTTCTACATAATCACCTAAACCCCTTGCCTTGGACGAAAAAGAAACCATATTGGTTAACCTGTTTCCTTTGTTGATGTTAGCATATTGCATAATAGGCCCCAAGCCATGTGTTGGATAAAGATCTCCGTCCATATCTATATTATATTGAGTACGCCATTGTGCTTCTCCTATAGATTTTTCTGGACCAAACTCTACACCATGCCCATAAAAATGCTTACCATCATTAAAAAGAACATCCCTCAAATCATGCTGATAACCACCTTCTAAATGTACCAGCTCTCCAAAAAGACCCTGACGAACCATATTCAATACGGCCATCACATCTCTGCGGTAGCAAACATTTTCCAAAGTCATATAAGGCATACCTGTTTCCTCAGACACATTTACAATATCCCAATGATCTTGCACCGTTAATCCTGCCAGTACTTCACAAGCCACGTATTTACCTGCTCTCATGGCATCAACAGCCTGATCGCGATGAAAAGCCCAGGGCGTAGAAATAACAACACCGTCTATGTCTTTTCTTTCCAGTAATTTTTTGTAGGCATCTAATCCTCCTGTATACTCTTTCGGTAGTTTCTTTCCTGCTTTTACAAATTGATCACGACATATCTTCAATGAACTTTCTTGGGTGTCGCAAATAGCAACTATCTCTACATCATCCCTTCTGAGTCCTTCATGAATATGTACTCGCCCCCTTAAACCCACTCCTATATATGCTAATTTTACAATACCCTTGCTTTTTGCAAACATTAAGCCTGTGGGAAGGATAGTTAATCCGGCGGTTGCCAACGTACTGCTCTTTACAAATTTTCTCCTGTTCATTAAAATCTATTAGTTAGTGCTCTTAAATAAATCCGGGTAGTCAGAAATAATTCCATCAACCCGCAATGCTTTCAATTTTTTAATATCATCCACAGTATTTACCGTCCATGGGATAACCTTAATATTCCTGTCATGACAAGCTTTTACCAGCTCCTCCGTTACCAGATGGTATTCGGGACTAAAAACATCCGGTTTAAAACCTAAATCTTTGATATGCTCATCAATATTCTTAGTATTTGATTTAAATACCAGATAAGATATTTTGACTTCCGGATACCCGACTTTCACCAATTTCAAAGACCTGGTATCAAATGATTGTATCGTAGTTCTTTTCTCTATCTTTTTATCATAAACCACTTTCATTGCCAATGCTACAAACTCAGATACCGGCGGATGTCCTTTGTCTTTATACTCAGGACTTGTCTTAATCTCCATATTATAATGGTTCACATGTTTTTTCTTACGGGCATAAGTTTCTGCCGAGTCTATAAGTTCTGAAAGTAATGGTTTATAGGCCGGCATTTTTTGTTGACGGGGAAAATCAGGATGAGGTTTCATACCTACATCATATTTACGAATACTATCGTAAGGCATGTCTATAATTAAACGGGAGCGGCCCTCTTTATCCGTCATTTCTTTGCCCTCGGGCGTTAAACAAAACTTATAGCCAAAATAAGAATCATGCGAAACCACTACCTTTTTATCTTTAGAAACCTGTAGATCCATTTCCAAAGTGGTTATACCCAAATCAATAGCTTTATACATAGCCGGAATGGTATTCTCCGGCATAAGCCCTCTGGCTCCTCTATGTCCCTGCTCATCAAATGATGAAGAATTACCTTTTCCATTAGACAAACCTACCCTGAAAGCGCAGCTTACCGATAGGATAAATACCGATAAGCCCGCTAACTTAAAAATCCTCTTAAGTTTCATTTACTATTTATAAAATTTTGTGTTTAATGTTTCTGCTCCCAACTTCACAGATGCGATATAAATACCTGACTTTAATGCAACAGGAATTTTAATTACATTATCACCCGGTGTGATGTCTAGTTGCTGTACCATTACTTTTCTACCAGAAATATCCGTCAGTATCAATTGTGCCAGATCCTTTGTAATGCTAAAAATATTCACCTGTATAAAATGATCCCCTCCATAAACAGACAAACTGGACTGAGCAATTTCTGTAGTTACAAAAACTATTCTCGAGTTAGATTTTTGGCCATCAAAGTCAACCTGCTCTAGTTTATAGTAATTTACCCCTTGCTGTGGATTTGTATCTATAAAACTATAAGTGTTTCCCGTAGACGAATCTCCACTTCCCTGTACTGTACCAATATTCACAAACTCTTTTCCATTCGCAGAACGCAGAATATTAAAATGACTATTATCTTTTTCTGAAGCAGTTACCCAATTAAGCCTTACCTGATTGTTGTGCAATTTACCAGTGAACGAGATCAATGTCACAGGTAAAACACCCTGGTATTCATAAGCTCCCATATCTACTTCAATATCATTATAAACACGATCGCCACCTGCTAAATCATTAGAATAGCCACTGATAGCACTCTTATCTCCTTTATTAATTACGGGAGAGGTACTTTGCAAAGTATAATCTCCTGTAGTAAATGGTGCTGTACTGCTTGCAGGAGAATTGATAAACTTAGGGTCAACATTAAGGTTTCCTGTACCATTCGCGTAATCTGCTTCGTTAGTAGCTTCTGTATACTGTACATTGCTATATGTAACGGTGGCTGTAGCTCCCGAAGAAGGCCATATACCTATACCACTATTATTTCCATAAATAATACAATTGGTAATTACAGGGTTAGTATTAGAGTTGGCCGGACCTGTGTTCCACATACCACCACCATTAAGAGCTCCATTATTTCCAGCAATAGTACAATTTATAAAAATAGGTGTACAAACTTTATCAGCAGCATGTCCATTATATACACCCCCGCCGGCATTAACTGCCTTGTTGCCAGAAAAAAGACAATTAACAAACTTGGCGGTAGCTGTACTGTAATTATACAAGCCTGCACCACTACCACTGCTCTTTGTCTCATTTCCAGAGAACGTACAGTTAATAACAGTAGGGTTAGCCTCATTATTATACATCCCACCACCATTAGTCGCTATATTGCCAAAAAATGTACAGTTAGTAATAGTAGCCGAAGCCAAAGTATTACTATACATACCACCACCATTAGTAGCCGTATTATCCGAAAATACACACCCTGAAACATTTGTCGTAACATACTGAGAATCAAACAAACCTCCTCCCCTACTACCAGCCGTGTTACGGAAAAACATACAGTTAGTGATGGTAACATTAGTTAGAACAGAAGCAGTTGTATAGGTAGATACCCCTCCACCAGTACCGCTGGTAGCATGGGTTGCCTTATTACTATCAAACACACAATTTGTAATAGTAGCAGATGAACCTCCGGAGACAATTATTCCGCCACCACCGTTAGCTCCAGCAGTATTACTATAAAATTTAGAATTGGTAACAGTAACAGTGTTATTGGAATTGTACATTCCCCCACCACTACCATTATTGGTAGCATTTTCCTTAAAAATACAGTCGGTAACAGTAAGGGATGCATAGAGATTACACATACCACCTCCAACACCACTACTAGTTGCAAAACCATTCATAATGGTAAAACCATCGTAAAGAAGCGAAGTGATAGGTTCTGCTGCAGTACCATTGTTATAAATTACCCTATTATTATTACCTTTCAAGATAGTGCTATCAGCAGCTGTAGTACCAAATACCCTTTGAGCCAAAGAAGTTTCTGTACCAGCAAAACCACCATACAGCTTTATCCCACTTTTAGCACCAGTAAGGTTAATAAGAGGCTGGCCACTCGCAGCCGTATAGGTTCCTTTCAGCACAAAAATCACATCTCCACTAGTTGCCATAGTGATGGCATCGGCAAGAGTTTTAGCATTGTCCCAGTCTGCTCCACTCTGGGTTCCATTGCCATTGGGACTCACAAAATATGTAGCTGCCTTTAACGAACTTATCGCAAAGCATAACAACAAAAAAAGTACTCTTTTTTTCATAATCTGTTAATTAAATTGTTTATCGTTTTTTATTTATTTGGTCGCATTATAAATTTCATGTTTAGCTAAAAGATCCATCTTAGCCGGTTTCAATTTTTTATCAAAACCTAAATCATGAGGGTGTGTGCCATCCATAATGGCATCATGGTCGTCACCCAAAAGATTATCAGTAGTAATAAAATAAAGCTCTTTCACATCGTTGTTTGGTAAACCGGCCAGCCTTTTGGTTATTTGATTCTTTCAGGGATTTCCGCTTCTATTAAAACCGGAAAATGATCCGAAGGATATATTCCCTTATAGGCATCTGTTATAATCCGATAGCTTTTAACCTTCACTTCCGGCTTTATTGACACATAAACATGATCTATCCGACTCGATCCTTTTTGATCCGGATTATAATCATTGTAAGTAGGCGTATTCCTGTTTCTGATATTTCTTGCAATCTGATAGCTATCTTTAACCACACCAGACTCACTCAAAATCCTGTAATTTTGATGATATTGATTAGTATTAAAATCACCCATAGTTAAAACGGGGTAGCCTACTGCAATCTCCTTGATCTTTGCTAACAGCAATTTTGGACTTTCTCTGCGGGCAATATCTCCCAAATGGTCAAAATGGTTATTAAATATAAAAAACTCTCTCTGACTTTGTTTATCCCTGAACTTTGCCCAGGTACAAATCCTGGGAGAGTAAGCATCCCACCCCTTTTTACCAGGTACATCAGGTGTTTCAGAATACCAAAATGTACCCCAATCCAATACATCAAATTTTTCCTTTTTATAGAATATAGGAGTATGGTGCCTTCTTAAAACCACAGTGGTAGTGTCGCCCAAAATGTTAATGCCCAGATAAGCATAATCCGGTATCTGCGGCATTAAATCATTCAACTGCGACAAGTAAGGTTCTTGTGCTCCTACAATATCAAACTGGTATTTATTAAATACAGACACAACACCTGGCAGTCTCTTGTCCCATGTATTTACTTTATCTCTTGCATTATCGTACTGGATGTTAAAACTGGCTATTTTTAAAACAGGATCTCCTGCAAAAAGATTAGGAACAGATAGAAAACAAGTAATAATTAAAATAGATATTCGTCTCATTATTTAAACAGGTTGTTAGTCTTTTTATAAAGAGACAACACCAACTGTTCAAAGTACTATAAGCAGAATAAAAATGTGTAGATTTAGACAAAAACAAACGCAAACGCTTATTAGCCGAGGTTAATTGATTTTTTACTGTTTGTGGTGGCCATGCATTAGTATTTACTATAACTGTATAAGGAGTTTCACTGAAATCAATATCTTCAGTTGCTTTAAACTACATATAATCAACCCCTCCCAAATGTGTATAACTAAACAGCTTCGGGTATTCCAGTATTAGGACCTCTGTGATCAGAAAGATATCCCGTAATAATCATTTGCGACTTAGCCTGCAATGCCATTGCTGATGGCATTACAAAAATGCACTCTTTTTTTATAATTAGATAATTAAATTTCCTTATTATTTAACAAACATCTATAATTTCCTTATTAAGGCAATTCTGCCTCTATCAATACAGGAAAGTGGTCCGAAGGATAAATCCCTTTGTAAGAGTCTGTAAGAATACGGTAACTCTTAATTTTAATTTCCGGATTTAACGAAACATAGATATGATCTATACGGTTAGAACCTTTTAATTCGGCCCTGTAACCATTAAAAGTGGGTATTTCCCTATTTAACATTTTCTTAGCTATGTGATAGCTATCCTTAACCACACCAGATTCATTCATTGTTTTATAATTCTCTGTATGCTGATTAGTATTAAAATCTCCCATTGTAAAAACAGGATAGCTGACAGCAATTTCCTTGATTTTTGCAAGCAGCAACTTAGGGCTTTCACGTCTTGCTATAATTCCCTTATGATCAAAATGGATATTAAAGAAAAAGAATGCTTTATCACTTCTCTTTTCCTTAAACTTTGCCCAGGTACAAATTCTGGCAGAATGGGCATCCCAACCTTTCCCAGGCGTATCAGGTGTTTCAGAAAACCAGAAGGTTCCCCAATCCAGCACATCAAATTTGTCTTTTTTATAGAGTATGGGAGTATAATGTCTTTTCAGAATATCTGTACCCCCTAATATATTGACACCTATATAAGCATAGTCTGGTATTTTAGGCATTAAGTCATTTAATTGAGCCAAATAAGGCTCTTGTGCTCCAACAACATCAAACTGGTATTTATTGAATAGGCTAACTACGCCCGGAAGTCTTTTTGCCCAAGTATTTACCGTATCTTTTATATTATCATACTGGATATTGTAACTGGCAATTTTTAATGGTGGGGCTGCCTCAACAAATGTTAGGGATAATTGGAAAAAGGCTAAAATGATAAATTTAAATAAAAATAGTCTGCGTCTCATATCTATAAGTGTTTTACAAAGAGACAAACGACCTATAAAGAAGTACTATAATAAAAACAGGAAAGTATGTAACTTAGACAAAAACAGGCGCAATCTTTTATTAGCTGAGGTTAATTGATTTTTTACCGTTTGCTCAGAACTATTTAAATGTGCAGAAATCTCGGCAATAGACATATCCTTTTCTTTACGTAACTGCCACACCAAACGCATTTTTTCAGGTAGGCGCTCTATTTCTCCGTTGATTAATTCAGGTAATCCCGTTACATCCATTTTCCCCTCAAACTCATGATCTGCCTCTGAGAATCCCTCGTTATAAGCCAATTGATTTTTTTCCTTACGAGCTACCTGTAATAAATGGTTTAGCACATGATTACGCACTGATGTAAATAGCCATGCTTTAAATGAAGTATTGACAACAATAGTAGCTCGCTTACGCCAAACAGAAGCAAAAAACTCCTGAAAAACATCATCAACCTCTGTCTTGTCTTTTATTTTTTTATAGATAGTATAATAGACTGCTTCAGAATATCTGGCATAAATGGTGTTAAAAGCAGCAACAGATCCTTTGCTCACCTCCCCCATTAAAGATATATCATCAGAATTATTGTCCAACATCGCAATCAAATACTTTTAACATCAACCGGCTTTTACATGAAGATAACTCTTTTATCACATAAAAGTAAACCTTACATTTTTTATAAGTATGTTAAGGTTCTGCAAATTTCCGGCAATTTATAAGTCCTATATTAAGTTTTGGTTAGTGCAGCCTTATATCTATATTAATTATTAATAACAAAAAGAAACTACATCACAAGTATAATAAAAAGGATTAATAATAAAAAACAACCCCTTCATCTTTCTGGTTTCTTTAACACTAATAATCAAATATTTATAATAGACACTATCCCAACACCCCTACAAAACACTTATTTGATTGATCCAAAACAGTTGTATATACAAAGGTAAACAGCCTGTGAAGTATTTAACAAATAATCAATAATTAATAGACAATGGACAATAGACGATAGCCCATAGCCCCTATTCATAGTTCATCATTCATAGTTACTCAAGTTCATCATTAATTGTCTATCATTATAGTTAATCATTCAAAAGTTCATAGTTCATCATTCATAGTTACCCCAGTTCATCATTCCCAAAAAACAACCGCCTCGTTAAAAAACCTCTTCCATAAGATCTACCCCATCTTTTGTTTCCAGACGTGAATATCCCATTAAAAACTTGTCAATTTCCCTGGCAGCCTCTCTTCCCTCAGATATAGCCCATACCACTAAAGACTGCCCTCTTCTCATATCTCCCGCTGCAAATACTTTATCTATAGTGGTTCTATAATCACTTTCAGAAGCAGCAACATTCCCTCTGCTATCTAAACCAACCTGCAATTCAACTAACATACCTTCATGCACAGGATTAGAGAATCCCAATGCCAGCAAGACTAACTGAGCTGGTAAAATCCGCTCCGAATGTTCTACCAATTTTGATTTTACAGGTCTGCCATTTGCCTCCACTTCCCATTCTACATCCACCACTTTTACCCCCACTACATTTCCCATATCATCACCAATAAACTCTTTAGCTACAATATTAAAGAGCCTTTCTACCCCTTCTTCCTGAGAAGACGAAGGTTTAAACAGCTTTGGAACCATTGGCCAGGGTTGGTACACAGGCCTTTCATAAGAAGGAATAATATTTCTATCAAACTGGGTAATAGATTTAGCCTTTTGCCTGTTTGATGTCCCTATACAATCAGACCCGGTATCTCCGGCTCCAATTACGACAACATCTTTATCAGAAGCCAGAATATCCTCCCCGCTAAACTCAATACCGCTTACTCTTTTATTAGCCTGTCTTAAAAAATCCATCGCATGATGAATCCCTTTCAATTCCCTTCCGGGAATAGGCATTTCTCTGGGTACCATAGCACCACCCGCTAAAAGAACAGCATCAAAATCCTTCACTAATTCCCGGGTATCAATATCTTTACCCACCTCTACATTACATCTAAATTCGATACCACTTTCTTTCATCAGGTCTATACGGCGCTCAACAATTTGTTTGTCCAATTTAAAATCAGGAATACCATACCGAAGCAAACCACCCGGATGATCATCTCTTTCAAACACCGTAACCTCATGCCCTGCTTTATTTAATTGTTCGGCAGCAGCCAAACCTGCAGGTCCCGACCCAACAACAGCCACCTTTTTCCCTGTTTTCAAAAAAGTTTTATGAGGTTTCACATAACCTTTAGAAAAGGCTATTTCTATAATATGCTTTTCTATCTCCTCTATCACTACTGCTGGTCGGTTAATTCCCAATACACATGCCGATTCGCAAGGCGCTGGGCAAATCCGTCCCGTAAATTCAGGAAAATTATTAGTAGAACTTAATATACGATAAGCCTCCTCCCATTTACCCTGATACACCGCATCGTTAAACTCAGGAATAACATTACCCAAAGGACAACCTGAATGACAGAACGGAATACCACAATTCATGCATCTGGAAGATTGCTGATGCAGTTTTTCATCATCATAAAACCCAATAAATTCATGATGATGATTTACACGCTCTTCAACAGTTGCCTTTTTAGGTAACTCTCTGTCAAACTCTTTAAAACCTGTTATTTTTCCCATGGTGATTAGCTTGCTATTTTTTCTAATTGAACTTGTTCCAACACTCTTTTGTATTCCTTAGGAAATACTTTCACAAATTTCGATGAATAAGCACCCCAGTTATCCAACACCTTTTGTGCTACCGCACTGTCTGTTAACGTCAAATGCGTTTTCAATAACTTCAATATATCTTCCTCATCTGTTTTTGTTAAGGGATCCAGGTCTATCATTTCATGATTGCATTGAGAAGCAAAAGTCCCCTCTTCATCTAAAACCCAGGCAATCCCTCCACTCATACCAGCAGCAAAGTTCCTTCCTGTTTTTCCCAACACCAGCACTCTTCCCCCTGTCATATACTCACAACCATGATCTCCAATACCCTCTACAACAGCTGTTGCACCAGAGTTCCTGACCGCAAAACGTTCTCCCGCCATTCCCCTGATATACAACGCTCCAGATGTGGCTCCATATAAAATCACATTTCCAACAATAATATTTTCCTCAGCCTTAAAACTGCTTTCTTTAGAAGGATAAACCGCTATTCTGGCACCAGAAAGTCCTTTCCCTACATAATCATTCGCTTCACCTTCCAGCTCAAAAGCAATACCTTTTGATGCAAATGCCCCGAAACTTTGTCCGGCAGACCCCACAAACTTGTAATTAACCGTATTATCCGGCAACCCTGCCGATCCATATTTTTTAGCTATTTCATAAGAAAGCATCGTACCCACCGTCCTGTCCGTATTTTTCACATCATACACACCAAACACAGGTAATCGCCCATTTAAGGCCTTTTCAGCAGCAGCAATTAATTTCCAATCCAGAATCTGATCTATTCCGTGATCCTGACTCTCGCTATGATAAAGCGTCATATCTTTAGGTACAGATACCGGATGAAGAATACCAGAAAGATCTACTTTTTGTGCTTTCCAATGACCAATATCTTCTCGGCGTTTCAAAAACTGAGCCCTTCCTACCATTTCATTAATAGTTTTGAACCCTAATTCTGCCATAATTTCTCTCAGTTCTTCCGCTATAAATCTGAACAGGTTTACAATATGCTCAGGCTTTCCACTAAAGAGCTTTCTTAATTCCGGATCCTGGGTAGCCACCCCAACCGGACAAGTATTTAAATGACATTTACGCATCATAATACAACCGCCTGCAACCAGTGCAGCTGTAGCCACACCCCATTCTTCTGCTCCCAATAAAGTAGCAACAGCAATATCCCTTCCCGTTTTCAACTGCCCATCCGCCTGTAAAACAACACGGCTTCTCAACTTATTTTTCACCAGTGTCTGATGTGCCTCTGCCAATCCTAATTCCCAGGGTAAACCCGCATGTTTTATAGAGCTGATAGGTGATGCACCTGTCCCCCCATCATAACCTGCTATCAAAATAACATCGGCATGTGCTTTAGCCACACCTGCAGCAATAGTTCCCACACCTGCTTTAGAAACCAGTTTCACGTTAATGCGGGCATTCCTGTTGGCATTTTTCATATCAAAAATAAGCTGAGCCAAATCTTCGATCGAATAAATATCATGGTGTGGTGGTGGCGAAATTAGCCCTACACCAGGAGTCGAATGCCTTGTTTTAGCAATCCAGGCATCCACTTTATGTCCGGGTAATTGTCCTCCCTCTCCCGGTTTTGCCCCTTGTGCCATTTTAATTTGTATCTCATCCGCATTGGTCAAATAATTAATAGTAACACCAAACCTGCCAGACGCAATCTGTTTAATGGCCGACCGCATAGAATCTCCATTAGGCAATGGCTGGTAACGAATCTCATCTTCGCCCCCCTCACCAGTATTACTCATTCCGCCAATCCTGTTCATGGCAATTGCCAAAGTACTATGTGCTTCGTGAGAGATTGATCCGAATGACATCGCGCCGGTAGCAAATCTTTTCAGAATATTTTCTACCGGTTCTACCTCATCCAATGCTATAGGTTCTCTATGCTGGGCAAAATCCATCAAACCCCTTAATGTATACAGCTTATCTGTTTGTGTATTTACCAGAGCAGCATATTTTTTATAGACCTGATAATCATCTGTTCGGGTAGCCAGCTGCAACAAATGCACCGTTTCAGGATTAAAAAGATGTGCTTCACCTTTTCTTTTCCATTGGTAGATACCACCTTCTGTTAGCAACAATGCATCTTCATCAGAAGCTTTAAATCCTTTGATATGTTTGCTAAGTGCCTCTTTAGCTATATCGTCCAGTGTAAGACCTTCTATCCGACTGATGCCTCCGGAAAAATATTGATTTACAACTTCGCTACTGATACCCAATATCTCAAAAATCTGAGAACCGTGATAAGATTGCAAGGTTGAAATTCCCATTTTCGAAAAAATCTTCAACAATCCGTCACCTACCGATTTAACATAATTTTGAATCAATTTTTCGTGAGCAATATCCTCCTCTATTTTACCATCCTGTTTTAAAGCATCTATTGAAGCCAATGCCAGATAAGGGTTAATAGCTGTTGCACCAAAAGCTAACAAACAGGCAAAATGATGAACTTCCCAAACATCGCCCGCCTCTACAACCAAACCAATGGCACCACGTAAACCTTTTTTGATCAGATGGTGGTGAACAGCCGAAACAGCCAATAATGACGGAATAGGCGCATGTTCCGAATCGATAGCTCTATCTGAAAGTATAATGACCTCAAACTTATCATTAACAGCATCCTCAGCATAGCGACAAAGCCTCTCCAGTCCCTTCTCTAAAGTCCCCTCTTTCCCATCCGCTGTAAAATAAGTCTGTAATGTTTTAGCATTAAAGTTACCAGTATCAATACTTCTTAGTTTTTCCAGTTCGTTATCATTCAGGATAGGATGCTTGATACTTACGCAATGACAATGCAATTTATCTTCATCCAGAATATTTCCGTTATTTCCAATAAATGTAGCAAGGCTCATAACCAACCTTTCACGAATAGGATCTATCGGTGGATTGGTTACCTGCGCAAAAAACTGCTTAAAATAACTGGATAAATGTTGTGCCTTATTTGAAAGAATAGCCAAAGGCACATCACTCCCCATTGAACCTATAGGCTCTTTTCCCTCCACAGCCATAGGCTTAATTATCACATCAACATCCTCCCGACTGTAACCAAAAACTTTTTGGTAACGATGCACAGCCTCTCGCCCCAATTTGGTAAAAGAAACACGCGGTTCTGGCAGATCTTCTAATTTTATAATATAATTATCCAACCATTCTTTATAAGGTTGTCTGGCAGCGATTTGCTGCTTAATTTCCTCGTCCTTTATAATTCTACCCTGCTCAATATCTATCAGAAACATTTTGCCAGGCTGCAAGCGCCCCTTTGCAATCACACTACTTTCGTCTATAGCCAAAACTCCTGCTTCAGAGGCCACTATACAACGATTATCCTGCGTAACCACGTAACGTAAAGGACGTAACCCATTTCTATCCAAAATAGACCCTATCAGCTTTACACCATCTGTAAAAGTTAATGCTGCCGGGCCATCCCAGGGTTCTACCAAAGTAGCATGGTACTCATAAAAAGCCTTTTTAACTGGATCCATCTGTTCGTTTCCATCCCAGGCTTCTGGAACCAGCATCATCATAACGTGTGGTAAAGACCTGCCGGAATGAGTCAGTATTTCAACAATATTATCTAAACAGGCCGAATCTGACTGATTACCTTCTATTACAGGTAAAAGAATCTCCATTTCTTCTTTGGTGAAGTTTGGAGATACCAAAGAACGAACTCTTGAATAAAACCAGTTAAGGTTACCTGTCAGGGTATTAATTTCTCCATTATGAGATATAAACCTAAAGGGCTGAGCCAGTTTCCATGACGGAAAAGTATTGGTAGAAAAACGAGAATGAACCATTCCAAAAGCAGATTCATATTTCTCGTTTTGAAGATCTTGATAATATTGCCTTACCTGAAAGGTAGTTAGCTGCCCCTTGTAAACAATAATACGTGAAGAAAAAGAAGTGAAATAAAAATCATCCGATACTTCCTTCAATTCTTCCTGTACCGTTTTAGTAATTAATCTTCTAAGCACAAACAGCTTTCTTTCAAACTCATCCCCATCCCTTACATAAGCTGGTTTTGACACAAAAAGCTGCCTTACATAAGGTTCTACAGCTTTAGCCGTTTCACCTATGACCTTGTTATTTACAGGAACTTTTCTAAAACCCAGTATTTCAAAATTTAATTGATGACAACATTTATAAATGATATCATAAATGGCTTTTTCCTGAAAAGAATCATGCGGAAGAAACATCATACCAACACCATAATGTCCCGGCTCTTTTAATTCTATTTCCAGATCATTACATTCATCCAATAACAAGCCATGTGGAATCTGCGTAAATATACCTGCACCATCGCCGGAATCGGGATCGCAACCACAAGCTCCACGATGCTCCATGTTCTCCAGAATGGTTAAAGCATCCTTAATTATCTGATGATTTTTTTTACCGTTGATGTTGGTAATAAAACCTGTTCCACAGGCATCATGCTCAAATTTAGAATCATACAAACCATAGTTTCTTTGATATTTCCGAACCATCTTAAAATTAAATTTTGTTATAATTCAAAATTAAGTACTAAATTCTAAAAAAATGATTTTTTCAGAATTTTTGAATTTTTATCAAAAAACCACACTCAAAAAACATAAAAAATTAACAATTTAACAATAAAATCAAATAAATATTATCAAATAAAAATCAAAATCATATTAAAAAAACAAATAACACATCAAAAGCAAACATAAATTAACAAAAACAAAAGCAAAAATCACATCTATTTCTCACCATGTGTTTATTTCCTATTTTTGCGCCATGGAAAGTAAAAACAAAGCTGTATTCTTAGATAGAGACGGAGTCCTGAATAAAGAACTGGGAAATTATGTTTGTACTCTTGAAGACTTTGAGATATTAGGTCATAATTTCGAGGCCTTAAAAGAACTTCAGGATCGTGGTTACCTGTTACTGGTTGCAACCAATCAAGGTGGTATAGCTAAAGGCTGGTACACTCTAGATACACTAAACGAGATGCATAACAGATTAAGGCAAGCTTACGCTCCTTATGGGGTAAATTTTACTGAATTTTACTTCTGTCCCCACCACCCTGAATTTACCGGTGATTGCGATTGCAGAAAACCTAAACCAGGTATGCTGCTAAGAGGTATCCATGAGCATAATCTGGATGCTTCAAAATCTTATTTCATTGGAGATAAGTTTACAGATGTTGAAGCAGCCGAAGCTGCTGGTATGACTGGAATAAAAATTGAAATTGACCAGCCTCTGGGCGAAATCTTACATAAAATCGTTTAAAACAACAATCTAAAAGCCTGTTAATTACTTTCATTTCAGTAATTATACAATAAGGCGATAATTTTAGATTTTATATAAATGCCACCTGATAAGGATGCGATAAGGAGTGTAACTCTATCTGCATAAGCGCTTAATGTAAATAGCCCTTACACCAGCTTCAACCGCAGCCCACAGGAGGTTATTTTAAAAGAGACCAATCAAGGGAAAGGAAGAACCTTATTTTTCCTTTCCTATCCCACCTCCAATCACCATTCTTTCAAAAAAACACCCGAAAAGAAAAACCACTTTTCCTCCCCCTGTCCGTCACCTCCTCACACTCCCCTTTTCATAATGTTTGATTATCACCCCATTTATAACTAAATTTACCATAAACTTCATAAGCAAGGTATCATTTTCAATGATCTCCCTACTTCCTATAAAACACAAAAAGTCCATCAAACTCCGCATAAGTCCGTGAAAGTCCGCTAAAATCCGTTTATGCTATATACTTGCTTCGAGATTGGCTAATACTTGGCTCGCAAATGGTTCTATACTTGTACGGATATGCTTCGAGTGGTGTTCGACTAAGCTTCGGCGGCTGCCGAAGACTTCCCGAACACCACTCGAACAACACCCGAACGATTACTTAAACTGACTCCTGTTTATGTCGAATCTGTCTGGGGACATCTCCTACCTGACTCTTAGGATAAACCGATTTAAAATATAGAAATAACCAGAATTATGCTGGAATAACTTCTATTTTTTCTCTTTGCCAACATCTTTTCTGAAAGCAAGATATGTATTGGAGTTTATTGACGCAATATCCTCTTCGAGAGACATTTCTAAAAAAAGCTTTATATAACAATACCCACAATAATTAAATTTCAGAAATATGCTCAATAATCATCTCTGCATGTACTCTGGAATTCTCTATAAACCATAAATGGGTGTCCATGCCTCCGCAAACTACTCCTGCCAGATAAATCCCTTTTCTATTGGTTTCCATCGTTTCGGGATTATGTTCCGGATAACTATTTTCTCCTTTTAAAGTTATGCCTAAATGTTTTAAGAAATTAAAGTCTGGTTGATAACCTGTTAAGGCCAGCACAAAATCATTTGTAATTTCCACTTCTCCTTCCGGGCTTTTAATCAACACTTTATTATCCTGTATTTCTGTAATTTCCGAATTGAAATAAGCTTTTATACTTCCTTCTGCTATTCTGTTTTCGACATCCGGTTTCACCCAATATTTCACCCTATGGCTAATTTCTGTATTTCGCACTACCATAGTTACTTCGGCCCCTTTTCTATAACATTCTAGTGCTGCATCAACTGATGAGTTACTTGCTCCTACCACCACTACTTTCTGCATGGCAAAATAGCTGGGGTCTTTATAATAATGCAAAACCTTGGCAAGTTGTTCTCCGGGTACATTCATCCAATTAGGGATATCATAGAAACCTGTTGAAATAATTACTTTCTTAGATTGAATATGACCTTTACTGGTTTCTATTTCAAACTGTCCATCGGTACCAGTGATATTTACAACTTTCTCGAAAAGGCTCACATTCAGCTCAAAGTATAAAACCACTCTTCTGTAATATTCTAATGCTTCTGATCTGGTGGGTTTTAAATTATTGGATATAAAAGGGATATCACCAATTTCTAATCGTTCTGATGTGGAAAAGAAGGTCATATTTTGTGGATAGTTGTACAACGAATTCACCAGACACCCTTTCTCAATAATCAGGTAATTTAAACCTTTCTTTTTAGCTTCTATTCCACAATTTAACCCTATAGGTCCGGCTCCAACAATTACAACATCATAGTTTTTCATAGTCTCCAAAGTTTAGACATAAAAAAAGCCATCCCTGTATTAGGGATGGCTTCAAATTTATGATTTTAGATCTTATTTACCTGCTGCTTTAGCATGATCTGCTAAGAACTGAGCTAATCCATTGTCTGTTAATGGATGTTTCAACAATCCTAAGATGGAAGATAATGGTCCTGTCATTACATCAGCACCAATTTTAGCACACTCTACAATATGAACTGCATTTCTGATAGATGCTGCTAAAATTTGAGTTTCGTATCCGTAGTTATCAAATATGATTCTGATATCTTCGATTAATCCATAGCTATCTGCACCGATATCATCTAATCTTCCTAAAAACGGAGAAACATAAGTAGCTCCTGCTTTTGCTGCCAACAAAGCTTGTCCGGCAGAGAAAATTAAAGTACAGTTTGTTCTGATACCTTTGCTGCTAAAGTATTTTATTGCTTTGATACCATCTTTAATCATAGGAATTTTAACAACGATCTTAGGGTTCAAAGCTGCTAAAGCTTCTCCTTCTTTAATCATTCCTTCGTAATCTGTAGATATTACTTCGGCACTTACATTATCTTCAACGATATCACAAATTGCTTTGTAGTGATTCAAAATATTCGCTTCACCTGTGATACCTTCTTTAGCCATTAGGCTAGGGTTAGTAGTTACACCATCTAAAACACCTAAATCTTGTGCTTCTTTAATTTGAGCAAGATTTGCTGTATCTATAAAAAACTTCATAATACGTTATTGTCTAAATTGTTTGATTGAATTTTAAAATTTTAAGGTAAGGGATTCTAAATCCGGATATCTGAGCCACAAAATCCCCCTCCTAATTTTTTCGTTACAAAGTTAACAATTGAAACGAAATTTAGAAAGTTTTGTAAATTCTATTTTGGATTTATTTTTTCAGAAAGGAATAAAAGAAAAAAATGGGCTAGCACCTTCTATCGCACCGCTACAACCTCCTACCCTTGCTGCGTTCCCACCCTGGGGGAATTCAGAGGGAGCTGGTCGTAGAAGACTAACCCGGCACAAAGGTACTATTTTTTACCGCTTTTCTAAATTAATTCGCTTCTTTAACAACAAGCCCCTGTAAATCAATACAAAATTTTTACTTTTTCTTTTTTTTAGCGGGCTGTGTCTCGGCATCAACCATCAATTGTTTCCAGTCGTATGGGTTTGCTTCCGAAAAATCTATGGTTTCCTGATAATCTCCTTTACCTAGTTTCAGTTCTTTTACTTCTTTGCCAATATAACCTTCTATTGCCTCCAGATAATTTTTTTCCTCTTCGCTGCAAAAAGAAACCGCCCGCCCTTTACTGGTTCCCCTTCCTGTTCTGCCAATACGGTGCACATAGTTTTCGGGTAGTTCTGGTAAATCATAATTAACTACGTAATCTACACCTTTTACATCTAACCCTCTTGCACTTACGTCTGTAGCTATTAAAATTTTATTTTCTCCTGATCTGAAATTGTTAAGTATCTCAAATCTGTTTTTTTGTTCTTTGTCTCCGTGTATCGTTTCGGTACTGATATTTACCCGCTCCATTGCTTTTGCTACACGTTCTGCCCTCACTTTTGTTCTTACAAATACAATTATCTTTTTATCTGGATTTTCCCTGATTACTCTTTCTAAAAAGAAACGCTTATCGTCCATTTCTACAAAGGCTACGGAATGTTCTACATTTTTAGATACCGGATCTTTAGGGGATAATTGTATACGAACTGGTTTGTTTACCAATGCATACGCTAAATCTTTGATTGTTTCGTTTATAGTAGCAGAAAAAAACATGGTTTGTCTTCTTCTGGGCAATAGTGTAATCAGTTTCTCGATATCATTATAAAAACCTTTCTCCAACATACGGTCTGCTTCATCCAACACCAAAAATTCCATCTTTTTTAAAGAAAGGTCTCCTTTATAGACTAAATCCATGATACGTCCGGGAGTGGCTATAACGATATCTGCTTTTTTTAGTTTTTTTAGTTGGGGTTCTATTTCTACCCCTCCTATTACCGCTACCGGAACTACCGAAGTGTATTTACCAATATCTCTGAAAACCTGCTCTATTTGTATAGCCAATTCACGGGTAGGCACCATTACTACCGCTTTAACTACCTGTTCTTCTAATCGTGGTTTTAATGATTGTATTTTACTAATTAAAGGAATGGCAAAGGCTGCTGTTTTACCGGTTCCTGTTTGTGCAATAGCCAATATATCTTGCCCTGACAATATCTGAGGTAATGATTTATATTGAATATCTGTTGGTTTGTGAAATCCGGATTCTTCTAAACTTCTCTTAATTTCAGGTGATATATTGTACTTATTGAACTTCATGCTGCAAAGGTAGTTTTTTAATGTGTCAAATCTGAAACAAAAAAGGAGCTTCTAAAACTGCTATCACCATTTATTCCGGCTACATTACACTTAATACTTTATTAATGGTGAGGGCAGATTTGCTGTTACGGGATTTATCCTTATTACTTTAAACTCTGTTCTACGGTTTAACTGATGCTCTTCTTCGGTGCATTTCACTCCATCAGCACATAGGTTCAGTAATTGAGTTTTACCAAAACCTCTGGCAGAAAGTCTTTCTTTATCCACTCCTTGCTGCATCAGATAATCACGGGCAGCATTTGCTCTTTTTACAGACAATTGTATGTTATAATCTGCTTTTCCGCGCGAATCGGTATGGGCCTGCATCTGTACATTTACATCTCCTACTTTGTTCATAAATTCTACGACTTTCATTAACTCAGGCTCCGCATCTTTTCTGATGGCATATTTATCAAAATCGTAATAAATATTATTCAGTCGTACCAGATAAGCTTCTTCTGCTCGTTCTACTTCAAATTTGACATTATAGATAGTAGATTCTTTAACGCCTTTGGTTGATATTTCGCCCTCCTGGCGAGAGAAAAACTTATCCAGATCTCCTCTTAATGTATAATCGCTTTCCTGATCGAGGTAAAAGACAAATGCACCGTTTTCATCAGAAACAGCTGCATCTTCTTTTCCTGTATTTTTATTATACAGAAAAACTTTCAAACCTGATATAGGTATTTGTTTGGCTTTATCAAATACCTGTCCGGCAACTTGCAATACCACTTCGTCAACTGGTTTTTGTACAAAATGGTAAATATCGTCTAACCCCTTACCTCCATTTCTATTGGATGAAAAATATCCTGATTGGTTGTCTCCAAAGAAAGTGATGCCAAAATCGTCTTTAGAGGAGTTTATAGGTGTTTTTAAATTCCTGGGTTCTGACCAAGCAGATTTTTCACCTTCTACCTCAAAAATATCCAGACCGCCCATTGTCAAATGCCCTCTTGATGAGAAGTAAAGTTTTCCATCTCCTCTCAGGTAAGGAAAAACTTCATCTTCCGGAGTATTAACCCGACTTCCGCAATTTATGGGCTGCGTCCATTTACCGTCTTTTTTCTCTGAATAATACAGATCCATTCCTCCATACCCCCCGGGCATATCCGAAACAAAGTACATTACATTCCCCTCTTTATTAAGTGCAGGATGTTGTACAGAATATTCCAGTATATTATTGTATTCAAAAGGTTGTGGTTCTGTCCAGCTATTATTTTCGAATGTTGAGAAATAGATGGTATTATGACTTGTTGTTTCTTTATTTTTTTTACCTGCTATTTTCCTGACTCCGCTTTTTGTAAATACCAACGTTTTTCCATCATAACTTATTGATGCGGGTCCGTTGTGAAATTCTTTATTTATATAATTGGGCAGGGCGCTCAGTTTAAATACGTCTTTTGGTGCTTTGGGATCGTGTACAGCTTGATAAATTTTAATATAACCATTTCCTGTCCAACCATACACTTTATTGTTTTTAGGATTGGCTTTGGTTTGGGTAAAAAATCTGTCAGATGCAAAGATCAATCCATCCTGATAAATTACTGGTGAAAAATCTGATTGATCGCTGTTCAGACTCTCTTCATTGGTTACAACTATATTTAACTCAGGTCTATTGGCCCACATACGTGCCATATCACAGGAATTAGCTAACCTTAAAGCTTTATCTGCCTGAGAAGGTTCTCTTTCTCCATACATTAAATAATAATGTTTTGCTTCTTCGTATTTGGCGTTTTGCTTTAATACTTCTGCGTAATACAGGTAGTTAATGGTATTAAAGTTGGGATAACTGAGTACTTTAGCGTAGTTTTTTTCTGCTTCTATGGTGTTTCCTGTAAACCTATAGCTATTTGCCAATTTTTCTGCTACTTCCAGGTTTCCACCTTTTTTCATCAGTCGTTCATAGATTTCTATGGCGTAGTAATAGTCATACTTTTCGTAGTACTTATTGGCCTTTCCTAAATCGTCTGACCTTAATTTTGACGGAATAAATACGTATGCCAACAAACTTAGCGACAGGATTACGAATAATATTTTTTTCAACTTCATATTAGAAATACCTTGGGTTCAGGATTTTCATACTCCTGTTTTTACTTAATACAAAACCGACGCTAATTTCGTGACTAGAATTGAAACTTTTTAATGCTGAGGTAGAATAATCATAAGAATAACCAATATTCCATGTATCATCAACAAACTGGACCATAGCTACTAATGCGCTGCCGTTGGCTGCATTTGTTATGTTTTTCTTCCATAAATTTGCATTATATCGATACGAACCGCCTATCCAGACTTTATCTGCTACTAAAAAATTCAGGTTTCCGTCTATACCTGTTGGTCCTTTCACATCTTCTTTAATGAGAATAGTGGGCTTACATTTAAGATATTCATTAACATCAAAAAGATACCCTGTTGAAAGAAAGAAATGATTATTTCGATTGGTTACTACTTGTCTGATGGAGTTTGCCGGAGAAAAAACTTCTGAAAACAGATTTGTTGCAGATAAACCTAAAAAGAACCTATCTGTACTGTAATGTATTCCAAATCTTGCTTCTGGCTCCATATAAGTGTATTTCCCGTTCAAAAAATCGGTCTGCTGTTCATTTTCATAGGTAGCTCTGTCTGAGTCGTAAGTAAATTGAGCAATTCCGCCTGCTAACCCTAAAGCCAGCATTCCTTTTTCTCCCATTAACAGCTTATATGAATAATTTATATATCCTGAAGATTTTCCTCTTAGTCCATATTTATCATTGATTATCCCTAATGCTAAACCTACACGATCTTTTGCTAATGATGCGTCTACTATTAAAGTTTGTGTTTTTGGTGCTCCTTCTACACCTACCCACTGATTTCTATAAGATGCATTGACATTAAGGTTTTCTTTATATCCGGCATAGGCTGGATTGATGACCAAACTATTGAACATATACTGTGAAAATTGAGGGTCTTGCTGACCTCTGGTTTCCACACACAATATTATAGATATACTAAGAAGGATTAAATACCTTTTCATTATCTCTGATTCTTAACTAAAGACACAAAGCCTTTAAACACCTTATACTCATTTTCTATTTTCACCCTCAACAGATAATAATATGTTCCCTCACTTAAGGACGCACCATCCCACCGGTTTATTGAAGAGAATGATTTTGTTTTGAATACTTCTCCACCCCATCTGTTAAATATGGTAATTTCATTTTCCGGATAATTATCTATATTACCTATTGTCCAGGTATCATTCTTACCATCACCATCAGGCGAGTAGCTATTGTAAAAAACCAGATTATGGGCCTCTTTTAAATTCGCCAAAGTAACCGGGACATTCCCAAAACTCTTGTCTGCAATAAAAACCATCTGCCTGTTTAAATCTTGAGAGGTTAAATCTAAAGATTTATATAGCGTAATATTTTCCCAAAGATTATCTGTCCATTTAGCCAGTGCAGAATACCCGTCATTGCTACTATAAAAATAATTTACTTTTAACTGAGCGTCTCCCTTTGTCCTATCCAGAACATGATAAAATTTAGAATTTACTTCCGAAACATTATCCTTTCTATTTTCCCGATAGTAATAGTTATTACCAGGGTCTTTTGCAAGGAAAGAAACACCGAAAAGATTTTCGTGATCTCCATTCAGGTCAACTTCTATTGGTCTGTAAAGGAATTGCCCGGTTTTACTACTTCCCATAGGATACAAATAAGTTCCTTTTTCCTCCAAATTTCGATAGAAAAAACCTCCCTCTGTGGCACTTATAATTCCTCTGTTTCTTTTTAAAGCATGTTCAACTCCGTTTAATAAGGTTAGCTTAGTGGCTACTAATTCCAATTCTCCATCATTTAAATCCAGCAGGTTCAGGATTTGCATATCCTGATTCACTGATTTAATACCTGCACCAGTGAGTTTTAAAGTATAAAAAGACATTGGAAATGTTCCTTTTAATTTCTGAGAATTACCTATGAGTATTACTTCTCCCTTCGAACCTTCCATCAAGCCACCGTATTTATTTTTGTTTTCCCAATCTCCGGTAAATCTCAAAACTCCATCATTCTGTATTTTATCCTCATTAATAATATCCGATTCTACGATAATATCTGCTCCGTTCTGAATAGTAAGTCCACTTCCTTTCTGAACAATCATTTGGGCACATAAATTCATGGCACATAACCACACTGATAGTATAGCTGCAAGTTTTTTCATTTAATTAACAATTACAGCGGTAAAAACAATATCAGGTAAAACTACTGCATTTGGACCTGCATTATACAATTTCACCTCTATCTGATTGGTTCCAATCCCTCTGACATAAGAAACAGAAACACCATCTGGTAATTCCTGATTTGGAGAAACCGTAATTACCGATTCTAAATTGGCCCTGCCTAACGTAATTGTTTTTTTAAATGCAGCCGCTGCCGCAATTGACTCTCCTGTAAAGGTGAAGGTACCTTTAGCAATCCCTTTTAATATACTTCCTGCAGACCCTAGGTATACGTCTCCATTAACATGTAGTTTTGCCTGAGGTGAAGTTTGGCTTACTCCCACATTCCCTGAAGATGTTATACGAATAACTTCTACATTATTTGTTGCAAAAATCAAGTCTTTTGCATCTTTAGTCCCCAAAAATGATCCTGCTGTTCCTGATATTTCAGGTTTTGTTCCTGCATTACCGTTTATTTGCCAGGATGTCGAAGTATCAACAGGCCCTTTAATGTTAGCTGTTTTTTCCCATAAGAACTGGCCTGTTTTTTTATAAACATCGCCGCTCAATTTATCTAAATATAAATCACCAGTATTACCTAATAATTCATCCGGCACCGAAGACCCTTCATACCAGGAATTTCCCGGATCACCTTTAAGTCCTTTCACACCATCTGGCCCTATATCACCTTTTTCTCCTTTTGGACCAACTTCTCCTTTTTCTCCCTGAGGTCCGGCAGGACCTTGAGACCCTGTAGCCCCGGCCGGTCCAATTGGTCCCTGCGAACCTGTATCACCTTTTATACCCTGTGGTCCAATGGGACCCGTATCGCCTTTTTCGCCTCTTTCACCTTTTTCGCCAGCTTTCCCCTGAATTCCTTGCTCTCCTGGTACCCCCTGGATTCCCTGAGGCCCTGCTGGACCTCCAGGGCCAAGCAATCCCTGTTCGCCTTTTTCTCCCTGGAGCCCCCTTTCTCCAGTATCGCCCTTCTCGCCTGTTTTCCCCTGAACACCCTGGTCTCCTTTCACTCCCGGATCGCCCTTATCGCCTTTGTCTCCCTTAGCTCCTGTCAATCCTATCTCCCCCTGTGGACCTGTTTCTCCTTTTTCTCCCTTATCTCCTTTTTCGCCTCTATCTCCCTTTAACCCCGAATCTCCTTTTTCTCCCTTTTGGCCTTGCAATCCCTGAGCTCCCTGAACCCCCTGTATACCTTGCTCTCCTCTATCCCCCTTATCTCCTCTGGGGCCTTGCGGGCCAGAAACTCCCTGATCTCCCTTGTCCCCTTTAGCCCCCACAGGTCCTGCTACTCCACTTACTCCCTGGTCACCTTTTTCCCCTTTTGGTCCCACAGGCCCAATAGGTCCTTCTATACCTGTTGTTAAATTGGCTATTGGTCCCTGCCACCCGGTAACTGTATATTTATAAACCTGTCCTGTTTTATTATTCAGGAAAAGATCGTCTACTCTTACTCCTCCTATCAGAGATGTATTGGGATTTCCATCTCCATTAAACCAAACCGCACCAGCATCTCCTTTTTCACCTTTAGGTCCTTCCACACCAGTTGTTAAATTGGCAATTACACCTGACCATCCATTCACCAGGTAACGATAAACTTCACCTGTTTTAGTATTTAAATATAAATCATCGGTTCTTAACCCTGACAGCGTATTTCCCGGTGCCCCTTCTCCTGTAAACCATAAAGCTCCCTGATCTCCTCTTTCTCCTTTTGGACCAATATCTCCTTGGATTCCTTTATCGCCATCAGCACCTTTATCTCCTTTTGGACCAACCGGACCTACTTCACCCTGAAGCCCTACATCTCCTGCTTCTCCCTTATCACCCTTAGGACCTACCGGCCCTGGGATTCCCTGAAGCCCTTGCACACCCTGTTCTCCTTTCGGACCTACAATCCCTGTGGTTAAATTACCTATTGGTGTTCCCCAAAGCGTTCCATTATACCTGTAAACATCTCCGGTAACTGTATTTAAATACAAGTCCTGATTTTTGGCATCGATAGGATAAGATGATGAAGGGGGGGTTTTACCAGTATACCAAAATGTACTTGTTCCTGTTTCCATTCCTAAAACAGACCACGAAACCCCATCCCAATAATTAAACTGATTTTCTGAAATATTGTAAATCAACAATCCGGTATCTGCCTGTGATAACTTCAAGGTTAATACTGCTCTTTCAGTATTTGTTAATCTGGAAACAAGTACACCTTTTTCTTTAGAAACGATGTCCAATATGGCGTTAGCATTGGGTTGACGCGTACCTATACCGACCGAGCCTTCTTGCGCCAACACATTCAAGGTTGAAATAAACAGAATAATTAAGAGAGATATGTTTTTCAGAAAAGATTCTTTAAGTAATTTTTTACCCATAATTAAAATATATACAACATACAAACCATACAATAAGCATCAAAAAATAAAAAATTAACAAAAACACAATCATTGAATTTTAATTTGTTCTTATTAATCTAAACTTCATGCTATTTAAACAAAAAGTTCATTCCTGACGTTTGTTTTTTTTTACGAATTAGCAATAATTTAGTTACATTGCCGCGATTTTATGTTTTAACGAAAAAATGGCTAAAGAAATTAAAGAATTAGAACAGATTGCTTCTCAGGTGAGAAGAGACATTATTAGAATGGTGTACGACTGCCAATCAGGCCACCCAGGAGGTTCTTTAGGCTGTGCCGATTTCTTGGTTGCTCTGTACTTCAGAGTAATGAAAAACAATCCTGATTTTAAAATGGATGGAATTGGAGAAGATTTATTCTTCTTGTCTAACGGTCATATATCACCTGTTTTTTACAGTGTTTTGGCAAGAGCTGGGTATTTTGATGTTGAGGAACTGAAAACATTCAGAAAACTAAACTCAAGACTTCAAGGTCACCCTACAACACATGAACACCTTCCTGGAGTTAGAATTGCATCAGGATCTTTAGGTCAGGGCATGTCTGTTGCTATTGGTGCTGCATTAAGCAAAAAATTGAACAATGATAATACTGTGGTTTTCTCACTACACGGAGATGGAGAACTACAAGAAGGTCAAAACTGGGAAGCAATTATGTTTGCTCCTCATAATAAGGTAGACAATTTAATTGCTACTGTTGATTACAATGGACAACAGATAGATGGACCTACCTCTCAGGTATTAAGTTTAGGTGATTTAGGCGCTAAGTTTGAAGCTTTTGGATGGGAAGTAATGCATGCAGATGGAAACAACATGACTGAGATTGTTGAAACATTAGAGCTTGCAAAATCAAGAACCGGAAATGGAAAACCTATTGCTATTATGATGAAAACAGAAATGGGTAAAGGTGTTGACTTTATGGAAGGTTCTCATAAATGGCATGGTATTGCTCCAAATGATGAGCAATTGGCAGCTGGTTTGGCTCAACTAGAAGAAACTTTGGGCGATTACTAATCAAAACTCTCTTTTACGACAATCACAAATGAAAAAATACACATATACTGAAAAAAAAGACACACGTTCTGGTTTCGGTGCTGGTTTATTAGAAGCTGGTAGAAAAAATAAAAATGTTGTAGGGCTTTGTGCCGACCTTATTGGCTCACTAAAAATGGGCGACTTCCAAAAAGAATTCCCAGACAGATTTGTACAAGTAGGTATTGCTGAAGCAAACATGATTGGTATTGCTGCTGGTATGACCATTGGCGGTAAAATCCCTTTCACGGGAACTTTTGCAAACTTTTCTACAGGAAGGGTTTACGACCAAATCAGACAGTCAGTTGCTTACTCTGACAAAAACGTAAAAATATGTGCTTCGCATGCTGGTTTAACTTTAGGTGAAGATGGTGCTACTCACCAAATACTTGAAGATCTTGGTATGATGAAAATGTTGCCGGGTATGACTGTTATCAACCCTTGCGACTATAACCAAACAAAAGCTGCAACTATTGCTATTGCAGAACATGAAGGCCCTGTTTATTTGAGATTTGGCCGTCCGGTAATCCCTGTTTTTACTCCTGCTGATCAGAAATTCGAAATCGGAAAAGCATGGATGGTAAACGAAGGTGCTGATGTAAGTATTTTTGCTACTGGCCACCTGGTATGGGAAGCTATCTTGGCTGGAGAAAAATTAGCAGAAGAAGGTATTGATGCAGAAATCATCAACATCCATACTATCAAACCTATTGACAAAGAGGCTATCCTTAAATCTGTAAGAAAAACAGGATGTGTGGTTTCTTGTGAAGAACACAATAGATTAGGTGGTTTGGGTGATAGCATTGCGCAAATCTTAGCACAGGAACTTCCTACTCCTATCGAATACGTTGCTGTTAACGATAGCTTTGGAGAGAGTGGTACACCTGCTGAATTAATGAAAAAATACGGATTAGACAGTTCTAATATTGTAGAAGCCGTTAAGAAAGTAATGAAACGTAAATAAAAATTATTACTTTTATAAAAAAGCCGGAGCCTTTAAAACTTCGGCTTTTTTATTTAATCTGAATATTATTATGCAAATAGACGATCGCGAGTTGTTAAATATGTTTCAGGACGAAAACAAACGTCAGGAGGCTTTTTCGCTATTGCTAAAAAAATACCAGCAGAAAGTGTATTGGCATATCAGGAGGATGGTTATAAACCATGATGATGCTGATGACCTTGTACAGGACGTTTTTATTAAAGTTTGGAAAAACCTGGATAATTTCAGACAAGATTCGCAATTATACACCTGGTTATACCGGATTGCAACTAACGAATGTATTACTTTCCTGAACAAGAAGAAAGACAAATTAAATGTAAGCTATGAGGAGATGGCGGAAAAGCTGGGTGATAGCCTGAATGACGACAACTACTTTACCGGCGAGGAGATTCAAAAGAAACTACAACAGGCTATCCTTACCCTTCCAGAAAAACAACGTCTGGTATTTAACATGAAATATTATGATGATCTTAAATTTCAGGAAATTTCAGACATATTAGGTACCAGTGTAGGAGCTTTAAAAACATCTTACCACCTGGCTGTAAAAAAAATAGAGAACTTTTTGTTAACATCAGATTAAACCTTTTGTAAAAAAAACTATCTGTATAAGCATGAAAGAAGAAGTAAATAGCGCAGGAGATATGGAAAACACTTTCTTAAAAGACTTGAAGAAAAACAATTTTCTTGTCCCAGATAACTATTTTGATGGTTTACACCAAAAAATATCTAGTCAGATTAAGCTTGAATCTTATAAAGAAGATAGTGCTTTTAATATTCCATCTGCTTATTTTGAGAATATGGAAAAGGATATTCTTGCTCAGGTTCGTTTAGATAATCAGCTATCTAAAACTACTACAACCGAGTATAATGTTCCTGACGGATATTTTGATTCGTTACATGATAAAATTACAGCTCAAATTTCTGAAAAACAGATTAATGAAATACCTCTTCAGAAAACAAGAGTCATTAAACTTTCATTTATTAAATATGCCGCAGCCATATTATTGGTTTCTTCTGTAGCTTTGGGCTTATTTTATAAAAACAGTGTTTCTTTTAATGGAACCCAAAATGTGAATGAGAATATCTCGAAACTGAATGATCAGGAAATTATTGATTACCTAAACACTTATTCGGACTCTAACGATATGCAATTCATTATTGAGCATACTGATGATATTTCTACGATAGAACAAAACATCAGCCATTTATAATAACATTTGCGACATGAAAAAACTACTATTCATATTATTTGTATTATTTACTTTCTCTCCTGTTTCTAATTTTGCACAGGAAAGAGGAACTGACAACAATAATAATACTCAAAAATGGATAAGGATAGATGAGCTTAAATTACAATTCGTATTAAAAAAACTGGCTCTACCATCCAACACTCAAGAAAAATTCACTCCCTTATACAAAGAATATCAGAGTGAGTTAAGAGCTATTTATAGCCAAAGAAAAAAATTACGTGAACAGAATAAGGCCAATCCTGAAAAACAGGTTGATACCGATTTTTCTTTTGAATCTAAAATTCTGGACATTAAACAGAATTACAAAAAAAAGTTTCAAGCTATTCTCTCTCCTGAGCAACTCAATGATATGTACTCAGCAGAGCGTGAATTTAGACAGGAGCTGATGCAGCAATTAAAAAGAAACTAGATTAATTTCTTTACAAACTTGGCAGTATTTAACACGTATATTTGTACATGCTAAGTCAAAAACAATTATTTCTCTTAAACACGGCGCAAACCTCTCATACGCCTCGTTTATTACAAATAGAAAAATCAGAGGGCAATTACCTTTATGACACAGAAGGCAAAAAATATCTTGATCTTGTGTCTGGTTTTGCCGTCAGTAATATTGGTCATAGGCACCCGGCTGTAATTCAAGCCATTAAACAGCAATTAGACCAATATTTACATGTTACTGTCTATGGAGAATATGTACAATCTCCGCAAGTAAATTTTGCCGCTACATTGGCAAAAGTGCTGCCTCATAATTTATCATCTGTTTATTTCACCAATTCAGGAGCAGAGGCTACTGAAGGGGCTTTAAAACTAGCTAAACGATATACTGGTCGTAATGAAATTATTGCATTTAAAAACTCTTACCATGGCAGTACACACGGTGCTTTAAGTGTGATGGGTAATGAGCTTTACAAACAAGCCTACCGCCCTCTCCTTCCAGGAATTAGTTTTATAGAACTTAATAACGAACAAAATCTGGAGTTAATTAACGAAAAAACTGCTGCTGTAATATTAGAATCTATCCAGGGCGAGGCAGGTGTACGTGTCGCTAACCCCTCCTATTTTAAAAAATTAAGAGACAAATGCAACGAAACAGGCACACTCTTAATACTGGACGAAATACAAACGGGATTTGGGAGAACTGGCAAACTATTTTGTTTTGAACATTACGATATTCAACCCGACATTTTATTAACGGCCAAAGGAATGGGCGGCGGAATGCCTATCGGAGCCTTCATCTCCTCTAAAGAGATTATGGGAACTTTAGCCGAAAACCCTATTCTTGGACATATCACTACTTTTGGTGGTCACCCTGTTAGCTGTGCCGCTGGTCTGGCCAGCCTTAAAGTCATATTGGAGGAAAAACTTTATGCAGATGTACCACAAAAGGAAGAATTATTCAGGACCCTATTAAAACACCCCAGAATAAAAGAAACAAGGGGCTTAGGACTCATGTTAAGCATACAGTTGGACTCTTTTGAGAAAGTAGAAAAAGTAAGCGATTACTGCACTAAAAATGGCTTAATTATTGACTGGTTCTTACATTGCGAAACGGCGATGAGAATAGCTCCGCCACTTACGATAACAACGGCAGAAATTGAGTTTGCCTGCGAAACTATAAGAGAAGCTTTAGACGCTATATATGAATAATGAAACTTTAACTTATTTACAAACTATTGAACAGTTTCTAGTTACCAAAGGAACAGAAATTGGCATCGCTATTATTAAGGCAACCCTGATATGGTTTATTGGTAAACAAATCATAAAGCTTATTAACAAAGCTTTTTCTGCTATTATTACCAAAAACAAAGTAGACATTTCCTTACAATTTTTCTTAAAAAGCATTGTTCACAATGCTTTAACGGTCTTGCTTATTATGACCGTTTTAACAACTCTTGGTGTAGAAATGACTTCATTTTTCGCCTTATTGGGAGCTGCAGGTCTTGCTGTTGGTATGGCCTTACAGGGAAGTCTGGCAAATTTTGCAGGTGGGGTGCTTATTTTATTGTTAAAACCCTTTAAAGTTGGAGACAGTATAGAATCTAAAGGAAATGCAGGTACTGTGAGCGAAATCCAGATATTTCATACCGTAATTAAAACTTTTGATCTTAAAACGGTAATTATTCCGAACGGAGCTTTATATAACGATGTTATTGTTAACAACTCTATTGAACCTGCCCGAAAAGTGCAATGGACTTTTAATATCAATTACGGTGATGACATCGATCTGGCGAGAAAAACGATAGAAGAAGTAATATTTTCTGATAAACGTGTAATTGACAAAAAAGACCCTTTTATCATCATCAGTTCTGTTTCTAATGCCGGGATCCAGTTTAATGTAAGGGCATTGGTTAAAAATGCTGACTTTACTAATGTAGAAAGTGAGAAAAAAGAGGAAATGAAACTTGCATTTGATAAAGCAGGTATTGCTAAACCATCTACACATACAAACATACATCTGTATAAAAAAGACGAAGCTTAGAAATGTTTTATTTTTAAATAATTATGGCTAACCCTAACAAGATTCTGCATAAAACTTGTTAGGGTCTTTCTACCCCATTTTATTACGCTTAATTAACCAGGCATTTAAGGTAGCATTAAAACCTTCTTCTAAATAAGCATCTACCAAATCTATTTTTAATTGCCCGCAACGGGTGTCTATTTCTTTCTTAAAGTTGTCCATTTTAGATTTATACTGATCTATATAATGGAATGGATTTAGTTTAAGTTCTTTCCCTGTTTCGCTATCTATAAAGTGATAAGGTCTATTTTCAAAAGAGAAGTCCAGCTCATGTGTCTTATCCAACACATTAAAGATGATAACTTCGTGTTTGTTAAACCTCAGATGTTGAAGTGCTGAAAACACTTCTTCCAAATTTCCTTGTTTTTGATTGGTAGAAAAAAAGTCAGAAAACACAACAACCATTGAGCGTTTAGGTAATCGTTCTGCGATAGTATGTAAACACTCTGTGATATTTGTTAGTTTCCCTCTCACTGGTTTATTCAGATATCGTTCCAGTTCATGATAAATAATTTTTTCATGTACACGGGTAGATTTAGCAGGAATATGAGACTCAATAACATCAGAAAACAAAGTCAGACCAAAAGCATCTCTCTGTTTTCGTAATAAATTAATAATAGAAGCTATAGCCAATGAAGAGTATTGGAATTTATTGATTCCCTCTTCCGGATAAAACATAGATGAAGAACTATCCAATACCAAATGACACCTTAGATTGGTTTCTTCCTCAAATTTTTTCACGAACATTTTATCTGTTCGGGCAAACAACTTCCAGTCAACATGTTTTACAGATTCGCCCTGATTATATAGCTTATGCTCGGCAAATTCTACCGAAAAACCATGAAAGGGACTTTTATGCAGTCCTGTAATAAATCCTTCTACCACCTGTCGGGCCAGAACCTCCAAACTAAGTCCTTCTTCTAAACCATCTAAAAAAATATTTTTTCCTTTCATTTCTCAAAAACAGACAGACGATCAGAGACCGTTATTTTGTTATTATTTAGTAAGCCTCAAAAACTTCCTTGCATCCACTTACTCTCAAGCTCTTTTTCTCCATCTTTCAGCATCTATTTCTTATTTGTCAAAAATCACTTCTTTAAAGAATTTCCAAATGATCTAACCGCCACAATCACAAAGGACGCCAAGAATACAGATAGACATTAATTCTCAGAGAATTTAACACTCTTTACGGTTTTAAAATAGAAAAAACATCCCATAAAAAATCAGATTTTTTCAAATCTTCATTTTTCAACGATATTCCCCTCCAAAACAAACAATCAACACACTAATAATCAACACATTGAACACACAGCAACAAAACACTGGATATTTATCCACATCATGATGGAAAAATCGGCTTAAAAGCTTATTTTTGAAGTTATTACTTTATAAATATGAGTGAAGAACTAGAAAACAAGTCAAATTATTCAGCAGATAATATTCAGGTATTAGAAGGATTAGAAGCGGTAAGAAAACGTCCTGCGATGTATATCGGAGATATAGGCGTGAAAGGATTACATCACTTAGTATATGAAGTTGTTGACAACTCAATTGATGAAGCTTTAGCAGGATATTGTACGGATATCCACGTAACTATACATAACAATAATTCTATCACGGTAGAGGATAACGGTCGTGGTATCCCTACGGGAATTAACAAAAAAGAGAACAAATCTGCTCTTGAAATTGTAATGACCGTACTCCACGCGGGTGGTAAATTTGATAAAGATACTTACAAAGTATCCGGAGGTTTACACGGTGTAGGGGTAAGTTGTGTTAACGCTCTCTCTGTACACGTAAAAACCGTGGTACATAGAGAAGGTAAAATTTTCACTCAGGAATACGAAAGAGGAAAACCTTTGTTTGATGTTAAAGTAATTGGCGAGAGTGATAAAACAGGTACTATACAAACTTTTCTACCTGACCCTACCATATTTACGCAAACAACGGAGTATAAGTTTGATACACTGGCCGGCAGATTACGTGAACTGGCCTTTCTTAATAAAGGTATCCGCCTGACTTTGACTGATGAAAGAGAAGTTAAAGAGGATGGTTCTTTCTTAAGCGAAGAATATCACAGTGAGGGTGGCTTAAAAGAGTTTGTTACCTTTTTAGATTCTACCAGAACTCCTTTGATTCCGGAAGCTATTTATATAGAAGGTGAAAAAAATGGTATCCCGGTAGAGCTTGCTTTTACATATAACAACTCTTACAACGAGAACATCCATTCTTACGTGAACAACATCAACACCATTGAAGGTGGTAGCCACGTAGCTGGTTTTAGAAGAGGTCTTACCAGAACTTTGAAATCTTATGCTGAAAAATCCGGTTTATTAAAGAATGTAAAAGTTGAAATTACCGGAGATGACTTTAGAGAGGGTTTAACATCTGTTATTTCTGTAAAGGTACAAGAGCCTCAATTTGAAGGACAAACAAAAACCAAGCTCGGAAACACAGAGGTTACCGGAGCTGTAGATATTGCAGTAGGTGAGGCTTTAGGTAATTTTCTGGAAGAAAACCCTAAGGAAGCCAGATTAATCGTAAATAAGGTAGTCCTTGCCGCTACAGCCAGAGCAGCAGCAAGAAAAGCCAGAGAAATGGTTCAGCGTAAAAGCGTAATGGGCGGCTCTGGACTTCCAGGTAAACTTGCTGACTGTGCAAACAAAGACCCAATGGTATGCGAATTATTCCTTGTCGAGGGAGATTCTGCGGGTGGTACTGCTAAACAAGGAAGGAACAGAGACTTTCAGGCTATTTTACCATTAAAAGGAAAAATCCTTAACGTGGAAAAAGCTATGGAGCATAAGATCTACGAAAACGACGAGATCAAAAATATATTTACAGCATTAGGCGTTAGTATAGGTACAGAAGAAGATGATAAAGCATTGAACTTAAACAAGCTAAGATATCATAAGATCATTATCATGACGGATGCTGACGTGGATGGATCACACATTACCACGCTAATCCTGACTTTCTTCTTTAGATATATGAAACCGTTAATTGAGTCTGGAAATGTATTTATTGCTGCTCCTCCTCTTTATCAGGTTAAAAAAGGAAAAGATTTTGAATACTGCTGGAACGACACACAACGTGATGCTGCTATCCAAAGACTAAAAGGTGCTGGAAAAGAAGATAGCGTACACGTACAACGTTATAAAGGTTTGGGAGAGATGAACGCTGAGCAACTTTGGGAAACAACATTAGACCCGGAAAGAAGAACATTGAAAAAAGCCACTATTGAAAGTGCAGCTGAAGCTGACAGGGTATTTTCTATGTTAATGGGCGACGAGGTTGCTCCAAGAAGGGAGTTTATTGAGAAAAATGCCAAATATGCAAAAATAGATTTGTAAGACTCAGATCTATAATTATACTACACAAAAAATCCCCTAACTCAAAAGATGTTAGGGGATTTTTTATGTGTAAACACATCCTCCCTTAATATGCACTACAAACATATCTTTAAATAAAGCTATTTAAAAAAACACTTTCGTTATCCTAATCGGAGTTCGAAGAGTTTTTCTTTCAGGAGTCTTAGTAAAGAGATTTAAGCCCTTTTAAAGCCTATACTAAACTTGCCAAGGTAATCACTCTCTCTTTTATAAATAGCTGGATATATAGTAGCTTAATCAAGCCATTAAAGTTTTCCATTATAAACAGGCATAAAAAAAGCAGGACACCTAAAAGGTGTCCTGCTTTTTTTCCTTATATTGGATTTTCTTAGTGAGCAACTACTGTATCAACAACTGTAGTGTCAGTAGCGTTAGTATCAACAACGATAGTAGTGTCTACTGCTTCAACAGATACTGTATCAGTGTTTCCTTCAGCTGGTTTGTTTGAGTTACAAGCAACTGCTGATAAAGAGATAGCTAAAGCGAAGAATCCGAATTTAAATAAATTTTTCATGTCTTAATTTTCTTTTTTAATTTTTATGATTTTAATCATTAATACCGCAAAGATAAAAAGGTAACCCCATAATTTTAATTTTTTATTTTTTTATCTCAAAAAACATCATAACAACCTAATTACCAATACAATATTTTATATAAATATTTTAAAAAAGATCTCCTATCTAAAAATAAAAACCGATAAACAGAAGGATAAAACGCGTAAAATTCAATTTTGAATCTAAGTTTCAACTTAATACCATCTTTAATTTTCAATAAATATCATCTACATGGTGAGGATAATGCACATAGGCTTATTATTATCAAATAATTTTTCAACTTTGCATATTCCAAGGCTCTTGGCTTAGAGTAATTTTATTTATAGATATTGGGTTACATTTTAATAATTAGCGTATTAAGTAGTGAGTAGTAAGCAGACACATTCCAAGCCAACAGATAATGATATCATTTTAGGGATATTAAACAACTCTACTACTGTTTTGAATTATCTGTATAAAGAGTATTATCCTATGGCTTTGAAGTTGGTATTGAATAATAATGGAACGGAAGAAGAGGCTAAGGATGTTTATCAGGAATCTATTATCATTCTGCATACCAAAATTAAGAATGGTGACTTTGAGTTAAGCAGCAAACTCAAAACTTTTATATACTCTGTTTGCAGGCGTTTATGGCTAAAAAAGCTAAACCATAGAGGAAGGCAGACGGAAAATATTAAAGATTATGAAGACTTTATCCCGGTTGAAAATGATTTAGAACAACATGAGGAAAAAGATAAGCAGTTTAACAAAATGCATGAGGCATTGGAAACTTTGGGTGAACCCTGCAAAACAATTATTGAGGATTTTTATATCCGAAATATGTCTATGCAAGACATCTGTGAAAAGTTTGGTTATACCAATGCTGATAATGCAAAAACACAAAAGTATAAATGCCTGCAAAGACTCAAAAAAATGTTTTTCAATTTAAAATAACAAAGCCATGTTCAGTGAACTTGATTTAATAAAACGCATAGAAGCTTATCTCTACAAAGAGATGAATGAGGATGAGCGCATTAAATTTAAGCTTGAAAGACAGCAGAATCCAGCTTTAGACCAAAAAGTTGTTGAGCATATAGAGTTCTTGAAATCTGTTAAGGGATACGGTGAAATAAAATCGTTGAAATCTACATTGAACAGTATTCACGAAGAACTGGATATTCCTACCATCAGAGAGGAAGTACTTGAGCACAAACCTAAGATTGTAGAACTCTGGGAAAAATACAAAAAAAGCCTTTCTATTGCCGCATCCGTTGCAGTTATTACAACATTAGTGACTTTATTTTCCACTGGCCAATTTAAAACAGATAAGAACGATCCTTCTTATAGTGCCTTAAAAAGGGATATGGAAAGCATCAGGAAATCACACAATGCGTTGGTTAGAAATGTTAATTCTAAGGCCGCAAATAGTAAGAGCGTAGCTCCCAGTCAATTTGGGGGTACTGGCTTTGCCTTAACTTCTTCTGGTTACATTGTTACCAACTACCATGTGGTACAAGGTGCTGACTCTGTTTATATCCAGAATAATAAGGGCGAATCTTTTAAAACGCAAACAATTTATGTAGATCCGTCTTACGATATTGCTGTGTTATACATTAACGATCCGTCTTTTACCAGTTTAGGAAATTTACCCTATACATTTAAAAAATCTGCAGATTTAGGTGAAGATGTATACACTATTGGATACCCAAGAGATGAGGTTGTTTTAGGCAAAGGTTATTTAAGTGCACAAACCGGTTTTGGTGGTGATTCTCTTCAATATCAAGTTTCTATTCCTGTAAACCCAGGTAACTCCGGAGGCCCATTATTTGATGCAAAAGGCAATGTAATTGGTGTAATCAGCGGAAAACAGAACCAAACAGACGGAGCTGCATTTGCCATTAAATCTGATTATGTTTTGAAAGCGGTAGAAAGTATCTCTCAGGATTCTCTAAAAAACAAAATAGTACTGAATAAAAAGAACAATGTGGCTTCTTTAAACAAAACACAGCAAATTAAGAAAATGCAAGATTACATTTTTATGGTTAAGGTCTATAATTAACGATATAAAACCAATACAAAAAAGAACGCCGGAGTATTAAATATTCCGGCGTTCTTTTTTACATCAATTTATACTTTAATTGATTGCTGGTAAAAAAGAATAGTTTTTTGAGTAATACATCATCTGTTCAAAAAACGATTTAGGATATTCTACTTTCACATCAACAATTTCATCATTTTTCATTACCGGAACTAATTTTGGTTGTATAAAACCTTTATAAGGTTTAACATCCAGCTTACTAAACCTTTCTAAAACTTCCGTCAATAGCTGCTGATCAACTTTAACCCCATAGTTTTCTACCAGGTTTTTACCACCGGTATAATCTCCTTCAGATTTAATTCGTTGTATTTCTCTTAAAAGATCGCCAAATAAACTTCTCAACTTAGTATAATCATTAATTTTAGTATAGGTTTTTCCGTTCTCTTTAAACAGCTCTATCACATTATCTTTCTTTCCTTTCTCATAAGCCCACATAGCAATCAGCTGTCTGTTGCGCATATGCGCTTCCTCCAGATTATGTCCTGGTTTAATTCTGGTAAGTTGCGAAATAAGGCCATTCATGATGTAGCTATCATACTCTGCTTTTCCCACTTCAAGATTTGGCATAGCGCCTATATCTACCAATTTCTGATCGTAGATATAATACAGAGCTACCAAATCTGCTCTTGCTTCTTCCAAAGTAGAAGCGTAAGTTTTAAGTGTTTTGTCTGGTGTTTCTACTCCCGGATTAATTTGCCCCGAAGCATGTCCTATACATTCATGCATATCTGTATGCAGATCTGAAGACAGATTACCATATTCTTTAATCCTTTTCTTCACATCATTGCCGTAAGCAAACTCATCTAACATACCGCTTCCGGCAGCCATTAAATTATAAGAATGTACAATATTGCTCAAAGAAACAGACTTGGAACCATGCTCCTTTCTAATCCAATCTGCATTGGGCAGGTTAATACCAATAGGTGTTGACGGACTTGAGTCTCCAGATTCCTGAATTACCGTTATTACTCTTGCTGTAATACCTTTTACATCTTTTTTCTTATGTTCTGGAATCAAAGGAGAGTTATCTTCAAACCACTGAGCCTGATCAGAAATTAACTTAATACGTTTTGTAGCTTCTTCATCTTTCATAGAAACCACACTCTCAAAAGTTCCCTTCTTACCTATAGCATCGTTATAAACTTCTATAAAACCATTGATAACGTCTATATGCGAAGATGTATCTTCTACCCAGGCAATGCTGTAATCGTCAAAATCTTTCAAATCACCGGTTTGGTAATATTTAATCAGTTTTTCAAGAGCTATTCTTTGCTGGTTATTTTCAGCGACCTCGGTTGCTTTTTTCAACCAATAAACAACTTTTTCTAATGCGGGACCATACATCCCTCCTATTTTCCAGGTTTTCTCATAAACCTTTCCGTTTTCTTTAATCAACTTGGAGTTTAATCCCCATGATGGAGCATTACCTTTGGTATCAAATTGAGCATAAAATGTTTCTACTTCTTTTTGTGTAACTCCTTCATAAAAATTATTGGAAGAAGCCATTACATTATCTATCCCTTCTCGTAGATCAACCAGTTTAGGTTGAAAGTTAGCATCAAAAATATAAGGTTTAATTCTGGTTAAAAAGGCATCCTGAGTTTCGCCACCCAGCAATGGAAACCCTTCTTCTGCAGAGTTTTTAACCAACTCTGAAAAGTACTCGAAAGAACATTCTGGTATAAATTTATCGTTTCCATAATGATGATGATTTCCATTACTAAACCAAAATCTCCCACAGTAATCTCTAAACTGCTCCCATTCTTTCGTTGTTTTATCTCCTCTATAAGAGTCGTAAATATTTTCGATGGTTTTACGAATGGTTAAATTATATTTCCCACGCTGGTCGTATGTAATATCTCTTCCACACAATGCTGCTTCTGAGAGATAGTATGCCAGTTTCTTTTGCTGTAAGGTCAGGTTATCAAATCCCGGCACCTGATAGCGCAGAACCTGTAAATCGGCAAATGATTCTGCCTCTACATTAAAATTTTCGTCAGAACCAGATTCGTTAGTACTTTTTTGTTGGTTGCAAGCTGTTACTCCAAATGCCAAAGCAGAGGCGACAAGAATATTCTTATATTTCATTATTTACTAATTTTGGTTTTTGTTAGAAATAAATTCAGTAGACTTATAAAATTAAATTTAGGTATTCTGTAAACAGTATAAAAATTATGAAGTAATTTGTTACGGATTGCGCTGTTTATTTTTTACTTGTACACCAAACTGAATAGTATTTGTTGTTAGCAAATCTGATGTGGTCAAATAATGGATATCCTTTTAAGAAAACTTGATTTTTTTAGTTACCCTGAACTGTTTTTTATTTTTTTACTAGAAAACCTGATAGTTTGTTTACTTGCTCTGGTTTTTGGTCATATCGTGATTAAAGCTTACCATCATACAGTAAAACACCCAACCAGAAAAGATATTTTGTTTTGCTTGGTTACTGTTTTTATCAACACCATTATTACACTTATAGGATATATTCTATGGAAGCAAAACTTTATTATCTTACAGTTTGACCTTTCTTTATCCATTATCACAGATCTTTTAATTCTATTTTTGGCTATGGATTTTCTGATGTATATTTTCCATTTACTCATTCACCGTACTTTTCTATATAAGCAAATCCATTTGTTACATCACGAAGCTATAGATCCTAAACCAATTGATCTTTTTGTACTACACCCATTAGAAACAATAGGATTCGGGATGCTGTGGTTAATATTAATACTGGTTTGTCCATTTAACATTTATGCTATTATCATTTATCTTTCTTTAAATGTCTTGTTCGGTGTCATAGGACATCTTGGTTTCGAACCTTTTTCAATGAATTTTCTTAAAAACACTCCAATAATCCGTTTTTTGGGTACATCTAATTTTCACCATACACACCATCGGGAACCTGATTGTAATTTTGGTTTCTATACCAATATATGGGATAAAATATTCGGAACATACCAAAATAAAGGTTGATTTTCTAAGTACTTTTTATCCTTCCAGAAACTTTTCTTTGTAGTTTACGTTATACTTAACAAAAGTTCAACAAACCATCTATGAAGAAAACCTTACTAACCTGCTTTTTGACATTTTTTTGTCTGAGCATATTTTTTAACTCCAATGCACAGGTCCCAGATAGTACCTGGGGACAAAGCTTTGATAAATATCCCACTTTCAGATTCAAAGGGCTATTTCAAAGTCGTTTTACCACCAGCTTAAATGATGGTGTAGATGTGACCGGATTACATCACGATCAGGGAAAAATAACCAGCAATTCCTTTTCCATCAAATACATGCGGGCGCAAATGCAGGCCGCTATCAGCGAACGGACAGAAGTTGTTGCTTTGATTAATCTGGCTGATTTTAAATCTGACCCTAAAACCAAAGTGCTTGAAAATGCCTATTTAAAATACACCTTTAGTCCTAAATTGGCTTTTACCGTTGGTCAATTCAGACCCTGGTTTGGAATCGAAGAAACACATCCTGTAGACATTATCAAGTCATTAGACTGGTCTAATCAATACAGTGAGTTTGGTAAAATCGGATGGACAAGTTTCCAAATAGGTATTTCTGCGGGTGGGCGGGCAAATATTGGAAAACTTCCGGTACAATATGCAGTTTCTGTGGTGAATGGAAATGGAAAAAACCAGATTTCTGATAATAATAGCGGCAAACACTATATGGCAAGAACAGTGGCTGTACTATCCAAAAAATATAATGTTAACCTCGGCTTAAATGGAGGTCTTGCAGAAGTTGAACCCGGCACTGCTTACGCCTGGGGAATAGATGCAACAGGAAAAATACCATTGTCTCATAAATGGTCTTTCGACATTCAGGTCGAAGGAAAACAAGCCATTAACCATACACTTTACATGGCGCAAAATAATCCGGGGAATCTGGATGATTATCGTATTCGCGGAATATATGTTTTACCCAACTTCAGGTATGAAATCAAGCATAAAAACCTAAGTTCTATAGAAGCATCATGCAGATACGAATATCTTGACCCTAACTTTCATCAGGCTTCCAATGCAAGACAAACCTACACCCCAATGGTTGGGTTAGAGTTTCTTAAGGATTATGGCGCCCGTATTCAATTGGGAATGCAAATAGATCGTTATAAAACCCAAATCATCAATACCAACACTTATAACGGAAATTTGATGATTGTACAGGTTCAAACCAGATTTTAAATAAAAAACTTCACCAATAACCTCTATACCTTATGAAAGAAATAAACATTAAGAATGCAGGAATAACGCTGCTTATAGCCATTGTTTTATGGCTGATTCCAGCACCGGAAGGTGTTAAAGAAAATGCCTGGCATTTGTTTGCTATTTTTGCGGCTACCATTTTTGGTATTATTCTCAAAGCTGCCCCCATGGGAACCATGTGTATGCTGGCAGTGGCCTTTACCGCAATCACACAAGTATTAGCTCCCGGTAACCCCAGTGCGTCTATTGTTAAAGCTTTAAGTGGCTTTGGTGATAAAGTTATCTGGTTAATTGGTATTTCCTTTTTTATTGCCCGGGGTTTTATTAAAACAGGATTAGGAAACCGGATAGCTTTTCTTTTCATCAAAATATTTGGGAAGAGCTCTTTAGGCTTAGCTTACGGATTGGGCTTAGCAGATTTATGTTTAGCCCCTGCTATACCAAGTAATACAGCCAGAGGTGGCGGTATTATTTATCCGATCATGAAATCTATGTCTATGAACTTTGGCTCTGTTCCTGACGATGCCAGTACCCATAGAAAATTAGGTTCATTCCTTACGCTCAATAGTTATTATATGAACTTGATTACTTCCTCTATGTTTTTAACCGGAACTGCGAGCAATCCTATGTGTCAGAAATTTGCAGCAAATTTAGGTATCAACATTACGTGGATGTCATGGGCAGCAGCAGGTCTAATACCTGGATTGGCTGCTTTCATTATTGTTCCTTTGGTATTATATAAACTTTATCCACCTGAATTAAAAAAGACAGGTGACGCACCAAAAGTAGCCTCAGAAAAGCTCAAAGAAATGGGACCTATGACAAAAAACGAATGGCTGATGATGCTCGCTTTTGTGGTACTTTTAGGTTTGTGGATTTTAGGAGATACATTATCTATAGATGCTACAACAACCGCCTTTATTGGTCTATCACTTTTACTTTTAACGTCTGTACTTACCTGGGAAGACGTAAAATCAGAAAAAGGTGCGTGGGATACCATTGTATGGTTTGCCGTATTGGTTATGATGGCCAGTTCGCTTAACGAATTGGGTTTTATAGGTTGGTTTAGCGAATTGATACGTGTAAAAATTGGAGATCTGGATTGGTCGATTGCATTTCCTGTTATCGTTCTTGTTTACTTTTTCAGCCATTACATATTTGCCAGCGCTACCGCACATGTTGCTGCCATGTATGCCGCCTTACTAGGTGTTGGTGTTTCTTTAGGCATTCCCCCCATGTTATTGGCGATGATGCTGGGCTTTATGGGATCTATTTATGGTGTATTAACCCATTATGGACACGGTCCTGCTCCGGTTTTTTTTGGTAGCGGGTATGTTGATCTTAAAGCATGGTGGTTACGTGGATTGGAAATAGGTATTGTCCTTCTCATTATTTACATGGGAATTGGTGGTTTATGGATGAAAGTTATAGGTTATTATTAAAAATCTACTATATATGCTGACAACATTATCACGTAAGATGATCATGGGTTTAACCGGGTTATTCCTGTGTTTCTTTTTAACTATCCACCTATTGGGGAATCTCCAATTGTTTCTTCCGGCAGAAGAGGCCCGTATCCAGTTTAACTGGTATTCGCACTTATTATCGGGCAATGCCCTCATAAAATTAGTATCTTATATCTTGTATCTGAGTATTATTATACATGTGGTAGATTCTATTATCATCACTTCTAAAAATAAAAAGGCATCTACCCCTTACCAATACGATAAAAGAAAAAGAGCGAGTAAATGGTATAGCCGTAACATGGGTATATTGGGTACTATTATCCTGATATTTTTAGTGATTCACTTCAAGAATTTCTGGTACGTTTATAAATTTGGAGAGATGCCTTTAGATGAACAGGGGCAAAAAGATCTTTACCAGATTGTAGTCACCACTTTTCAGGAAGGCTGGTATGTAGTTATTTATGTTATAGCTATGATAGCGCTGTGCTACCATCTGCTACATGGTATTTCCAGTGCATTCCGCTCCTTTGGACTTTATCATCCTAAATATGTCAGATGGGTAAAATACATCGGATATGCTTTTTCAATAATTGTATGTACAGGTTTTGCTTTAATGCCTATATACATTTTTTTCACCATGAAATAATTTACTGATGATGAAACTACATGCAAACATCCCTGATGGTCCGCTAGAACATAAATGGGAAAACTATAAAAAGAAAGCCAAACTGGTGAATCCTGCAAACCGTAAAAAACTGGATATTATTGTGGTAGGTACTGGTTTAGCCGGAGCATCTGTTGCAGCATCTCTTGGCGAAATGGGATACAACATTAAATCATTCTGTTTTCAGGACAGTCCAAGAAGAGCACATTCTGTAGCCGCACAGGGTGGTGTAAATGCAGCAAAAAACTATAAAAATGATGGGGACAGTGTTTACCGTATGTTTGTAGATACGCTTAAAGGGGGCGACTTCCGTTCTCGCGAAGCCAATGTTTACCGTATGGCAGAATGTTCTTTAAATTTAATAGATCAGGCTGTTGCACAAGGTGTTCCTTTTGGAAGAGAATATGGCGGTTATTTAAACAATCGTTCTTTTGGAGGGGTACAGGTAAGCAGAACCTTTTATTCCAGAGGTCAAACCGGACAACAATTACTCTTAGGATCTTACCAAGCGTTAATGCGTCAGGTAGAGAAAAAAACAGTAAAACTGTATGCCCGACATGAAATGCTGGATTTGGTAGTTGTTGATGGGAAAGCCCGCGGAATTATAGCGCGTAACTTAGATACAGGTGAAATTGAGCGTCATGCTGCCCATGCTGTAGTCTTAGCCACCGGAGGTTATGGTAAAATTTATTTTCTCTCTACCCTGGCTATGGGATGTAATGGTTCTGCCATTTGGAGAGCCCATAAAAAGGGGGCTTTTATGGCCAGCCCGAGCTGGATACAAATACACCCCACCTCTCTCCCACAATCTGGAGATTATCAGTCTAAACTAACCTTAATGTCCGAATCGTTACGTAATGATGGTCGAATTTGGGTTCCTAAAAATAAAGATGAAAAACGGGAAGCTAATCAAATACCCGAAGAAGAAAGAGATTATTATTTAGAAAGAAGATATCCTGCTTTTGGAAACTTGGCTCCGCGTGATATTTCATCCCGGGCAGCCAAAGAACGCATTGATGCCGGCCACGGAGTTGGACCGCTGAAAAATGCGGTATATCTTGATTTCTCTAAAGCAATTAGAGAACAGGGAAAAGAGAAGATTAAAGAAAAATACGGAAACCTGTTTGATATGTATCTTAAGATTACCGGATACAATGCGTACGAAGTCCCCATGATGATCTCTCCTTCTGCCCACTTTTCTATGGGAGGACTTTGGGTAGACTATGAATTGATGACAACAATTTCGGGGTTATTTGCTTTAGGTGAAGCTAATTTTGCTGATCATGGAGCGAATAGATTAGGAGCTAACTCTCTCCTGCAAGCTTCTGTAGATGGTTATTTTATTGCGCCTTATACTATTGCTAATTATCTTTCTAACGAAATACACACAGGTAAAATAGATAGTAACCAACCAGCTTTTGAATCCGCAGAAAATAATGTTAAAGCCAAACTGAAACAATTGATTGACGTCAATGGCACAAAAACTGTAGACCATTATCACAAAACTGTAGGTAAGATATTGTATGATTATTGCGGTTTAAGCCGTAGCAAAGAGGGTTTAGAAAAAGCCATTTCAGAAATTAAAGCTCTTCGTGAAGACTTCTACAAGAATGTAAAAATACCATCTGATATCAATTCTATCAATACAGAACTTGAAAAAGCAGGTCGGGTTGCCGATTATCTCGAGATAGGTGAATTGATGTGTCATGACGCTTTAACCAGAAATGAATCTTGTGGGGCCCATTTTCGTGAAGAATACCAAACAGAAGATGGTGAGGCCATGCGTAACGATGCCGAATACCAGTTTATATCTGCATGGCAATGGAATGGATCGCCAGAAAATCCGGTTTTACATAAAGAAGAATTGAATTTTGAGTTTGTAAAACCTATTGTAAGAAGCTATAAATAAAAGCACCTACTATGAAACTTACACTAAAAATATGGAGACAAAAGAACCAGCATGAAACTGGTCGATTGCAGGAATATAAACTAGATGATGTTAATCCGCACATGTCTTTTTTAGAAATGCTGGATACTCTGAATGAACAGCTCATTGTTAAAGGAGATGACCCGGTTACTTTTGATCATGATTGCCGAGAAGGTATTTGCGGACAATGTGGTTTAATGATTAATGGTATTGCCCATGGTCCTTTAGCGAATACCACAACCTGCCAGCTACACATGAGAACTTTTAATGATGGTGATACTTTGTTTATAGAACCTTTCAGATCCAAAGCTTTTCCTATACGTAAAGACTTAAGTGTAGATCGCTCTGCCTTTGATCGTATTATATCTTCTGGTGGTTATGTTTCTGTCAATACCGGACAGGCACCCGATGCACATGCTTTACCCGTTACCCATGAGGTTACCGAATCGGCTTTTGATTCTGCCGCCTGTATTGGGTGCGGAGCCTGCGTAGCAACTTGTAAAAACGGTAGTGCGGCCTTGTTTACATCGGCTAAAATAAGTCATCTGGTACAACTTCCTCAGGGAAAAGAAGAAAGGCTTAATAGAATTAAAAACATGGTTAATGCTATGGATAAAGAGGATTTTGGGCATTGCACCAATACGGAAGCATGTGAGGTAGAATGTCCGCAAGGAATATCTGTATTGAATATTGCCCGTATGAATTTTGAATTTATGCGAGGAAAAATAATAGAGAAATAGATTTTTATAAAACAACAGCGGAACACTTTACAATACTCACCTGATAATTAAGATTTCGCTGTTGTTTAATACTGATTACTTAAAAGTAAGTTCATTTGTGCTCACTTCAAATATTTATAGAACTTTGTAATAAAAAAGAAAAAACACTGCCCTCTCCATATTCACTCTGCACAGATAGCTTTCCTCCTTGCGCTTCTATAAAATCTTTACTAATACTCAACCCTAAACCTGTACCTTCTTTTTTAGAACCGGGAATACGAAAATAACGTTCAAAAATCTTGCTTTGGTACTGCGGCTCTATTCCATTGCCTGTATCTTTCACCGAAAACCGGACCATATTTTCGACAGGTTCGGATTTTATAACAATAATTGAATTTTCATGTGAATAACGAATTGCATTGGAAACAAGATTTGTTAATACCCACGCCGTTTTTTCGCTATCAGCCATAACCATAGATAATTGCTCATCTATACAGACATTTAATGCTATCTGCTTTTGGTCTGCCATAGCTTTATTGGCATTTACCGCATAATCTACTATTGGTTTTATTTCCGATGGAATCATATTTATTTGTATGGAACCACTTTCTACCTGTGTGACATTAAGAAGTTCTCCGGTTATTTTCAGTAACCTACTAGTATCTTCTTTTATGCCTGATAACAGATTTTTTTGTTCATTATTCAATTGTCCTATCTGTGTATTTTCTAATAACTGAATCCCCATTTGTATAGATGCTATTGGTGTTTTAAATTCATGAGAAACGGTTCCCATGAAATTTGTTTTGGCCAAATCCATTTCTTTAAAAGGGGTAATATTTTTCAGGATGATAACTTGTCCGATAAGTTGAGTTTCTACTTCTCCGGTTGGCACTATATTAATATCCACAACTTCTTTTTCGAAATAGCTTTCTTTATTATCTGCAAATATTTTCAAGGGTTCTGTCGACTTGTTCTTACTATACGGATTAATAATATCACGAACCAAGTCATTTACGGCTGCAACTTCTTCTATCTGCTTTCCTACAAACTCTTCTTTTTTCAGCGCTGTTATATTTAGTGCTTCTTCGTTAACAAAAAGTACTTGTCTGTTCTCATCTATACCGATAACAGGGTCATGCATATTGTCTATAAGTGCTTCTATCCGTTTTTTTTCCTTCAATATCCTATCTAGCTTACTTTCTGAATATTCTTCCAGCTTTTTAGCCATACTATTAAAAGATTTTGCCAATTCGCCAAACTCATTATGCCCTTCGAAATTGACTCTTTTTTTATAGTTCTGATTGGCAATTTGTTTAATGCTTTCTGTTAATTCAGATATAGGATTAGCAATATTGGACGGCAGATTTACAAGCAAGATAAAAGCTATAAGGAAGCAAAGTGTACCTGAAACCGAGATAACCACAATAGCCCTTTGTGCCGTATTATCTGCAATATCACTTTTTCTTTCTATAGCCTGCATATTCAAGTGCATCAGTTCTGTGATATCTTTTCTGATGGCAGAAATCAGATTTAGATTTTCTGGTTGTTTTCTGAGTAAAAAGAAATGCCTGATCACTTGTTCTGTTGCTTGCTTTTCTCCCTGTTCTGTTACATTTTCTTTCTGTTTATTCAGATTTATCTGGAACATATTTATTGCTCCTCCATTCTTTCCAACATCTTCCAATGCCAACAACATATTTCGAGAATATTGCAATGTATTATAATTGGCTACCAATATATTATTCGTATCTTTTTTGAGCTGATTAACATACCACCCACTAACGATTGCCAATAGCAATATCATCAAAAACAACAGTCCTACACCAAATGTTAATTTTGTTTTTATTTTCACTTTATCCAGAAATTTAAATTGAACTTGTTTAAACTTTATTGATTTTCTTAATTTTTCTGAGGAACAAGGCACAAAAAGCCATCCAATGCATTGACATCCAGTTTTGAGCAGAGGTCTCATACCT
>NZ_JBHUDG010000016.1:0-123638 GCF_042678145.1 Pseudopedobacter beijingensis | reverse complement strand
AAATATGGAAAACTCTCTGAGTTTCCCACATTCCAACAGGATAGCAATAGCAATTCTGATTGGAATTCTTTAGTTTTGGGTGTAGCTAGCTAGGGTAAGATTACAGAGCTCCTTCAGAAGTACTTAGGGAAGATGTTCCTCTTCGCTGTACTCATCGAAATGACAACTTTTTTATTTTTGATACAACCCTTATTATTATTGTGCTTTAAAATCTATATACAATCGTATTGATATTCATACCGGCACCTACAGAAGTAAACAATACAGCATCACCTTCGTTTATGGTATGAGAACCTAATTTCTTTTTTAGGATAAAATCCAACATGGTTGGGATAGAAGCTACAGAAGTATTACCAAATTTAGCAATGGTCATAGGCATAACACTATGATCTACATCTTTAATCTGGTACTGTCTTAGGAATCTTTTTAAGATTGCTTCGTCCATTTTTCCGTTTGCCTGATGTACCAGTACTTTTTTAATATCCTTAACATCAACATTAGATTTGTCCAATGCAGATTTCATCACCAGAGGAACATTTTTTAAGGCATATTCATATACCTTTCTCCCTTCCATTTTAATATATAAATCTTCAGGATGTTCATTCTCCGTTTTATCAGAAGGTCCCATTTTTAAATAGTAAGCTTCTTCAAAAGTGTGTGATTGTGTTTTATGAGATAAGATTCCTCTCTCTGTTCCTTCTTCAGCAGAAAGAATAGTTGCCCCGGCGCCATCTGCAAATATCATGGAATCTCTATCGTGTGGATCTGTAATTTTAGATAAAGTATCTGCTCCTATTACTAATACTTTTTTAGCATCTCCTGATCTGATAAAATAATCAGCCTGTATAATGCCCTGAACCCAACCCGGACAACCAAAAGGTAAATCGTAAGCAATACAATCAGGATTTTGGATTTGTAATTTATGTTTTACCCTACTGGCAATTGCAGGAAGAAAATCAACCCTGTTTTTACCTTCATGGATATCACCAAAATTGTGTGCCACTATTATATAATCCAGCTCTTCTGCAATTACTCCAGAGCTGTTTAACGCATCCATAGCCGCGAGATAAGCTATATCAGAAGTAGATTGATTGGGAGATGTATATCTTCTTTCCTCAATCTCTGTGATTGATTGAAATTTTTCTATAATTTCACGATTATCTTTTTCAATTTTAGTTCCATTCTTTTCATAAAAGCTATGGTTTAAAAAAGCTTCGTTTTTAATGACATTTTCTGGAACATAGCTCCCCGTTCCAATAATAACTGATCTTATTTTACTCATTTCTTTTTCATAGACCAAATACTGTTTTGGTCTTTAGTTTTAAAGGTAGGTAAAAAATAATATCTCACAAAATGTAAAAAAACAGAAAGCAAAATATAACCTGTATAAACTTTGTGAAATAAACCCGCTGAAGACAGCTATTTCTAGTATTAGAAACGATTATAAAACGGAAATTGTTTTCTAATTATGGTTTTAAAATAGAGTAAGTTGTTTGTTGTGGTTATTGGTAAAAAGGGTGTAATCCAGCGATACCCGATTTTTTGGTAACCCGGATTTTTTCATAGAAATTTTAAATAACTGATGAATAGCTTCTGCCTCTACGCCATTTCCGGTTAAGCGGTGCATCCAGCGCGAATCATTGAGTTTTCCATTATGACAGGCAGATATTCTGTTAATGGTTTTTTCTGCTCTATCAGGAAAGTTTTTATAAAGCCAATCTTTAAAAATATCTGAAATAGCACCGTTTAACCTTACAATAGTAAAATACGAGTTAACAGCGCCATTTATAGCAGCTGCTTCTATTATTTTAGGAATTTCCTCACTATTTAAACCTGGAATTATAGGAGCAACCATTACGTTAACCGGAATTCCGGCATCACTTAGTTCTTTTACAATCTTTAAGCGCCCTTTAGCAGTCACAGTGCGTGGCTCAAGAAGGTTTCTCAGGCTTTCGTTTAAAGAGGTAATACTGATACTGACCGAAACCAGGTTATTTTTCCTTAATTTAGAAAGCAGGTCAATATCTCGTAAAATAAGGCTGTTCTTGGTGATGATACTTACCGGATGTTTAAATTCTAAAAATACTTCGAGTAAAGACCTCGTAATTTTAAATTTTCTTTCTGCAGGTTGATAACAATCTGTATTACCAGAGAGAAGGATAGGTCCCGGTACATAATTTTTTTTGTTAAATTCTTCCCTAAGTAATTCGGCAGCTTTTGGTTTTATAATAATCTTTCGTTCAAAATCCAGCGCCGGATCAAATCCCCAATATTCATGTGAGTTTCTGGCATAGCAGTAAATACAACCATGTTCGCAACCTAAATATGGATTAATAGAATTTCCAAAAGACAGATCTTGACTTTTATTTCTGGAAATAATGGTTTTGGGGTATTCTACAATAAACTCGGTTTTTATATTTTCTGAAAGAAAAGATTCATCTAATCCTTCAATATGTTCCAGACTGTATTTTAGCTTGTTAAACCGGTTATTTATGTTTCCCTGGGCACCTCTCCCTTTTATATATTCAGAATTGTTATTTAGCATAGATATCAAAAATACTAATATTTTTAGTATTTTTGATATCTATAAATGTCTTAAATATGGCTATCATCCAGTAAAAAAACAAAAAGTTCTTTAGGCCCATGAGCGCCTAAAACCAAAGTTTTTTCTATATCAGCCGTACGGCTGGGACCGGTAATGTTACTTACCATAGTGGGTAAATTGCTGCCGTATTTATTTTTGATAATTTGGAAACCATCTTTAAGATCCATTACCATTTGAGAAGTATAGGCTATTACAATATGAACGTGAGGGTAAATGCTTAATCTTCTCCCTGCGCCATTAGCATTGCTTATTAAAATGGAGCCTGTACGAGCAATCAGGGCTTCGCAAAGGGTTAAACCAACCTCTGCCAGGTCAAAATCTTTATCGCTTTCGTAATAGGGATATTCGTATTTTTTGAGAAGATCCTGTAGTTGAGGTTCCCAGCAATAAATCTTTCTCCATTTTTTTTCTTCGGCAAGTAAAATTATATTTTCTATAAGATGTATCTCATCTTCACAAAAAACAAAATTGCCACTTACTTTAATCAACTCCTCTGCAAAAATGACTTCCGGAATTTCATCTGTTGGGGGATATAATGGAGCTTCTTCCAGATTTGGATAGGGATTATCTCGTTTTTCTAAAAGAGCCTTTCTTATTTTCTTTAATAATCTTTCTTTGGAAGTAGTTTCGTTCATTGTTGCAAATGTAATGATGTTTTGGAGCAAAAAAAATCCCCGTTTCCGGGGACTTTACTTTTAACTTTCAGAAGTAGTAATTTCTTCCTGTTTGTCTTCGGCTTCTACTTGTTTAGCATCTTCTGCAAGTAGTTCTGTTGATTCTTCGTCAAACGGACGTTTACCAAAAATTTCTTCCAGATCTTCTTTAAAGATAACTTCGGCAGTCAATAGCTTCTCTGCCAGTTTTATGAGCTTTTCTTTATTTTCTGTCAGTATAGCCAATGCTCTCTGGTATTGAGCTTCTATAATTTTGCTGGCTTCCTCATCTATAATTCTGGCTGTAGTTTCTGAATAAGGCTTAGTAAAGGCTTCCTGACCTCTGGAGTCATAATAAGAAATATTACCCAGTTTTTCATTCAAACCATATATAGAAACCATAGCGTAAGCCTGTTTGGTTACTTTCTCAAGATCGCTTAAAGCGCCGGTACTTATTTTTCCAAACATCAATTGTTCTGATGCACGACCTCCTAAAGCAGAACACATTTCATCTAAAATTTGCTCTGTTGTAGTAATACTACGTTCTTCTGGTAAATACCACGCAGCACCTAAAGATTGCCCACGAGGAACAATAGTTACTTTAATTAGCGGATGTGCGTGTTTTAATAACCATGAAATAGTAGCGTGTCCTGCTTCGTGAAATGCAATAGCGCGTTTCTCTTCTTTGGTTATTATCTTGTTCTTTTTCTCAAGACCTCCTATAATTCTGTCTACAGCATCTAAGAAATCTTGTTTGGTAACGGATTGGTTTCCTTTTCTTGCTGCAATTAAAGCTGCTTCATTACAAAGGTTAGCTATATCTGCTCCCGAAAAACCCGGAGTTTGCTTTGCCAGGAAATTAATATCTATACCGTCTTCCAGTTTAATAGGCTTCAAGTGAACATTAAAGATTTCTTTACGCTCGTTAATGTCTGGCATATCCACATAAATCTGTCTGTCAAAACGTCCAGGTCTTAACAAGGCATTATCCAGAACATCTGCCCTATTGGTTGCAGCCATAATAATGATACCGGAATCTGTACCGAAACCATCCATTTCAACCAGTAATTGGTTCAGGGTGTTTTCGCGCTCATCGTTTCCACCCATCATACTGTTTTTTCCTCTGGCTCTACCAATAGCATCAATCTCATCAATGAAAATAATACAAGGAGCTTTTTCTTTGGCTTGTTTAAATAGGTCTCTCACTCTTGAAGCACCTACACCCACAAACATTTCTACGAAATCTGAACCTGACATGGAGAAGAAAGGAACCTGAGCTTCTCCGGCAACAGCTTTTGCCAGTAATGTTTTTCCGGTACCGGGCGAACCAACTAATAAGGCACCTTTAGGGATTTTACCTCCCAGGTTGGTGTATTTTTTAGGGTTTTTAAGGAAATCTACGATTTCCATAACCTCTTGTTTTGCTTCGTTTAAGCCAGCAACATCATTGAATGTAATACTTACCTGACTTTCTTTATCAAAAAGCTGGGCTCTGGATTTTCCAATATTGAATATTTGGCCACCAGCTCCACCGGCACCACCACCGCTCATTCTTCTCATGATAAAAATCCACAGCAATGCAAAAAGCACAATTGGGAATATAACAGACCAAAACCATCCTGAGATGGGGTTGCTACGCGTTTCTGGCTGCACTCTAATCTTTTGATCATCAGGAATATTACTCTGCGATTGATCGAGCCTTTTTTCTAAAGCTTCGAAAGATCCGTCTTTAAAGGTGTATTGGGGACCATTGGTTGCACCAAAAGAGTTATTATCTCTAACATCTTTATACTTGTCTTCCTGTAAGCGATCTTTTTTGATATACACTTCAACGGTATACAAGTCATCCTGTTTGTAACCTACCAGTTTTTCTACATCACCGGCTTTAAGCATATCCTGCTCAAATTTTTGATAGGTAATCAATTTTGCAGTATTTACTCCTGCAAAAAACTGAACCCCCAAGATCGCCAACACAATTGCTGCGTAAATCCACATAATATTGAATTTGGGCGGCTTAGGGACTATCTTTTTCCCAGGAACTTTTTTAATTGATTTTTTCTTATCCAAACTATCTTTCATTTTGTTATTATAAAATGTTTTTAGGCACTTTGATATTCTTTAATTGTTGCGTCGCCCCAAAGATCCTCTATACCATAGAAAGATCTTTTATCGGTTCTAAAGATATGAACAACAATGTCAATATAATCTAATAATATCCATTCACAATGTTCGAACCCTTCTTTATGCACCGGATCCTGTCCACTAGCTTTATAAACTTCTTTTTCTACACTATCTGCTATTGCCCGCATTTGCGCAGATGATTCGGCATGGCAAATGATGAAATAATCTGCCACAGCACTATTTATATTTCTTAAATCAAGTCTAACAATATCATTACCTTTTTTCTCCTGTATTCCATGCACTACCAATGCCGAAATATCATTCCCATAATTAGCTTTTTTATTTTTTACCATTAAAAAATTTTAGTTTTGAAATATTAATTGAATCATATTGCAAAATAACATTTTTCCTACATTATTTGTTGGCAGAAGTATCCAAAAATTAATAGAAGTAGATTCTACAAACAATTTCCTTAAATTATTGCTGTCAAATTACGAGCCACCGCTTAATGGAACTGTAATTATGGCAGAAAACCAGACAGCTGGCAGAGGACAATATGGTAAGCAGTGGTTTTCTGCACCTGGACAAAACCTGACGGCCAGTTTCTATTTGCATACTTCTTTTGTCCCATTAAAGAACCAATTTTTATTAAATATGGTTTCTTCTTTGGCTGTTGTAGATTGTTTAACGCATTTTTTGGTAGAAGATTGTAAGGTTAAATGGCCTAACGATGTTTATTCTGGAAACAAGAAATTGTGTGGTATTTTAATAGAAAATAGAATTCAGGGAAACCATTTGAAAGATAGTATTATTGGTATTGGAATAAATGTTAATCAACAGCAATTTGCTGACACAACTGCCGCTTCTTCTATTTATGTTATTACGGGACAGCAGCAAAACTTGGATAAGGTGTTAGAGCAACTTTGTATTTGTTTGGAAAGGAGATATTTTCAATTACAGGAAGGAGAAGACATAGAGAAAGAATATTTATCAAAAATGTTCAGATTTGGTGAAGAGGCAGTTTTTGAATGTGCCGAGGGGAGATTTAACGGAGAGATCACAGGAATAGATGAAGTGGGTAGACTGGCAATAAAAACAAACGGAGAAATACGTTTTTTTGATATAAAAGAAGTCAGCTTTATACTTTAAAAGCTTATATTCGTCCGTATTGAAAAGGAATTTTATTAGAAAACGGATTTTGTAATAAATGGAAAATAAAATAAAAAAAATAGGTGTTCTGACCTCTGGTGGAGACTCTCCGGGGATGAATGCTGCAATTAGAGCGGTAGTTCGTACGGCTCTTTACTATGATTTGGAAGTGGTAGGGATTAGAAGAGGATATGAAGGAGCTGTAAATGGCGAATTTATAGAAATGGACCGCAAGTCTGTGGCTAATATTATTCAAAGAGGGGGTACTATTCTAAAAACAGCCAGAAGTAAAAGTTTTCAGACTAAAGAGGGCAGACAAAAAGCTTACGAACAACTGAAGTCTAAAGAGATAGATGCATTAGTTGTTATTGGCGGGGACGGAACTTTTACAGGAGCAACTGTTTTTGGTGAAGAGTTTGACCTTCCTATTATAGGTCTTCCCGGAACCATAGATAATGATCTTTTTGGTACTGATTTTACTATAGGTTATGATACGGCAATTAATACAGCTGTTGATGCTGTAGATAAAATCAGGGATACAGCTGAATCTCATGACAGGGTATTTATAGTTGAAGTAATGGGACGAGATAGCGGGTTAATAGCTTTGAGAAGCGGTATTGGTGTAGGAGCAGAAGCCATTATGATCCCTGAATCTAAGACCGGTGTAGAGCATTTAATTCATCGTTTAGAGGTTGGTCGTAAGGACAAGTCTTCTAAAATTATTATGGTTGCAGAAGGAGATGATGCAGGGGGCGCTTTTAAACTTGGAGATATTATTAAAGAGAAGTTTCCGCATTACGACACTCGGGTATCTATTCTGGGGCATATTCAACGAGGAGGTAAACCAACCTGTATGGATAGGGTGTTAGCCAGTCGTTTAGGAGTCGCGGCTGTTGAAGGTTTGTTAGAGGGAAGAAAGGCAGAGATGGCGGGACTCATTCACGGAAAAATCGTTTTTACTCCATTAGACCACGCGATTAAACATAATCAGGAAGTCAATCAAAGTCTACTTAAAATAGTAGAAATCCTGTCTTTATAATTCTCAGGTGCAAGAGAAGTAAAAAGGGCTGTATTAAAATACAAACTTTGTCATTTCGATTGGGAAGAGAAATCTTCCTCTAAAAACGTTCGGTAATCGAGGTAAACAAAGAACTTTAATACAGCTCTTTTCTTTATAAAAAAACGTTGAAATTAGTTTACAGTACCATTTACAATTTCTAATCTATATTTTTTTCCAACTTTTTGTTTAGGTATAGAAGGATAAAAAATACCAGAAGCAATAAATGTTGCAGGTATTACGGCAACAGCTGCTACTAATGAGGTAACGGCCGGATTAACATCTGCCTGAGAGCCTATGATAATTGCCGCTCCACCAATAATTGCATAAGAACCAATAAGGGCTGTTGCAAAACCGGCAGAATTACTTTTCTTAATTGCCTGGATATCTTCCAGATTTAGAGATATGGTTTTTCTTTGTTTAGTTTTTAAAACAATTCCTCTTTCAGTAATATCTTCTATTTTAGCGCTTACCCCAATAAATTCTTTGTTTTTTTTGAGTGCTAAAGAATCATTCAGCTTGGTAACAGGAAAAGAAACTCGTACCATGTCACCAATTTCTAATTCCTTTACTTTATTGTTTTTAAAAGTTTGTTTTATAACTCGTTGAGCAAATGTAGTTTCTATAAATAAAACCAGAAGCAAAGAGAGTACGTATTTCATTTTTAATGTATAAATTGCCAAATAAATATCGCAAAAAAATGTATTTTTCGTGAAATAATAAATTATTAGATATGATAAAAAAAGCATTCCTGTTTTTTGCCTTAGGTTTACTTGGTTCAAATATGTCCTATTCTCAAAATAATCCTATTATAGCTCATCGTGGAGCATGGAAGAATAATAATGTTCCCCAAAACTCAAGAGCGTCATTAAAAAAAGCAATTGAGCTTAAATGTTATGGGTCTGAGTTTGATGTACACATTACAAAAGATGATGTGCTGGTGATAAACCATGACAATGATTTTTTGGGTAAAGATATTGCAACAGCCACTTTTAAAGAACTGAGAAAGCTGAAAATGGCAAATGGAGAAAGAATACCTACTGTAGAAGAGTTTATTAAAATAGCTAAAAGCAAGAAAAATGCGCATCATACTAAGCTTATTTATGAAATTAAATCTTCAGGCTTAGGTAAAGAAAGAACTAAAGACAATGTAAGGAAATCTTTGGAGTTGGTTAAAAAACATCATGTAGAGGACTTGGTTGAATTTATATTGTTTGATTATGATGCAGCAAAAGAAATTATAGCATTAAAACCAGATGCTAAAGTTCAATCGCTTTCTGCTGTTGATCCAGAAAAAGCAAAAAAAGATAAACTTACCGGATTAGACTTTCATATGTCTGTATACGATAAAAACCAAAATTATATTTCCCTGGCTAAATCTTTGGGGCTTACTACCAATGTATGGACGGTAAATAAAGAGGAAGATATTAAGCGTTTTCTGCAAAAAGAGGTTAATTACATTACAACAGACGAACCTGAACGCGCTTTAAAGCTTTATGCTGAAACTAATAAAAAATAATTATCTGGTTTATAGTTAGATAATAAAATCAATTTAGTAATTTTGCGCTCCCTTACGTGTAAGGGGATATTGCAAAACTTTAATGAATTTAAAAAATGGCAACTAAAATCAGATTGCAAAGACACGGTAAAAAAGGAAAACCTTTTTACTACATCGTAGTGGCAGACTCTAGAGCTCCAAGAGACGGTAAATTTATCGAAAGATTGGGTTCTTATAACCCAAACACTAACCCGGCAACAATCGATATCAATTTTGATCAAGCGGTTAAATGGGTAGGTAATGGTGCTCAACCAACAGATACTGCAAGAGCGATTCTTTCTTACAAAGGTGTTCTTTACAAAAATCACTTAAATGGTGGTATTAGAAAAGGTGCTTTAACTCAAGAGCAGGCAGAAGCTAAATTTGAAGCTTGGTTAGAGGGTAAAGACGCTAAAATTGAAGCTAAAAAAGCTGGATTGTCTTCTAAAAAAGAAGAAGCTAAAAAAGCTAATTTAGTTGAAGAAACTAAAGTAAAAGAAGCTAAGGCTGCTGCAATTGCTGCAAAAAACACGCCTGTAGTTGAAGAAGAAGCTCCTGCTGCTGAAGAAGTAGTAGAAGCAGCTCCAGAATCTCAGGAAGAAGCTTCAGCAGAATAATCAATAAGATATTTTTGCTTTAAAAAGGGAATACTAAATGGTATTCCCTTTTTTATTGGCTACGATTTTTATAAAATAATCTGAATGAGGATAAAAGTAAAAGAAGTACAGTTGTTTGTTTATTGATAAAACTTAAAAGTTACATTAAAGCATCTCAGAAGTATCTTCTATCGAAGGATGAACGAAGGATGGAAATGGACTAATTATTTGATCATTAGTATTATATTCTAATTTAAGCAATTGTTTCTGTAATAAAAGCAATTATTTTATGGAGACTGAAAACGCCTAGATTAAAACAGATTATTGAACAAAAAATGATCCAAAAGAAAAGCCCGATTTTAAAACCGGGCTTTATCTTTAAAATTTATCTTTTATTTAGATAAGTACATTGACTTCTCTTTGTTTAGTTTTACGAAGTAAGGATCTTCTAACGTTTTGATAAACAGAATGGCTTCTCCGGTAGATTTCATCTCAGGGCCTAATTGCTTAGTAACCTCAGGGAATTTATCATAAGAGAATACAGGTTGTTTAATGGCATAACCCTCTAACTTCCTTTCTATAGTGAAATCTTTTAACTTTTTAGTGCCTAGCATTACTTTAGCAGCAATGTTTACATAAGGAACATCATATGCTTTAGCAATGAAAGGAACTGTTCTTGAAGCTCTTGGATTAGCCTCTATCACATATACATCTTCGTTTTTAATTGCAAACTGGATGTTCATTAAGCCTCTGATGTCTAGTGCTCTGGCTAGTTTTTCTGTGTAATCTTCCATTTTCTTGGTCACGTTTGCAGACAAAGTATATGGAGGTAATACAGCGCTTGAGTCTCCAGAGTGAATACCTGCAGGCTCAATATGTTCCATTAAACCAATAATATGAACTTGTTCACCATCGTAAATAGAGTCAGACTCGGCTTCTTCTGCTCTGTCCAGGAAGTGGTCAATTAAAACCCTGTTTCCCGGAAGATCACCAAGTAATTTAACAACAGCTCTTTCTAGGTCCTCGTCATTGATAACAATGCTCATTCCCTGTCCACCTAATACATAAGAAGGACGAACAAGTACTGGGTAGCCCACTTCGTTAGCTACTTTAATAGCTTCTTCCGCACTTTCAGCCACACCGTATTTAGGATATGGAATATCAAGTTCTTTTAATAAATCGGAAAAACGTCCGCGATCTTCCGCAATATCCATGTTTTCAAAAGACGTTCCAATGATTTTTACGCCATGTTGAGTTAATTTCTCGGCCATTTTAAGGGCTGTTTGTCCCCCAAGCTGAACAATAACTCCTTCTGGTTTTTCAAGATCTATAATCTCTCTAACATGCTCCCAGAAAACAGGCTCGAAGTAAAGTTTATCTGCCATGTTAAAGTCAGTAGAAACCGTTTCAGGGTTACAGTTAACCATGATAGATTCATAACCTTCTTCTTTTGCAGCGATTAATCCGTGTACACAAGAATAATCAAACTCTATGCCTTGTCCAATTCTGTTAGGACCAGAACCTAATACAATTACTTTCTTTTTATCAGAAGGAATAGATTCGTTCTCTCCTTCGTAAGTAGAGTAGTAATACGGTGTTTGTGCAGGGAATTCTGCCGCACAGGTATCAACAATTTTGTAAACTCTTCTTAAACCCAGTTCTTTTCTCTTCTCATAAACCTCGTCTTCGGTTACTCCTAATAACCAGGCAATTTGTACATCAGAGAATCCTTTTTGTTTAAGGGTTAGGAAAGTATCCTTAGGAATGTTGTTTAAAGAATAACGCTTCAGTTCGTTCTCCAACATCACCAATTCGTTGATTTCGTTTAAGAACCACTTGTCTATTTTTGTGGCTTTTCTAACAGATTCGATAGGAACCCCTATTCTTAACGCATCTTTTACAGCAAATAATCTGTCCCAGCTAGGGTGTTCCAGTTTGTACATGATGTCTTCAACATTTCTGTCTTGTTTGCCATCTGCACCCAATCCGGCTCTGCCAATTTCCAAAGACTGACAAGCTTTTTGTAAAGCTTCGTTAAAAGAACGACCTATACCCATTACCTCACCAACAGCTTTCATTTGTAAGCCTAATTCGGTGTTAGCTCCAGGGAATTTATCAAAGTTCCAACGAGGTATTTTAACGATTACATAATCTAACGTAGGCTCAAAATAAGCTGAAGTTGTTTTTGTAATCTGGTTTTGTAATTCATCTAAGTTATATCCGATAGCCAGTTTCGCAGCAATTTTAGCAATTGGATATCCTGTAGCTTTTGACGCTAAGGCTGAAGATCTGGATACACGAGGATTAATTTCAATGGCAATGATATCATCATTAGCAGGATTTACCGAGAATTGAACGTTACAACCTCCGGCAAATGTACCAATAGCCCTCATCATTTTGATGGCCTGATTACGCATATCCTGATAAGCTCTGTCAGAAAGTGTCATTGCAGGAGCTACTGTTATAGAATCTCCCGTATGGATTCCCATAGGGTCGAAGTTTTCTATAGAACAGATAATGATAACATTATCATTACTGTCTCTCAGTAATTCAAGTTCAAACTCTTTCCAGCCAATAACAGCTTGCTCTACCAAAACTTCGTGAGTTGGAGAAGCCGTAAGACCTTTAGTCAAAGCAGCATCAAACTCCTCTTTTTTGTGAACAAAACCACCACCAGAGCCTCCTAATGTATAAGAAGGGCGTATTACTAAAGGAAAGCCAATTTCTTGGGCGGCTTCTTTACCTTCCAGAAAAGAGTTGGCAATTTTAGAGGGAGCTACACCAACACCAATGTCAACCATTAGTTGTCTGAACTCTTCTCTGTTTTCCGTTTTTTCAATTGCAGCAATGTCAACACCGATGATTTTTACTCCATATTTTTCCCAAATCCCTCTTTCATCAGCTTCTTTTGCTAGATTTAATGCTGTTTGTCCTCCCATGGTAGGCAATACGGCATCAATTTTACGTTCTTGTAAAATCTGCTCAATAGAGTCTACATTTAAAGGAAGCAGGTAAACATGGTCTGCAATCACTTTATCCGTCATAATAGTTGCCGGATTAGAGTTGATAATGGAAACCTCAATTCCTTCTTCTTTTAAAGACAAAGCAGCTTGGGAACCAGAGTAGTCAAATTCACAAGCTTGACCGATAATGATTGGACCTGATCCGATGATCAGGACTGATTTAATTGACGTGTCTTTTGGCATTAGCGTAAATTATTTTCGGGTTTTCTTACGCAGGCGATAGGAAAATCCCGACTTGTTTGTCGGGATGCAAAGATAAGGGAAAAAAATGAATTTGTTGAAATCAGGGTTATTTTAATTTTGTAAAAATAATACACATCTGGCAGATGAAAAGTAAATAAGGGCTCTACGTATTTATGACAAACTTTTTTACCCTTTTTTTATTATAACTAAACAATGATTGTAAAAAAACAAAGAAATGCTGCTGTTAAAGTTTACCTGCCTTGGATTGCGGCACTTGCCTTTTTTATGCAGTCTTTGGATGGTACAATTTTAAATACCGCCTTACCTGCTATTGCTAAAGATTTAGATCAGTCGCCTTTGCAAATGCAGTCGGTTATTATATCTTATACCCTTACTTTGGCTATTTTAATTCCTTTAAGTGGTTGGCTGGCCGATAAAATAGGTACAAAGGTGACTTTCTCTGTGGCAGTTGGACTTTTTACACTGGGGTCTTTATGTTGTGCTTTAAGTGCTGATATTAACCAGTTGATTTATTCCAGGATTTTGCAGGGAACAGGAGGTGCAATGATGGTTCCGGTGGCTCGTTTAACAATCCTTTATGCTTATCCTAAAAAGTTGCTGTTAAAAGTACTCAACTTTGTTATTATTCCGGGAATGATAGGTCCTTTGATAGGTCCGAGTTTGGGCGGGTGGATAGTTGATTTAGCTTCGTGGCATTGGATTTTCCTGATCAATATTCCTATAGGGATTTTTGGAATAGTAATGGCAATTTACGCTATGCCCAATTTTAAGAAACAGACCGGTTCCTTTGATCTTTTGGGTTTTGTTTTTTTTAGTGGAGCATTAACCCTGATTACCCATGCCATGGAAATGAGTTCGTCCAGGCAAATTCAAGGATATTATGTGTTGATTTCTTTATTAGTAGCTGCTTCTTTGATTTTCTGCTATATCAAACATGCCAGAAGACATAAAAATCCATTAATCAGGTTAGAGCTTTTTAAAATAAGAACATTAAGAATAGGTTTAATAGGTAGCCTGGCAACAAGATTAGGCATAGGTGGTTTTCCGCTATTGCTCCCTTTGATGCTGCAAGTGGGTTTTGGTTATTCTGCTACCATTTCCGGAATGATGTTAATTCCTTCTGCTGCTGCAAATCTTTTTGCAAAACCTTTTGTTACCAAGGTGGTAAGAAAGTTGGGCTATAAAAAGGTTCTGGTAAGTAATACATTTCTTTTAGCGGTTATTATTGCTCTTTTCTCGCTTCCTAATCAACAAACCCCTATTTATTTTCTGATACCTTTATTACTCGCGTATGGAATGGTTAGCTCTATGCAGTTTTCGACAATGAATACTATTTCTGTAGCCGATTTAGATGCCGATAATTCTAGTGAAGGAAACAGTATGATTGCTGTTACTCAACAGCTTTCTATAAGTTTTGGTATTTCAATTACATCGTTACTGCTGGGCGCTATGCATCAGGTGCATTTTAAAACAGATGCCTCTATCAATGTTTTTAAATATACTTTTCTGATTTTAGGGATTATTACGGCTTTATCTTCTTTGGTGTTTTCCCGTTTAAAAGAAACAGACGGGAATAATCTATCTGGGCATAGGGAGTTGGAGTCTTGATGTTTTTCTTATTTTGTAAGAAAGGGTATTTACAATTGTTTAATGTAACATAGCCAAAATTTTAGGAAAATGTTCCATTCTGTTTCTGGACAAACAGCATACAGCTTATTAATCTCTCCGGAATGATTCAGCATTTATACTGAGGTGAGTCCACGTTTTTACATAGAAATGTGGATTTTTAGCGGAAACTTATCAGGTTTAATCATTCTAAATATAGTACTTGTTTTCTATGCTTGTCCAATCTGTCTGCCTTTAAGGGAAAAGCATTTTAGCTAAGAGCACCGGGTGTAGTTTGTGCTTTTTTTAGCTTGCAAAACCAGGGAGTGATTAAGCACCTATAAATCTGACGATTTGGATATAAAAAACATCTCGTTTAAATTCTGGACTTATATTAGTTATTGTTCTGGATTGAGTGTGTTTTTAAAAAGGAGACAAAGGGTGATTATTATACGTGTACTTTTCCTTTTGTCTCCTTCTTTCCTCTTTAAAAAAACAGATTATTCAGCCAGTTTATACTTGAAAATCTGTGCACATCTTCTTCCGTTGTTGCTAGATCCAAACCCTAAGTATAAAAAACCTCTTCTAACTTTTATTCCCTCCGCTTCCATATATCCGGTTGAGGTTATTTCTTGTTCTTTAAGTGTTTCTAACGAAGACAGGGCTTTTACTTCTGTTCTCTCCTCAATTATTCTCCCATCAAAATCAAATACGGAAACATATGCCTTTCCAGAGATAATACTGTTATTTGGCCCTCCTTCTCCATCGTAATAATACATTCTGTTCTTGCATACATCAAACCCCTGCCAGGATAAAGGAGTATTGGGAATATCAAACCTTGCCACTGGTTTTAGTTTTGTAAGATCATGGACTTGTAGTTCGGGAGCAATTTTTTCATCAGCGTCTTCAGCTGTGTTGCCATAAGTCAATTCCATTATTCTTATAATAGAGAGGGGCAATGCTTTCGCTTCGCTTAATTTATATACAACAAAACAGTTTCGGCCTCGTTTTTTTTCATCTGCATAGCTAATGGCCAAAAGGTCATTTTCCACATCAACTGTGGGACTTAAATGTTTGTAGGGACCAATGTAATAATTGTCTTCTGCATCAAAGTTCTTCAAAGTCTTTCCGGGAGAATACTTTACCCTTGAAACCACTTGTTCTTGCCAGTAGTGACCGTTTGGATATCTGGTCGCAAAGTTTCCTATCCAGATATAGTTGTCATTTTTTTCTTTTTCAAGTGCAATATTGGTACTGTGTCCATAATATAGCAATGTCATAAAGTCCTGTGGTGCAGAATTTGGTTTTCCACGTGAGATTCTGACTTTATATTTATCGGTAACATGAGAATAAAATATATTGTCTTCAGTATCCATGTCAAAACCCTGCATAATGGCATTGTCGGGCAAATCTGCATTTTTGCTGTAAATAATCTTTTCTGTTAAGGGGAGTGCGAGTAGCTCTTTTATACTGGTATTGTTCTTCTCTTTTTTTTGAACCTGAGGAGATTCAAGAGAGCCATTGGCTTTTCCACAGGTTAAGGAAAACAAGCCCAAAATTGTTATAGAACAAATTAAAGATCTATTTTTAATGCCTACATTTTTCATGCTTAATATTTTTATTGATTAATTGTTTTTTGTTGATATGCTTTTTCTATTATTGGATAATATTTTTTAAAATAATAGTTCGCCATAGTGATTGGGTTACCCTTGGTTTCTATTGTATACTTTTCATTGCTATTTACCCAGTTCCATTCCCAGTCTTTTATAGTTGTTTCAAAAAGTATAAGATCCATTTCCTTGTTATTGACGATTGCTTCGTTGGCAAGATCAAAGAATTGTTGCCAACGGGGTTTGTAAAACCCTTTTAACATTCCGCTCCATTGCTTGCAAGCATAGTCATGTAGTTCACTATTCTTATCTCCCCACAGGGTAATTAAGTTACGGGCATTTTTTTCGTAAATTGACTTTTCTTCTGGTGTTAGACCTTTTGATTTAGCTTGTTCTAGCCAGTTTCCCAAGAGGAATTCTTTTCGGGTAGCAAGTAATTGATCTATATCTTCTATAAGGTTTAGAAAATCAATGCTGTTTTTTTTGAATGCATTGCCGTTTCTTTCGATGTAGTGTTTTGCTAATTGTTGTTGTAAAATGTTTGAATAGTTGGCCATTACCTGTCTGGTTATATCTATAAGGTCGTATTGGAAACCGTCACTGTTTTTGAGATCAGGAGCAGCCTGTATTAATGCCTTCCATGCAGGTAAAAGCTCTTCAGGGTTGTAGGGAATTCTTAAAGTTGTTGAGCTTTTGGGTTTAGGTAAAAGAGATGGACGGAAAGTAAGAATGTTAGATAAACCACTTGAAGTAACCGTGTCTGAGTAAACTGTTTTTTTAAGTATGCTCCAGGCTTTTTCTGCATGATGATTTTCTTTTCCATATCTGCGTAGCGTATATCCCTTTAACCATTTTTCTACATTAATAGCTTTGTCTGTCCAGACATTTTCCAGCATTAATTCATATATAACAGGATTTTGCTCAATCCCTTCCATAGTAAGGCCTATGCCAGATAATTTTCCTGCCGCGGGATTATATAAGGTTGCTGAAGGGGTGCTTGCTATTCTTTCCATGGTTCCATTCATAGCGGTATTTTGTCCGAAATTGTTTAGCATACACCATATCCACGGTTTACCAAAATAGGCTTCTGTGCGATTCCATACCGGATAACGCTCACTCCATAAGTCCAGAATAATCATTTTATCATTCGGAACAGCATTTAATAAAGCTTTTGTTTGTTTTTCTCCCCAAAACTTTGCGCCATGATGGAAAAGCCATCCCTGCATAACCCATATGGCTTGGGGGTCTGCGGAAGACATGGCCTGATAAACTTTTTGACTTACGTTATTTAAGTAAATGGAATCATTGACAGGAGGAGTGTTTTCATTAAATGTATCTGCCGTGTACAGGTGGTTGGTACCGTATTCCTTGGTTTGTTCTTCTATGAATTTTTTGCCAATTAGGGTAAACATCGGTTCGTTGGGGTCAAGGATATAAACTTCTGGAAATCCCACCCAACTTGTTTTTTTGAGCTGTATATTAGAAAACTTATCCTTAAAAGAAGGAGGTACATGACCTGTAAAGGCCGGAAGAATAGGAGTCATCCCAAAGGCGCGTTCACGTTCTAATATTTTTTTCTGTAAGGCTTGTTCGCCCTCTATCCAACTTTTGGGTAAAGGCCCTCCCCAGCTGTCAAGATTACCCATCCAAAACCAGCTGAAATATGCAGGTCCACTGAAGAAGTTTTCCAATTCTTTTTCAGAAAACCCTAGCTCTTTGTAAACCTTTGCCCATATGGCATTTTGTCCTGTTAATGCAAGAGGCATATTGATCCCATTGAGTGCCATCCAATCAATCTCTTTTTCCCAACGTTCCCAATTCCACCAACTCATAGTATAATTGAAAGTGCAATAATTCAGGTAATAGCGGTATTGATAAGGAGTAACTTTCCGAATAACATTTTTTGGATGCGGAAGGGTTTTGGGTAAATTCAGGTTTATTCCGTTCCATGTAATACTACAGTTTGCAATATACTTAAGATAATGGTTTAAAGCCCCTGCAACAGATAGGGCATTACTTCCACGAAGTATAATTTTGTCGTTAATACTTTCTATCTCAAATACGTCTTTACCGTTTTCAGCAGGAATAAGTTCTGTTATAAACGATGTTGCTTTCTCTTTTAATATCCGTTTAATTAATGCGTTGGCCTCGGTTATGTCAGTTTTTTTCGAATGGCTTTGCGCTTGTACTACACCTATATGAGAAAAACATACAGACAAAAGAATTATCATTTTTATTTCCATGTAGGGAAACTTTAAAAAAGATAATGAGTGTGCTTGCATAGTTGTTTTTTTAAATCCCTATTGACGAGGATGTGATGATTTAGTGCTTGACGGTTTTGTTAATCAATCTTTTATATACTTTCGCGTGTTTTAACATGCCTATGTCTGTTGGATGGTTTCCATCTACAGAATCGTTCATGTTCAAACCAATATCTTTTTGTGTTAAATAGAACAAATTTTTTATTCCCTTTGCTTTCAGTTCTTTGAATGTATTGAAAGAGATGTTATTGGCCCTTATTAAGCTGGATGTACGAACAGAATCCATTCTGTTTTCCAGATAGGCGGAGTTGTCTGCGAAAACTATTGGTGTGTTTGGGTATTTTGCCCTAATGGTATTGGTTGCGTAAATCATTTTACTTTTAATGTTTTCTGGTTCGTTTACTATATTGGGGAGGCAGTCTATGATGAACATCTTTGCGTCCTTTTCTACAATTAAGTCTATCAATTCTTTTTCTAAACGGCCATTTCCTGAAAACCCAAGGTTTATGACGGGTGAATCTAGTTCTCTGTTCAGGATATTTGTCCATGCCATTCCTGGCCTGGAAGCACAGCCTCCCTGGGCTATAGATGTTCCGTAAACGATAACAGGTTTTTCATTTGAAACAGGAATAAACTGAAATGTACTGCCTGCAGGAACCCCTATTTCTAGCCATTCAACACTATTATATAATGGTAGGTATAAATGAAAAGAAGATTCATTTTTATTCTTTAGTTTACCCAAGCTCAGGTTGGTATATTTATAGGTTATGGTATCTTTAAATTGAAATTTTCCATTTGCCCAGGCCCATGAGCCATCGGTGTTTTCCGAGAATAAATCTAAACCTGATACTCCTGTAGCTGGAAAATGGCTCATGGCATATTTTTTACTTTGAGTTGTATACCTTACAATTATTTCTTTAGCATTGGTATTGAAGATCAATTTCAGTCCGGCAGAGTTTTTAGATAAATCCCATACTTCTTTTCTTATGTTTTTTTCTGCTTTGGCAGGAAGCCTGTCATAAAAGGAGCTTATATCCTTACCGCTCCATATTTGATTATGTACTACCCGAAAGGATTGTTTGGCTGGATTATGCCAAACAATACCTTGTTCTTTTTGGGCCAGAGATGGTTTAATAATAATTAATAATGGGAAAAATAATAAATATTTGATTTTGAAAATTTTCATTTACTTATTGTATTACGGGTTGATATCTAAATATATTTGCGGCTCTTATATCCCCTTCTCGAGAGGCAAAACCAAGATATAAATGTCCATTTCTAACTTTTATTCCCTCAGCTTCCATATATCCGGTTGAGGTTATTCCTTGTTGCTGAAGCGCTGGTACAGAAGCTATAGCCTGAACTTGTGTTCGACGTTCTACAATTTGTCCATTGAAATCGAATATCGTGACATAGGCTTCTCCGGGGGCGCCGTTATTGGCGCCTCCTTTCCCTTCATAGTAATATAGCTTTCCATTGCTTATGTCAAACCCTTGCCAATCGAGAGGAGTAAGGTTAACATCAAATGCAGCTATGGGGGTCAGTTGTCTTAAATCCCGAACAGGAATGGTGGGAGAAACGGTTACTTCGGCATCGCCGCCACTGCCGCCATAGGTTAACTGTTGCAAGGTTACAGAAGATATGGCCAGAGATTTAACCTCATCCAGCTTGTATAGAACAAAACTGTTTTTGTTAGGTCTTTCGCTGGAATAACTTATGGCTAATATGTTGTTTTCAAAGTCAATAGTTGGATTTAAATGCTTGTAAGGGCCTATATAGTAGTTTTCAACAGCTTCATGATTACGATACGTTGCTCCCGGAGCGTACTTTATTCTTGAAACAACTTGCTCTGCCCAGTAGTTACCATCTACGTATTTTGTTCCGTAATTACCAATCCATACGTAATGATCGTTTGCTTGTTTTTCTACTGCCATATTGGTACTATGACCAAAGTATCTAAGCGTCATTAAGCTTTCGGGGGTAGAGTTAGGGAGTCCTTTAGATATTTTTACCATATACTTGCCCGCTATATGTGAATAAAAAACATTGTTGTTAGCATCTATGTCGAACCCTTGCATAACTACATTATCTGCCAGTTGTACATTTTTGCTGTAAATCATTTCCGAACTTAAGGGAAGGTCTATGCCTGTTGTAGAGTTCTGGTTTGTGTTTGCTGGTGCGTCCCATAAATTATTGCATTTTATAAAACAGATAAGGCTATTTGCCATGGTTTCATTATCCAGAGCTTTTGGGTGTCCACCTCTCCCTATATATTCGAAAAAGTGGACGAATATTTTGTTATCATTCAACTGGTTTGCTGCGCTGGTAACATAGTTTTTCCAACGGTTATTTTGATTTGGGTTTACCGAACTACCTCCAAGAGCGCAAATAATATTTGTATTTGGGTATTTCTGCCTTAGGGTAGAGATAAAGTTTTTATAGGCGTTAATGATAAATTCATCTGTGGGCGGGCCGCTCGGGAAGCTTGAACTATAGTATGAGTTTCCACTTGGGTTGTTTATTATAGAGGCATCATTATTCAATAGGTTTACGACCACAATATCTGGTTGGTAGTTGTTAAAATCCCAGGTTCTATTGTTGTCATAAGGATCGATTTTGTTATATAGTAATGGCATTTTCGTATCGGTGGTACTAACCATTAAGCCAATACCTCCCTTGGCTATTGCGCTATATTGGGCATTGAAATACCTTGCTGTTCTGGCAGCAAAACCTAAATAATTGTTTTCATATTTGCTATGTGCATGGTCTTCTGCCGGATTATTAGGATTATGGTATTCATTGGAATAGCCTACTGTTATAGAGTTTCCGTAAAATTCTATTTTACGGGTCTTGGTTTGGACGACAGGTAGGAAAGTTCCGGTGCCAGTCAGTTTTAAATTGTGAAATTTGGTATGAAACCTTGGATATCCTTCATGGAAGCCATTAAGGCGTACTAATTCGATGGTGTGTTCGGTATTGCTTAAGCCCTGTGCTAGCGTATAGTATTTTTTTGAACCCGACACAACAAGTTTTTGGGCTTGTACTATATTGTCTAGTATAATATAGTAGTAATTATCTGCTCCGGCAGGAATTTCCAGTTCTGCTTCTATACCTGTGCCTATGAATCTGCTTTTTATAGAAGTGCCGGGCCAGTATACCCCTAAACCGTTTGTTTCTGTTAAATCTACACGGCCTTCGTATAAGATTCTGCTGTCTGTGTAATCAACAGTTGTCTGTGTAAATCCAGATAATTTACACAGGAATATTAGTACACTCAATAAGAATAATTTCTTTTTTAGGTTCATTTTTAGTGCTTGTTTTTGGTGTAAACTAACTATCGTGTTATTATGCCTAATGATGGAAAAGGAAGGCGTTTCTGTGTTTTTTGCCGATACTCAAACTTTGTAGTTTAGTACTACGACAAAAAACACAGAACCTTCACCGTTGGCATTAGCCTAAGTACTATTATAAAAGCTTCTCTGTGAAGACTTTCTCGTCTATAGAAATATTTATTATAAAAGGCGATTTATGTTTGCTAAGGTCCAGGGTAAACTGATTCGGTCCTTCTGTGATATAAACCTCTTTTTTTATTAATATCCTTCCCAAAATATCACTGACTATAACTTGTGTTTTTTGCACTTTTTTTGCTGTTAGTTTAATATTTACCTGATTGTTTACTGCCAGCCATGCTTTGAAATCTTGGGTTTGAACGGAGAACCTTACAGGTATTGGACTGTTCGTTTCACTTTTGCCATCAATATCTACCTGACGTAATTGATAGTAGTATAAGCCTTCGCTTACATTAACATCAGTAAAGCTATATGAATGCATTGCTGATGTTGTGCCACTTCCTTTTACTGTTCCTACCACCTCAAAATTTTCTCCATCTATAGATTTTAGTATTTCAAAATACGCATTGTTTATTTCAGATGCGGTGGTCCATCTTAATTCTATCCCACGTGTTGACTGGCTAGCTTTAAAGCTTTCTAGTTTTATTGGTAATGTAGAGTTTTCTACAGGGGCCCAGGCCAAGCTTCGTACAAAATATTTTTTACCGCCTATTTCCTCGTCTTTAAAGTTTTTTAACAGTGAAGATGTTGCATTAATCGTTTCATCGAATTTTGCTAAATCTACTATTTTAACTAATCTTCCGGCATCGTTAGTAATATTGGTTCCGCTTCCTATAGTAAACAATTCTATACTTTTAAAAGTGGTGCCGTCTGTTTCATAGAGGACTTTTCCTACTATACTGCTTACTCCGCCACCTAAAGGCAAAGCACTTATAGGAATATAGCCTTTAAATGTTATGGTATTAGCCGCCTCGTTAACCAGGTATTTCTTTATACCGGGACTTGATCCTGTTCCATTTCCATCACATATATAAATAACTTTTTGGCCAGCTTTATTTGTGAGAGCAATCATGCCTACAGCAGAAGGTTTAGCATTATTGTCTGTGGCATCTGGAGATAATGTGAAAGCCTGTACTGTTTGCCCTGTGGTTTTTGGGAGATCTACAGCAGGACCAATCCTCCGGATTGACCCATTGTAACCCATCAATACCTTTTTTCCATCTAAATGTGCCGTCCATGCATAGTCCCCTCCGATACGGGTCGTGTTTGCTTCAGACCCTACCGTGAGATAATGAATGCCTCCGGCAGAGGAAGCATTGCCGAACCATATTCCTGTCCCATCATAAGACACTGCTGCCCGCATCCAGCCTGTGGTAAAAGCGTTGGTAAATCGTGTAGTGCTGTTAATATTGCCTGCATGGTCTACTAAAGCAAATGATGGTTTGATATTGTCATAGGTAGCATTTGTGTAATGGACATTTGTCCCTGTAGGAATACTATAACCCTGAACAACAAGATATCTGCCGTCCACAGACCTTGAAATATGGTGCGTTGCTCCGCTTGAACCATTACCTACTACGCGATAATTAAGCTTACCGCTTATTGTAGTTTCTTCGGTGGGTAAGGCTACTGTTTTTTTTACACCGCAAGAGATACAATTGGGATCCCATTCGTCTAGAAACATTGGTAATGCGCCGTTACCGTTTGTGGTTTCTCCTCCTCCGCTGGTCGTTTCATCGTGTGGGATTCTTAATAACACTAAATTACCTTCAGTGAAATCTTGGGAGTAGAGTGATGTACCTAAAAGAGTGGCCATCATTGTAAAGGAAAGTAGTTTTTTCATTTTCATAAAAATTAAATTATTTAAAGAATTAATTTATGGGGCTAAAAGAGATAGATCTATATTGGCGATGCGTTCCGCTTGCATTAAGTATAAGCTGAGGAGTGGCTTTAATTTCTTGCATAAAGCCACTGCCATCTTTTATTAAGAAAACTTTTGAATCACCCTGTAATGGATTATCCGTATGGCAGATTATATATAGAGAAACGGATCCATCTTTTTCTACTTTACCTTCTACAGCTTTGGCATTTGCTAGCTCTACTATTCCATTTGCAATCCAAAGCTTACCATCGTATGAATATTTCCTTACGCCTTTAGTTCGGGCAGCATCCATTACGTACATTACTTTATGGGGGCTAGCCTGGTCTGTACTTAAGTTGGCGAGGTAAAAATCAAAAGCATCCATCGGGTAATCCTCTTTGTTTAAATGATTAAGCTTTATAGTCGCTAATGTATCGTTGGTACGAGGAATAGAATGTCCTATTTGGAACATAGCGGTTTTGAGGCTGGCATAAAGCGTGTTCTCGAAAATTCTAATTATCCTTGATCCGGGTATTGCCGCACCTATGTTTACTCCTTTTGTTGCTCCTTTTTTTACATAATAAGGACCACTATTATATCGGGGAACGGTTTCGCCAGATAACCAAAACTCAGAACCATCTATCGCTGTTGCAGATCTGTAGCTTATTTCGGAAAAGGCATTATCTATGGCGCCCCCCATTTCTACTTTTTTGTCAGCATTTACAGTTGCTACTGCTCTGGGTACAGATTTAGACGATTGTCTGTTTACATTTCTTCCTTCTGTAGCAGCATATCCCGGTATGATGATGAGCTTTTTATTAGCAGATCTGGTCATATAGCCTTCCCATGAAATAGATCCGTTCATGGTAATGGGTTGACCTTCTTTTGCTGTAGAAGGAAGCTTTAATGTTTGTATAAGCTTTGGGTATTCGGGGTTACTAAAATCCCATTCATCCAGGTATATGGCCATTCCCAGATTGCCGTTATTTGAAGGGTCTTTTGATCCCCCACTACCACCAATATTATGCCTTAAAAGAATTAGATTATCTGGAGAAAATGCTTGTGAAAAAGATTGATGTGTCTCTAACAACAACAATATTAGTAATAACAATTTATATTTCATGATGATCTTTTCTATTTATTAATGAGATTGATTTTGCTGGTAACACTTCTTCTGCCAGAGGGAGTGATTACCACAGATTTAAAAATCCTTTCCTCTCCTTTGGGTATGTGTATTTTTACAGGGTTTGTGTATAAATAGTCCATCTCAGTTGGTGTATATCCATTTATAGAGTAATAGATTTTGGCATTTTTTACTGAAGGCTTAAGTTTTATTTCTATCGTTTCGCCCAATAAAGTATCTTGCTCTACACCAATGGTCTGGGGTACGCGGTAGGTTTTTCCGGTTTTATCAAATCGGTATAGGTGTTCTGATACTCTTATTTGAGAAAAGTTCTCCCAGTTTTTGTTTTCTAAAGTGGTCCATCCAATCTCTGCTAAGGCATATATTCTTGGCATAATATGGTAAAGAACCTTTTCGAGTGTCTTTATATATTCTGTCCATAAATTTGCCTGAACACCAATTACATGTTTCTGAAATTCGGGAGCCAGGGTGTCTAAAGAAGGGTTAAAAGAATATACTTGTTTAAGCGAAACGTGTCGGGTAGGGTAAGCGGAGCTTATTGTTTGGGGTTCTTCGGAAGAGATACTTTCTCTATTGTCAAAATAAAGATGTGTGCTTGGAGTCATGATTACATCATGATGTTGTTTAGCGGCGGCTATTCCTCCTTTTACTCCCCTCCAGCTCATTACCGTTGCATTTGGAGCTAAGCCTCCTTCAAGAATTTCATCCCATCCAATAATGGATCTGCCTTTTCCATTCAGGTATTTTTCTATACGTTGTACAAAATAAGATTGCAGTTCATGCTCATCTTTAAGCTTGTTCTCTTTAATTCGATTCTGGCAGTATTTGCAGGTTTTCCATTTGGTTTTTGGACATTCATCTCCTCCAATATGTATATATTTTGAAGGGAAAAGCAAAAGAACTTCGTCTAGTATATCTTGTAAAAAGGTAAATGTAGACTCTTTCCCAGCGCAATATACATCGTCAAATATTCCCCAACCCATGGTTGCTTTATAAGGCCCCGGATTTTCTCCACAGCCGTATTCCGGATAAGCAGAAAGCGCTGCCAATGAGTGGCCCGGAAGCTCTATTTCTGGAATTACATTGATGTATTTTGAGGCAGCATAGGCAACTACTTCTTTTACTTCGTCTTGAGTATAATATCCGCCGTAAGGGGTTTTGTCGTAAACATGTTGTTTATCTTTCAGGTGATTAATGAGTGTGCCTTCTCTGGTTCCACCAATGCTTGTCAGTTTCGGGTACTTTTTAATTTCGATACGCCAGCCCTGATCTTCTGTTAAATGCCAATGAAAGTTGTTAAGCTTATAATGAGCCATTAAGTCTATGTAAGATTTAATGAAAGAAACCGGAAACAGGTGCCGGCCGACATCTAAATGTAGTCCACGGTATTTATATCTTGGAATGTCTTTTATTTCTAACGCTGCAAGAATATTATTATCTGAAGCTAGTATGATTTGCAACAATGACTGCAAGCCGTAAAAAACACCTTGTTCGGTTGATGAACTTATTTTAATACCAGTATTATCTATTTTTAAAGAATAAGCTTCGTGGATGTTGTCTGTTTTTGTCTTTTCTAAAACTATGCTTTGTGAATGTTTAGTTTCTTTTGTGGGGATTTGTGCAATAATTTCTTTGGTGAACCTGTCTAAAGTTTCAGGTTTTTGCTTGAAACCCTTGTATACAATAGCTTGTTTACTGCCAATTACATATTCAGTACCCAAATATTTGATACTATTGGGTTGTGGAATGATTTTTACTTCGTTTACATCTTGAGCAAAGGAATTTTCCGATAAGAAGAAGAGACCTATTAAGGTTAATAGCTTTGATATTTTCATAATTTAGGTCGTATATCTAAAAAGAATGCCCTTTCCCAAAATCTTTTTGATTTGGAGTTAAGTCTTCCTGTTTAGATCTTTCTAATAGATTAGGATCGTTTTTATATAAAAATTAGTTTTTTCTATAGCTAAGTCTTACGAAAATTAGCAGATTGATATTCTTATAATTTTCGCAAGACTTAGAGAGCTTTTTTAAAAGACAGAGTTGTTATCAACAAACAGATTATTTATTGTATTTAATTGATAAATGTGCCATTCTGCTATTTACTGAAGTACTAAGTGTAGCACCGGTATTACTTGATGTTGAACCTGCGGCTTTGTCTTTTACTTTTAGTCTGATATAAACCTGTGGCTTACCTAATAGCTCTAATGGAAGTTTGATATTTACTACCTTAAAACCAGGTACCTGTGTTAGTAATGTATTGTCCCAATTTACCAGATCTTCTGCTGTATAGTCGGCTATATAGTTCCATGTATTGCTGTCCATATCATTGGTTGTAGACCACTCTACCTCAAAGTTCCTTGGTCCTCCAACATTTGACAAAATTTCTGCTTGGAGTGAAAGTTGTTTGTTAATGCCTGCTGTAGAAACGCCGATTAACCAGGCCTCTCCTCGGTTTTTTGTATTATTCCACCAATTATTAGTATACCATGCACCGTTTAATACAGCTCCTTTGTCTTCGGCAGACCCAGAAACCTGACCAGTAAGCCTGTTATAATCCTCTATACCAGTAATGTTATTGCCCCCAGTAGCTGTCAATGTACCTGTGCCTATATCTGGAGTTGTAATAGGAAACTTGCTCCACTCTACCAAAATATTAGAGAAACCGTTGTTCCTGTCGTTTGCAAGTGCAATTTCTTCCTGTGCCATTGGTCTTATGGCATATTTACCGATATTGCCATATCTTGGGTGATCTTCGTTAACAATGACCCCTGATATATTGCCGGACCCTTGTGGTACTCTTGTTCCGTTTCTTTTATAAGGAACGGCATCATTGGTAAGCAGGTACATACTGTTTCCGTTTATATCGCGTATGTTTGTAGGGTAAGTGTCTATACGCCATTGATAGCCATGGTTGATATTGTAATAAGATCCAGAAGGAACGGAAATTTCGACATCTTTTAATGTTATATAAGTGTAAATATCATTATCATTTAGATCTTGCATGTACTTTGTTCTTGGTACAAGGGCAGACGAATTAGTTTCTTTAGAAATGATATTAACAGAAGGAAAATCTGAAATGGTTGCAGTTGCAGGGGCGCTGGTCTTAGTCAATGTTGTTCCTTTTAACCATAGCTGTACTTTTTCATTCTTATTGAAAATGTTGTCTCCTCCGGTTTTTGTTCTTATTCTTATTCCTGATGTTCCATCAGTGCTTTGTATATAGACTGTAATAGTATTTTCTGTTTTGTCTATTTCGTGTTTATTGTTAGGGTTATTAGGATTTTTTGCAATGTTAGGGTTGTTTTTATCCACAATAACAATACCCTCTATATAGATGTTTTCAGTTACAACACCTGTTCCTAAGCTGTTTTTTACATAATTAAAGTCTTTTAATATAGCATCGTCATACTCTGCTTTGGGGTTTTGAACAATCAGAATAGAATCCTGAGTAAGAACACCCAAAATATCTAGATAAGAAAACTTTAATGTAGCTTGTCTTTGCCCGTTCAATTGACTTTGTTGTGTTTGTAAATGAATAAATCCATCATTGTAATTAATGTCTGATATCCACCCTTCTTCTCCTGACGTTTCATATCTTAGTTCCTGTTCCAAAAGGTCAAAAGGAAGGTTTATTTTTAACTCCGTTTTCAGGGGTCCTCCTTTAGAAACAGCATTCAGGTTTTTATCTGTGAATTTTATCTGAGCGGTTAATCCTTTTTGCTGAATAAAAATAGTGTCAGTTTTACTGCCTGCTGAAATATATATTTCCGTTTTTCTAGGAACATTCCCTTTGTTAGAGGTAACGTTGGCCATAAAGTCTCCTTTTCCGCTCCCGGAAGTAGTGCTTAATGAAATCCAGTCATCACCTGCTTTTGTACTTACCGTCCAGTTATTGTCTGAATAAACCTGTATTCTTGTAGAGGCGGCGGAGTCTGCCAGTCTAATTGTTGACGCATCTAGGGCCAGGTCTTTACTGAAATTGTTTAAGCTGGTTTTTTGACAACTCATAAAAGCTATAAAAACAGCCAATAGAGGCAAACAGCTTTTTTGAAATTTTGTAAGAAAAGTATTCTTCATGTCTTAATATTTTAAATTCTCTATAACTTTATTTCTATAGCAATAGGTAAATGGTCAGAATATTTTTTTGTAAAGTAATCTCTGATGAATAATCCGGATTTTACCTTTTTGATCATATCTTTTGAACAGTATATATAATCTATACGGTATGTTTGTGGAATGATGTTATATGCATTTTTGGGATCTTTTTTCTCTAGTTCCTTTAATACATCTACAAGATCATAATCCAAAAGATGTTGCTGTACTTCAAAATCCAGTTCTTCTCCGTTTATGAGGTTATTATGTCTTCCGTTAGATCGTTGTTGTGCTTTTTTAATGTTACTTAGTACTACTCCGTTGTCAAACACCTCTTTTTCAAGAGGTGTGAATGAGTTAAAATCACCCATTACGAGAAGGTTCTTTTTATCAAATTTTTTAGAAATCTTATCTGTAATTTGCTTTATTTCGTTTCTTCTGCGCTGATAGTCATGAGGGTTTAAATGTAATACTACTATATTTATTCCTTTGATCTGTGCAGCAATAAATCCGTGTGTAATCCCTTCATTTACTTTCTCGATATTTTCAATCGGATATTTAGAAGTAAGAGCAGTTGGATACCCGCTTTCCTTAACCAATACAGCATACGGATGTCCGTAAGATTTTGCTAATTCAGATAAAGACTGCTCGGTAAATTTGTTGGCCTCTTGTATAGCTAGAATATCAGGGTTTTGATGTTTTAGCCATTCTACAAATTTTTGTTTCTTTTGAGAGGTATCCATTTTCATGCCTTCCAATATATTGTAGCTAATTATCTTAAAAGACTGTGCGGATAAGCTTAAACAACAAATAAATAACAATATGAATAACAGTGTTTTTTTCATCATCTTAAAATCCAGTATATGCGTTGTTATCCAATTTCCCGTTAGATTTAACTACCTCATTGTCAGGAATAGGATAATATTCATGATAAGGCCTTATGTTTTTCATAATATCTGGATACTCTAAGGCTATGGTTGCTTTGACATCGTCATAGAAAGTTCCCCAACGAACCAAATCCCATTTTCTTCCGTATTCTCCCATTAGTTCTCGGGCTCTTTCTTCTTTTATCTCTTTTCTAAAGAGAGTTTTTCCAGGGAAAGAAGATAGAGTGCTGTTTTGCGCTCTTGTCCTGACTTCGTTAAGATATTTCAGCGCATCAGGGTATTCGTCTAATTCGTTGGAGCATTCTGCCATCATTAAAATGGCATCAGCATATCTGAAAACTTTTTGATTGTTACCATCAGAGATATTATCCATACCGGGGCACCAAAACTTAGGGCCCATCCACGCTTTACCTAATCCATTGTTTGCCTGTGGGCGAGGAAAAGGTGTTCCATTATAGGAATAGCCGAGAATAATGTTCCTTCTAGGGTCAAGTGTATTCTGTCTGTATAGCTCCATAAAATATTCAGATGGAGTTACAGATGTATATATAGTTGCTTTATCTCCTAATTCGGGAATATTTATTCCGTTGTACAAACTGGTATTTGCCGTTCTTGGAGGAGTAAAGGAACACGCTACATTGGTGGTTTTCCTCAATCCGGTTGCAGACCATGTGTATTGTACCTCAAAAATAGATTCACGTGTGTTTTTATTTCTGAAATAGGTGTCTGTTAATGGATAGGTTGCCGCAGTCAGATTTCCATAAATGGTCTTTATTTTCTTTAAAGCTGTTAATGCTGTTTCCCAATCTTTATTCCACATAGCAAGTTTTCCTATTAGAATATAGGCAAGTGGGGCAGAGACTCTGTTGCCTGATATTTCGGAAGGGCGAACGTGGGGCATAGCTGAAACATGTTCTAAAAGGTTTTTAACCAAGGAGTCTCTACTTGCGACTGCACTCATTCTTCCCAGGCTGTTTACTCTTTCCATTGTAGGGATGTCACTGATGTTCTCTAAATAAAATGGAACGTCTCCAAAAGTTGAGGTTAATATGTAATAGTATAATGCTCTTAAGGTTACGGCTTCTGCAATTAAAGCGGGTTTTCGGGACTCTTCTATCGTTGCATTTTGTATCCCTTCTATCGCTGCGTTACTATACATTATTCCTTTATAACTTTGTGTCCATATGCCTGCTCCCATTCCAGGTTGCGACGGAGATATATCTAAACGCGTATCTACATTATTGGTTACTTTCAGAAAGGCTAAGTCTGTTACAGCTTCTGTGGCGAACATTAAATCCTCTTTATAAATGCTGTTTAGAGGAGTGTAACAACCATTCAAAGCCGCAATACACTGTGCCTCGTTTTTAAAAAACTCGCTGGCGGGAATAAAACCTTTTGGATTTTCTTCTATAACATTTTTACACGAGCTTGTAACTCCTATTATTACTAATAATGCTATAATATTTATATAATTTTTCATTAACTAAACTCCTTAATAATTAAAATTTTAATGTGGCTGTAAAAGTTAACATTCGGCTGTTAGGATATGCTCCGTTGTCCATTCTTCTAATAGTAGAACCACCGCTTTGGGTAGAAACCTCCGGGTCATAACCGTTATATTTTTTTAATAAGAATAAATTGCTTCCAGCGGCTGTTAAATGAAGTTCTCTTAGCTTATTATGGGTAAGTTTTGATAGGTGGAACACATAGCTTGCAGAGGCGCTTTTCAATCTTAGGAAGCTCGCATCGTATACAAATCGGTCATTAGGGATATCATCTTTAGATGATGCTCTCGGAATATCAGAATTAGGGTTTCTAACTGGGTGCCACCTGTTTTCCATATATTTATATTGGTTGGTAAGGGAGGTTCCGGTTCCCATGAACAACTCTGTAGGATTATATATTTTACCTCCTAATGAATAGTTGAAGTAGATGTTTATCCACCAGTTTTTTAAACGGATACTGTTTTGTAATCCTCCGTATACAATGGGGTCAGCGTTACCTAGATATACTAAGTCGTTGTTATCAAGCAGGCCGTCATTGTTCTGATCTATATATCTTTGTCTGCCCGGCTCATAATAAGCTGTAGATGAAGAAACATATTTTTTATCGATCTGATTTTGGTTTATTTCTTCCTGATTTTTCCAGGTACCTGCATATTGCATTCCCCATAAAGCATTTAATGGTCTTCCAGCTTCGTACCCATACATCATATATTGTGCTCCATACGGATTTGTGTAGGTTGCAATTCTGTCAAATGTACCTACGTCAATAACTTTTTGGGTATTGTGTGCAATGGTAAATGTTGAGTTCCAGAAATAGAGCTTACGAGTGTAATTTTTGGTCGTTAAAGAGGCCTCTATTCCACTATTTGACGTTTCCCCAAAATTTGTCAGTCTGCTGGTATAGCCTCCCTGGGTTGGTAGTTGTAAAGAAACTAAAAGGTCATTTGTTCTGGAACTATAATATTCTACGGTTAAATCTACCTTGTTTTTAAGAACAGTTAAATCAAGACCAAAATTAATTTGTTTGGTTTTTTCCCAGGTCAGGTTAGGATTAGGAACTCTTGCCGGGAAATAACTAACGGGAATAACTCCATCAAAGATATAGTTTGATGTAGATGAAGAATATCTGGAAAGAGACTGATACATGCCGATAGCATCGTTACCTGAAATACCTGCACTGGCTCTTAGCGATAGATTGTTTATAAAATCTATGTTTTTCAAGAAATCTTCACTTTTTAGGTTCCATTTTAATGCTGCAGAGGGAAAAAGGGCCCATTTGTTATTTGCTGCAAAATTGGAGGCAGCATCGTACCTGCCGGTAAACGTAAAATAGTACTTACTGTCGTAGTTATAATTTAATCTTGTCAGGTGCGAAAGCCTTCCTCTTTCATTTAAGTCTGATGTAAGTGTAGTGTTTTCTTTAGAGGGAATAGCTCTTAGGTCATTGGTATATAAGTCGTCGACAAGATATCCATCGCCACTTGCGTTAAACTCTACGTATTTACTTTTCTGTACAGTAAATCCATATAATCCTTCGAAGTTGTGCTTTTTATTCCAGCTTTTATTGTATGTTATGGTATTTTCGTTTAAAATATTGTTTGTACGATAAGCTCTTTTATAGGCATAAGCCCCTCTTTCGGCATTGGCCCGGGTGGGTAGTATAGAAGGGTAAAAAGTATCATCAAAACGATTATGGTCATGAAATGAAACAGAAGATCTTATTTTTAAGCCCTTAGTAGGGGTTACTTCTAAAAAAAAGTTCGGAGAAAGAGATTTTTGTTGCGAATCTTTTTTCTGTAGTAAGGAATTAGCTAACGGAGAATTAAATATCTGCCCCTCATACCACTGAGAATTCCAGTCATTTAAAGAACCATCTGCTTTATAGGTAGGAATAATAGGAGAAAGAAAAAGAGTTGATGTATACCATAATGTTTGGGTACCGATATCTGCTTTATTAAACTCCCGTTCTATAAAAGAATAGTTTAGGTTAATACCTCCCTTAACATGTTTACTAAAGGTTTGGTCTAGGTTGAGTCTGGCCTGATATCTTTTAAGGCCGCTGTTGATAATGATACCTTGATTATCACTATAATTTCCGGAGAAAAAATATTTTGTACTTCTATTTCCGCCTGATGCGGTAAATGTATGGCTGTTGGTTGGTGCTGTTCTGGTAATTTCTTTTGTCCAGTTTGTTCCTTCCCCGCGGTCAGCAGGTCTGGGGAAAGGATAATCCTCTATCGGCTTTATTTGATTCGCTGTATTAGAGAAATAATACACATCATTTAATAGTTCCGCAAAGTCTTGAGCATTCATTAAATCCAGATATCTTGGAATTTGAGATATACCGATGGTTGAACGAAACATATACTCATTTACCCCCTCTTTCCCTCTTTTTGTTGTAATCAGGATAACTCCGTTGGCTCCTCTTGATCCGTAAATGGCAGTTGATGAAGCGTCTTTTAATACTTGGATAGATTCAATGTCATTAGGGTTAATGTCGTTCATACTATCAACGGCATCCATTACACCATCTACTACGTATAAAGGCTCGTTAGTGGCACTAATAGAACGAGTTCCTCTAATTCTGATAGACGTTTCAGCACCGGGCTCTCCAGAAGTGGAAACAATTTCTGCTCCGGCAATTCTGCCTTGTAACATTTGGTCTACTCTTTGTCCTGGGACATCTTCTATGTCTTTAGTATTTACTACAGATACAGCGCCAGTCAAATCTCTTTTCTTTACTTCCCCATAGCCTATAACTACAATTTCTTCGAGTTTTGATGTCGTTTTCTTTAAAACAACATTTAAGGGTTTGTTTCCACCTATGGGAACTTCTTTTTCCTCAAAACCCATGTACTTGAACACAAGAGAAATATTTTTGTCTGTAGTGTTAAGAGAAAAACTTCCTTTTTCGTCACTAATAGTCCCGGTTTGGGTATTCTTAATTCTGATAGAAACACCAATCAAAGGCTCGTTTTCTTCATCTGTTACCTTTCCATTAATCTGAATAGGTTTTGGAGGTTGAGGTTTTGCCTTTATAGTAATTGTCTTTTTATTAATGACGTAAGTAAACGGCTGGTTGCTCATTAATTTTTCCATTGCTTCCTCTATGGTAGCTCCTTTTAAAGAGGTTGTTACAGGGATAGCGGATTTTAACAGTTGAGAACTGTAAAGAAAATCGTATCCACTTTGTTTTTGGAGTTGAACGAAAGCTTCTTCTAAACGTACATTTTTTAATTGCATGTTGATGTTTTGAGCTAACGAGCTGGCACTAACCTGCATAATGGTTACCAACATGAGGATGGATAGTAATCTCATGATACGAATAAGTTTTGAGTTACAATAGGTGTTCGCGCTGCAGTTAAATACAGTGTTTTTTTTATACATTTGAATGTTAGGTTTAATTTTCAATTGATGCGACAAGTAAAATTCAGTTGAATCCTGATACTTATCCCGGGAACGGTGCAACGTTTTCGGGATTTTTTTAGGATATCAGCTATGTTTTATATCGGTTAATCCATAACTATTACCCTCCTCCCTTTACTTGTAGATTCTTCAGGAATTATTTTAAATTTTACGATTCCAGTTAACTCAAGTCCTTTCAGAAGTTCATCCAGATCTTTTGATTTTGAATAAATCCCTCCGAATAATTTCCCTTCTGTATTTGTTTCATAATCTATATCAACATTATACCAGCGTGAAATTTGTTTCATTACATCCTTAATGTTATCATCTTTAAACAAGAAATAGCCCTCTTTCCATGCCAAAACTTGTTTTAGGTTAACTTCTTGTACTTTAATCTCTGTATTTTTATTGGCTACAAGGCCTTGTTGTCCTGGTTTTAAAACTACATTATGCCCTCCTTGAGAAATTCTTACCGATCCTTCTGTTAAAGTTGTTTTTTCAATATTGTCATCTGTATAGGCAGAGATGTTAAAATGAGTTCCTAAAACCTGTACTTTGGATGTTTTTGTTTTTACAACAAAAGGCATTTTTTCGTTCCTGGCTACTTCAAAATAAGCTTCTCCAGAAAGTTCTACCAGTCTCTCTATTCCTTTGAAGTCGGATGGATAATGAAGCGTAGAATTAGAGTTTAACCAAACTTTAGTGCCATCGGCAAGGATTAACTTATACAGAGATCCTTTAGGCACATATAGTTTGTTGATGGATGCATTTAAATAGCCCCAGTTGTTTGTTATCTTGTATTCTACTTCTCCATCTGCTGTTTTGCTTATTTTGGAAGACCCATCCTCAGTAAGTAACCCGTTGTTGGCATTGTCTAAAGAGATTACAGAGCCATCAGATAGTGTTAACATAACTGCGGAAGAGTCCTGTACAGGAATGGGAATAGGTGGTTTTACAGACACAGACTTCGTTTGTTCTCTTTCCAGGTCTTTTTTATGGACTGTATAGGTGGTAATGCCAACAGATAAGGTTATTAAAATTGCTGCGGCATACTTTGCCCATAATTTGTATATGTTAACCTCTTTTTTGTTTATGGTTTTGTAAATCCGGCCATATATTTTTCTGCGTAGTTCTTTTTCTTTGGCAGATTCCTTTTCTGATTCAAATGGATTTTGGAGCATGAAGTTATCCTCGTAACCAAAAAGTAACTCCTCATCTTCTGGTGTACATTCACCTGCTATATATTTTTGGTAAAGCCGTATGTATTCTTCAGAAGTCATTATTATGTGCTTTTACTATATAGAGGGTGATTAGCAAAGCGAACACACATAAAAAAGAATTTTTTTTGAAAAAATCAGAGACAGATCAATTCTTAACATTTATATAATCTCGCTCTCGTAAAAACTTTACATATTTGACACTTCAAATAAAATATATATTTTTAACACGACCTCGTAAGTATAACATACTGCAATTATAAATGCTCAAAGATCGACTGACAGATGAGAAACTATGGGAAGGTGTGGTGGAAGATGATTCCAGGGCATTTGCTGTGTTGTATAATCGTTATTGGAAAAAACTTTACAAAACAGTAGATCATTATCTTAAAGATTCAGGAATTGCAGAACAGGTAGTCCACGATGTTTTTGTAGTGTTATGGCGAAGAAGAAAATATTTAAATATCAAAAGTTTTGCAGATTATATTCACGTAACAGCCCGCTATCATGTATTTAAAGAATTAAAGGCAAGAAAGGTTTCTCCTATAGAATATATTGAGAATTATGAGGGGCTGGATCCGGGGAAGGTTTTTAATGCTGTTGAAGAAAAATTAAATTATAAAGATTTTGAGTCAAAATTGACGGATAGTTTAAAACCATTACCTAAGCGTTGCCGCGAAATTTTTTGGTTAAGCAGAATGGAGAATCTGACAAATGATGAGATTGCGGAAAAACTGAATATCTCTAAAAGGACCGTCGAAAATCAAATTACTATAGCTCTTAGGCACTTACGTAATTTTATGCAAGAAGATACAGCATCGGTATTCTCGCTTCTTCTTTTTACTTTGTGGAGGTAAAATGTAGCACATTGTTACTCCCACTATACTAGTACTTTACTCCCAGTATACTCCCACTTTAGTTGCACTTTGTGAAAATTGAAATACTTATGAAATTGTTTGAAGATATTTATCATTGGTTTTTAATCTTATTGAACTTCTTTGAAAGTAACGACAAGGTTTTCCAAAGAAATTCAATAAATAATGCCCGAATGTAATATTCAAAAACAAATTATGGATATAATTCCAATAATATGGGACAATGGTCAGAGTGTTTGGCTTCCGGTAAGATTGTAGCCCTTTTTATTTTATCTTCCATCGTATCAGAAAGCAAATGATAATCTATACGCCAACCCAGATTCTTAGCTCTGGCTCCGGCTCTGTAGCTCCACCAGGTATAATGGTGCGGATCAGGATTTAGGTGCCTAAAGGTGTCTATATAACCAGAGTTGATAAACTTTTCCATCCATTCCCGTTCCTCTGGCAAGAAACCGGAAGAATTTGCATTAGATTTTGGATTATGGATGTCTATAGCACGATGACAAATATTATAGTCTCCACAGATTAATAAATTAGGAAACGTAGTTCTTAATTGCCCTGCATAAATTTCAAAGTCGTCCAAAAACTGGTATTTAAAAGCTTGTCTTTCATCACCGCTGGATCCGGAAGGGAAATAGGCGCTTATTACCGAAAAGGTATCAAAATCAGCCCTTATAATTCTTCCCTCGTTGTCATACGCTTCTATACCGCAACCATACTCTACGTGATTGGGCTGTGTTTTAGTTAATATAGCTGTTCCACTATATCCTTTTTTTTGTGCAGGATACCAAAAGTGATGATAACCTAAATCTGCAATCTGTTGAATGTCTGCAATCTGATCTGGCGTGGCTTTAATTTCCTGCAAACAAACAATATCTGCCTGTGTGGCTTCAAGCCAATCTATCCAGCCTTTATTGATAGCCGCTCTTATTCCGTTTACGTTATAGGATATGATTTTCATTTTTACTTGAGATATTAATGCTGTTTTGACTATTTATTTTTTTCACCTGCTGGTTTCAGTAATTTTTTGATTTCTTTTTTCTTCATCACAGACACCTTCATCACAATATCTTCTGTTGGACGGTTGTTGCTGTCAGTAGCAACAGAAGCAATAGCGTCTATAATTTCAACGCCCTTAACCGCTTCACCAAAAACGGTATACTCTCCATCCAGAAAAGGAGTACCTCCAATAGTCTTGTAAATGGATTTATGCTCATCGGGTATTTTTACTCCTTTATCCTGCTCCATGTAAGCCAACTGCATATCATTAAACACTTTCCCTTGTACAATATAGAATTGAGAAGCACTTGATGCCATTTCTGGATTATTGTTTCTGGCCGCGGCCAGAGCTCCTTTTTTGTGTATTAAATTGGGATTGAACTCGGCCGGAATCATATAACCTAAATCGCCACTTCCTAATAATTGCTTTGGTTTTGCATTTTTAGACTCGGGATCGCCACCTTGTATCATAAAATCTTTAATGACCCGGTGAAACAAAGTTCCATCTAGTTTTTTGTCCTTGATTATTTTCATGAAATTATCCCGGTGTTTCGGGGTTTCGTTGTATAGTCTTAAAAAGATGTCGCCTTTATTGGTCTCTATCTTTACAAAAACATCTTTTTGTTTGGATGCAATAACACATAGCGAGTATCCTACAAACAAACAGGATATCAGTAGCTTTTTTATCATGATTTTAACTCCGGATATAAATCTAAAAAGTAATTAACAATCAGCGTTCGCAAAATATGTTCTTGTTCTAAAAGAGTATAATTTGGAATCTGTTTTACCTTTTTCCAATGCGGCCAGCCATCCTGATCTAAACCTTCCAGCTCATAAAAACCCATTTCGGAAAAAAGGCGACAGGTAGCAATATGCATTAATTCTTCTTTTTGTCGTTTGCTAAATTTTCCGGCACCTTTGCCTAATTCCTGAATACCTATTAAAAAAAGGATAACCTTAATGTCCGGTTTTTCATTGTCAAATTCCCGGGCCAATATATTTTGTAGTCTTGAAAATTTCTCGTTAATTTCTTTTGCTGTCATAAAGCAAATATAGAATTTATATAGGGCAGGGATTATAATTTGAAAATCAAAAACACATTGTCTAGGTCTATTTCTTTCTTAATCGTTACGTTCTCATTTGTGCAAACCATAAAAAATCAGTTATATTTGCATTTATGGGCAAGAAGTTCATCAGGTTTATCTCTTTTGCGGTACTGGCTTCAGTACTGCAAATAGCTATTCCTTTCCATGAAATTCTGCACTACCACAAAGAATCTGCTTATGGCTCGCATAAGTACACCGAAGTACACGAGCATGAGAATCCTTGTTGTAAACCGGTTAATTATTTTCACTTTACCGCAGCGTTACTGGGCAAGCAAATTTTTGTTTTCTCCAGTTTAAGTTTCTTTTACAAAGCGCAGGTACAGATTGGAAATTATTATAACACTGTTTTACTTCCAAGCAATAAAGCACCTCCCGTTAAAATAGCCTAAAGAATATTATTACGCTATTTTAATCCAATTTTATGATACAAATAAAAAAGTATTGTCTAATACTTTGTGCTTTTGTTTTGTTGGCTTTGTCTGGCAAAACCCAAACCTGTGATATCGTTTTTTATGGAACGATAAAAGATGCTAAAGATCATTCTGTGTTATCAGGAGCCATTATTGGCATTTCCTCTATACAAAAAAACACTTTAACAGATGCTGATGGACATTTCCATTTGAATAGGCTATGTAAAGGGAAATACAATGTTGAAGTTTCTTTTTTGGGATATAAGAAGAAAAGCTTCTTTATAGAAGTAAATAAAAATACAGAGATGAATATTTATTTGTCTTTGGATAATACCGCACTATCAGAAATAAAAGTTGTTGGGAAGCAAGCTACTGCAGAGCCTGTTTATACAGCACAAAAATTAGAAGACAGGGCAATGGATTTATCCAGAGGACAAAGTTTGGGCGAGTCGCTTAAAAATATTGCGGGAGTAAACTCTATTCAAACCGGCCCAACCATATCAAAACCCGTAATCCATGGCATGCACTCTGACAGGATTTTAATCTATAATGCAGGGGTGCGTTTAGAAGGACAGCAATGGGGTAGCGAACATGCTCCGGAAGTAGATCCGTTTATTGCAAAGGATATTACTGTTATAAAAGGTGCTGCTGGGGTAGAATACGGAGCAGACGCATTGGGGGGAATTATTTTACTAAATCCTCCGCCGTTAAACTACCATTCTCCTTTTTCTTCGGAGATTAACCTTATTGGAGCCTCAAACTCGAGGATGGGCTTGGTGTCTGGTAAGGTAGAGGGCGCAATAAAAAACGAAACTTTGGCCTGGCGTTTTCAGGGAACCTTAAAAAAAGCGGGGAATTCATCCGCTCCCGGATATTATTTGAACAATACCGGTTCAGATGAAATTAACGGGGCTATCACATTGGGTTATAAAAGAAAATCTTTTGAAACAGAGCTTTTGCTTTCTTCTTTCAATACCAAACTTGGAATTTTCGAAGGTGCGCACATTGGTAGTGTAGAGGATTTAAAATATGCTATTGCAAATGGGAGACCTTTTGCTGACGGAAACTTTTCTTATGGAATAGATGTACCTCGACAAGAGATTAGTCATCACCTCCTAAAGTTTGACGGCAAAAAGTATCTTAAAGACAATGGTGTGTTAAAGTTGACTTATAGCTTTCAAAAAGATTTCAGACAAGAATATGATTTACGCAGGGGAGGTAGAAATGATCTTCCGGCTTTAGATCTGGATTTATCGGCTCAAAATCTGTCTATTGTTTACGAGAAAAATCAGCCAAATAATTCCTTTATCAAATACGGAATCAATACGGCTATTATTGTTAACAATAATGTCCCCGGAACGCAGATTACTCCTTTAATTCCAAATTACGACAGTTTTAATCCGGGAGTGTTTTTCATTAAAAAAATAGGATTAAAAAATAAGGAGCTGGAAGGCGGAATCAGGTATGATTTTAAAACCATAGATGCGGCAGGGTATGACGCTAATAAAGTTTGGTATGGTGGAAAACATGATTTTCATAATGTCAGCTTTTCTTTAGGAAGCTTGTTCCATGTGAAACCTTATCTGGATTTTAGATCTGATTTGAGTTTAGCGTGGCGCCCTCCTTCTGTGAACGAACTGTACAGTAATGGGCTACATCATGGAACTGCTTCCATAGAAATTGGTGATAAAAACCTGCAAAGTGAGAAGGGCTATAAATGGATAAATACGCTCTCTTATAAGCAAGAGAAATGGAAAACAGAAGTAAGCGCTTACGCCAACTATATTGTTGATTATATTTTTTTGCAACCGGACGGAACCTTCTCTGAAACGCAAAGAGGGGCTTTCCCTATTTTTAACTATAAGCAGACCGACGCAACCCTGTTTGGTGTGGATTTGCAAAACAGCTATAGCATCAATCGGGAGATAGAGTGGTTACTGAAAGGGTCCTTGGTTAGAGCAAAAGACATTGTCAATAAGTCTTATTTACCAATGATTCCGGCCGACAGAATTAGCAACAGCTTAATCTGGAATATCAGGACAACTCATCAAAAATGGTCTTTACCTTTTATCAGCGTAGAACATATTTATTCGGCAAAACAAACACGTTATTCTGAACAGAATGATTTTGCTCCGGCTCCGGCAGCGTATAACCTGTTCAATATCTCGGGAGGGATAAGCTATAAAGTTGGAGAAAACAGATTGGGTATGAATGCATCCATTTTCAATGCATTTGATACCTCTTACAAAGACTACCTTAACAGATTCCGTTATTACACCTATGAAACCGGGAGAAATTTTGTAGTCAGATTATCTTATAAATTTTAAAAACAGAAAAAATGAAAAAACACTTTAAACAAGTAGCCATAGTTTTATTTGCAATCGCGTCTTTCAGTATAACATCTTGTAAAAAAGACAGTCCTGTTCCGGAGACAAATCAGGAAGAGTTTGACAAAACAGTATTTACTTTTGTTGAACTGGAAGCTCATGATGATCATTATCATGAACATGACACTGCTTTAACGATAACTTTTGATGCTAAAGGGAAACCAGATAAATCTCATTACCATTTAACGGCCGGACAGAAGTATCGTTTATATATTAGCCTATATAGTAAGGGTGAGTTAATTAATGATGAGATATTGGAAGAAGCTTCCATACACCAGTTTTTCTTTACCGGAGCGCCTGATGGTGTATTAAATTATACTTATGAAGACAATGTGGGGCTTAAAGGTATTTTTGATGTACAGCAGGAAAGTACAACATTTCCTCTAAATGTGGTTTTAAGACATGGAATCAAAAAATCGAATCCAATATTGGCCTGGAATACTCCAAGAAGTGAGTATGCGAAGGCAGGTGGGGCAGATGATTTGAATGTGTCTTTTGATTTACATCCTGTTGCAGGAGAGGGGCATGGGCATTAAGCCGTAGTAATAAAGCAGGGGCTGTCTCAAAAACAGTGTCATTTATATTTAGTGTAGAGAGATTTCTTTACACAGTAATTCTTTCCCGAAAGTTCGGGAATTCATGATGACACGTTGCCTTTGAGGCAGCCCCGTTTAATGGCTTCTTATTCTACAAAGAAGCTTTTGGTTTGGCTTGCAATATTTATTTTAAACTCTCCGGGTTCAACAATGCTTTTATTGTCTATTCCCACAAAAGCCATTTCTTTAGGTGTAATCAGAAATTCAACCTTTTTGGTTTCACCAGGTTTTAGGGAAATTTTGGTAAACCCCTTTAGCCTTTTTACATCTGGTGTAATGGATGCATATACATCGGTAAGGTAAAGTTCTACAGATTCTTTCCCTTCTCTTTTTCCTGTATTTTTAACTTCAATAGAAACGGTTATTTCCCCTGTGGATTTTATCCGTTCCTGACTAAGCTTAAGATTACTATACTCAAAAGTGGTATAACTTAAACCGTGTCCAAACTCAAATTGTGGATTATAGTCTGCATCATAATTATAAACACCCGCCATTACTGTCCTGCTTTCTGACGGTTTATGATTGTATGTCACCACAGAATTTGGGAACTTCGGATAATTATAAGGGAGCTTACCGGAAGGATTTACATCACCAAAAACAATGTCGGCCAGGGCGTCACCACCAAAGTTTCCCGGAAGATAGGTTTGTATTATGGCAGGCATAAGATGTGCAAATTTGCTGATTAGTCTTGGACGCCCTTCGTTCAATACCAGTATAATAGGTTTTCCTGTTGCAGCAAGTTTTAATGCCAGCTCCGTTTGTAAATCAGAAAGATAAAGGTCACTCAGATTTCCGGGAGATTCTGTATAAGAATTTTCGCCTAAGCAAAGTAGAATAACATCTGCGCTGTTTGCTGCTTTAAGGGTTTCTTCGAATTGGTCTTTGTATTCTTCAAAATACTTTCCATCGTTTTTATAGGTTACTCCAGGGTAATAACTAACGTTCTGGATTCCAATTTTGTTTTGGAAGGCCTTTAAAATGGTATTGTATTTAGCAGAAAACTCTTCTACTTTTTCTCCCTGCCATGAGTAGGTCCATCCTCCATTTAATGTTCTCATGGAGTTGGCATTAGGCCCTGTGATTAACACTTTACGTGTTTTATTTAAGGGTAGGCTATTTTTTTCGTTTTTTAATAAGGTAATAGATTCCGCAGCAGCATCGTATGCAGCTTGCTCAAATTCCTTACTTCCAAACTTAGTGTAGTCTTTAAGCGGGTATATGGGTTTTTCAAATAAACCCAATTCATATTTTAAGGTGAGTATACGGGACACAGCCTCGTCAATTCTTGACATTTTTACTTTTTCCTCTTTTACCAGTGCTATTAAATTATCGCAAAAACGTTCGTATTCATAAGCAATCATAGACATATCTATACCGGCATTGATAGCTTTCATAATAGCTTCTTTGTGAGTTGACGCTATTCTGTCGCGAGTATGTAGATTCTCTATATCTCCCCAATCGGTAACCACAACACCTTTAAAACCCAACTCGTCTCTTAATAGTCTGGTTAAAATCTGGTAATCTGCATGTACAGGAATACCGTTGATTAAACCTGAATTGATCATCACTGTTTTTGCGCCAGCATCTATAGCTGCTTTAAACGCAGGTAAATGGTACTCTCTTAGCGCCTGTTCCGATATAAATGCGGGTGTTCTATCTTTTCCCGAAAATGCAGATTGGTATCCCAGAAAATGTTTTAAACTGGAAGCCACCCTATATGGATTGGAGATATTATCACCTTCCATACCTTTTACCATTTGTAAGCCCAATTGTTCTATGAGGTAAGGGTCTTCACCAAAAGTTTCCCACTGCCTCGAAAATCTAGGGTCGTTACCAAGATCCAGAACGGGACCAAAGTTCCATGGAATAGCACTTGCTCTTGTTTCGTATGCGGTAATTTCTGCGCCCTTGTAGACCAGTTCCCGGTTGCGGGTTGCTGCCTGACCTATTTGTTGCGGAAACATGGTTGCACCAGCAGTATAAGTAGTTCCGTGAACGGCATCTATACCATAGATAACCGGAATCTTATTTTTAGCTTTTAATGCTGTTTTTTGGATTTCTCCAATGATTTGATGCCATACTTGCGGAGTGCGAGCCCGGTTATTTGCTGTGTTAAGTATTGAGCCTACTTTATATTTTAAAATGGCTTTTTCTAAACTTTCGTTATTTAAGATAACCGGTTCGTCACTAGCGTATCTGTTAGGACCGTTGGTAACCACGTCTAGTGTTATCTGTGCCATTTGACCCACTTTTTCTTCAAGGGTCATTTTAGAAAGTAAGTTTTCTACTTTTCCACTGATTGTTTCTTTGGTTTGCGCAACTGCAAAAATAGAATGTCCTGCAAATAGCAAGCTCAAAATTGTCTTCTTCATTTTATTATTTTATTCTTATTCGCTTCTGTAATACCATCGGACAGGGTTAACGCTTTACTACAAATGTTGATACATCAGGCGGTGCTACATTATTTCTCCTTATCCGGATTGTATATATTCCTTCTGCCAAGCCAGATACATCTATACTCCTGGTTTCTTTGGTTTCTAATTGCAGCTTGCCATCCACAGAATAAATAGCTATATGGATGATATATTCCCCATCAATATGAAGGAACTGATTTACCGGATTTGGATATATTCTTATTGCTTTGACAGGGAGCAGGAAGTTTATTGCCCTGATATTTGAATATTCGTATTTCCCATCTAAATCCACTTGTTTTAACCTGTAATAGTTGTTACCGGTTACAGGGTTTTTATCATTCCAGATATAGTTTACAGCTGCTGAAGAATTTACTTTCCCGGCAAGCTCTCCTATGGCTTCGAAGTTTATGCCCTCGCTGCTACGCTCGATGATGAAATGGCTATTGTTTTTTTCGTATGCTGTAATCCATTCTAATACCACACCCTCGGACTGCTGCTTTACATCAAAGCTCAGGTATTTTACGGGAAGTGGTTCCTCTGCAATAAATTTTCCGTATGCTTTTAGCTCATATACCGAAAAATTCCAGGGTGTGGCAGGTTTTGTGCACCATACACGAAGATATTTGCCTTGTCCCTGTACTCTTAAAACATCTCTTCTGTTTCCTCCTGTATCTTCTTTACCAATAATATTTGCTATCGTTATCCAGTTTATACCGTCGTTAGAAGTTTGTATTTCGTAATCGCTTGCCGCAGCTCTTTCCCATAATATATCTAAATCGGAAATATGATATACAGCACCCAAATCCACATAAAACCATTCGGGATTGTTTGTGGTTGCCGCTATCCAACGCGAATCTTCGTTACCATCTACGGCAGCGGCAGAGTTTCCTGAAGAACTTATTGTTGCTTTTCTAAGTGCAATATTCTCAGTATTGGGGATAAACACTTCAACAGAAATATGGCTGGTAATACCATTTACCGTCGCGGTAATTTCAAAAGAACCGTTTTCGGTGGCGTTAAACTCGCCGGAGGTGCTTATCGTTCCGCCAGAGGCAAACCATGAAATATCGTTTATGGTCATTGGATTTCCGTACTGGTCAAAAGCAGCAGCTTCAAATTGTTGGGTTTCCCCTGTTTTTAAAAGAATGTTATCTGGTGAAATATTTAGGTTTGTCAGAACTTTTTGCGGCTGTACGATTAAGGGGAAACCAGTGGTTAATGTTCCGTAACTTACTGTAAGCACATATTCTCCTGTGCTTTGAGGTGTAAATTCTCCTTGCTGATTAATTGTACCTCCGCCGTTAACAGACCATGAGAACACTTCTTCCGATGTATATGGCAAACTATACTGATCGAGCACATTTGCCGTAATCTCTAATTTATCGTTAATATAGGCAACTAATGGAAATGGATTTAAAGTGATGGTGGCCGGCTGAGGGTTTTCCCAAAAAGCAGAACCATAAATTTCCATTTCATTGATGCTTGATCCGTAACCTGTGTTACGTGTTATACACAATATACGTACATAGCGAGCACCAACCGGGTCAATATCTATAACCTCATTGCCACCTTTTCCTGCTGTCTCAGACCATACCATCGTCCAGTTTTCTTCATCTGTTGATACCAGGATATTGTAACTAGCTGCATAAGCCGGATCCCAGGATAATTTAATTTTATTGATTACGTAATTATCTTGTAAATCAACTTGAATGTATTCGTTATCTTTAAACGAGCCTCCCCAACGGGTGTTGTAATTCCCGTCATTTACAAACTGGGGTAGGGTTCCATCGTTCTCATAACTGCTCGCATACACAGGTTTATGTAATGCAAGGTTTACTTTTTCAATTTCTGCAACTACAATTGTTGCGGTATCTTGTATTCCTTTTCCATCGCTTACGGTAATTTTGTATTCTCCTGGATAATTGGATGTAAACACATTCCCGGTAATTGTGCCGTTTTCTCTTTCGATAATACTGTAATATAATTCTGTATCAGGAAAATCTATTCCAAACTGGTCTTTTGCCGCAGCTGTAAATGATATATTTTCTCCTATTATAAGTGGGGTTTGTTTGGGGAATATTTCTATGGTTGTTAATTTAATAGTTTCTTCTACTATGAATTCAGCAATAGCAGTTAATTCTCCGACATTTACCTGTACAATTGCTTTTCCGTATTTAGTTGGAGCAAACGCTCCTTCAGTACTTAGGTCTCCTTCGCCGGTCTGTATGGAGAACTGTGGGGAGATTGGAAATTCATCACCAAACTGGTCATATCCTTTTACGGTTAAATTTATTGTTTCTCCTTCTTTTATCTGTGAAAAAGCCGGGGTTACATCTATTCCAAATAAAACAGGGATATTATCCATTGGAGGAATTCCGTAAACTTCAAATTCGTATAATGAATAGCCATACGTTGTAGCCCTTTCCAAGCCATACATTCTTATATAGCGGGCTGTTTTATTTATTTCTGTTGTTTCGGTTCCTCCTAATCCGTTTACTGTTTTTACAGTTTCCCAGTTTTGCTCATCGTCTGATACCTGAATTTCATATAAACTGGCATAAGCGGGTTCCCAAAGCAGTGATACATAGCCGATAAATGACGATTGTTGTAAGTCTATGTATATCCATTGCGGGTCGGAGTGGCTGCTTCCCCAACGAGTAGCTTTATCTCCGTCTGTTGCATACCTTGTTAAAGTTCCAGCATTTTCTTCGGATGATGAATATGCTTGTTTTCCCAATGCTATATTCCTGAATTTGGGTGTTACATATACATTTTGGCTATATGTTTTTCCTTCGGCAGTTGCCTGTATGGTATATATTCCTATTGTTTGTACATCTAAAACTGAATCTGCTTTTATCTCTTCGCTTCCTTTCAGAATTTTCCAGTTAACCGGTATTTGATAAGGCTTGTTGTACTGGTCTTTCATCTCCAAAGAGAAGTTAACCGTCTTTCCTTTTTCTATATAATTCTGATTTTCTGGTAATAATACGGCTGTTTCAAGCTTGGGCAAATCATTTACTGCTAACGTAATATTTGTTGATAAACTCCCGGCTGTTGCTGTAACAATGGCTTCTCCGTTTACAGAAGAAGCTGTAAATAGACCTTCGTTTGTAACGGAGCCATTACCACTGACACTCCAATCAAAAGAGCCTTCCATTGTTGCTCCGTATTGGTCTAATAAAATAGCGGTAAGATGAACACTTGTTCCCGGTTCTACTACGTTCCCGTTTTCTGTATGTATTTCTATAGTTGTTGCCTCGGGATTGTCTGAGTAAACTGTCAGTTTTTTGCCCGGTACTTTTATTTCGAGTATCTGACTGCCGTTCTGGTAAAATTTTATACTTTTCTCTGAATTGTCGGGATTATACACCATATAGGTGTATTTTCCCGTTACCGGATGTTTATAAGTGGTTGCTGTAGGAATATCTGCATGTATATCCCAGCTGATATCACCATAAGTTCTATGTGAATGGGTCAGAAAATAAGAAATGCCCCCTGTATCTGTATTTCTTGCGATGGGCATTTCTGCATCCCACATTCTGTCAAATACAGCGGCTGCACTGTCTGGATTAAATATTTGTAAATAAGAAAGCACCACATTTCCTACGCCAGATTCATAGCTTAATGCAGAAGGTTGTTGTCCAGATTCTGTTTCCCATCCTTTAATCTCTTTGGAATTCCACATCTGGGTATAATCCCATTCGGCATAACTTAAATCTTCATACAGATATTTTAATGCGGGCGAAATTGGCAGCCATTGGATAGAGTGCATCCAAACCGGATCGCCGGAAAACCATGTCCACCAACCGATGCCTCTTGAGGTAAGGTTGCTGTTATAAGGTTTTGTATAACGAGTATAATCTATATTTTCTTTGTCGCGGTCGAACCAGTATTCTGCTACTCCACGGGCTTCCAGTGTCCAGCCAAAAATTCCTGCATCACGCATGGCTTTATTTCCTGTGGCAACGCCCAGCATATACACGCCTCCCCATCCCTGCATGGCTTCAGAGGTTGATTCTTGTCCGTTTCCGTCCCAACCTCCTAAACCGCCAGCATAAGAATGCCCTGCCCACGGATCTAATGTTCTCAGAAAAGGGAAGTCATTGTCATTTCTATCCCAGTTGGCATATTCTTTTGCCAAAAGACCGGCCATTTCTCCATAGCTATTTTTAAAATCTTCATCAAATAAAGCCAATATTCCGCTTGCCAGCGTAAAGTAACCGTAATGGAAATGATGGTCGTTAAATGTGTCCGAGTCATAGCTGGTGTCGTATCCAATCAATGCTCCCCAACGCTGATAACGGGCAAAAAAGAAGCTGTTTTCTCCAGGAGTGTAAGTCAGCCAGTTAATCAAAACATCTTTTAAACGGGTTTTGCATTTTTCAAATAACTCGGTCTCACCCATTTCATGTGCAAATGTCATGTACATTGCCATTTGAATGAGGCCTTTCCCTCCCCAATAAGTATCTCCCCCAAAATTTCCTTTATTAGCATAATCCGAAATCATTTGCTTCATCCTCTCTTTTTGATAAGGATTTTCTAATGTTTCATCTGATAAGGGATTTGCGAAAAAGGGTAATATGCCATTAAATTTATAGGTAATACTAAATGAGCTTCCTATGGCCATTTTCATTTTACCACGAGGCGTAAGATATTCTATACCTGTAAAACCAAAATTTAAATTTGAATTTTTATAGTGATGAGGAATAAACCCCTGTAATACTTGTTTTTGGGTTTCGTTCTTAAGATTTTCTGTATCTAAATTCCAGTTGGTAACTACTTCTCCGGTTGTTTCGTTATAGTTCCAGTCTACAGTGGTATTTCTTGGGATGGTATATGCGTATGCTGCATAAAAATCAAGATCCTGAGCAGAAGGGAGTACTCCTATTGACAAATATTGTTGTGAAGTATTTTGAAATATGACTTCAATTAAACCGTTTTTCTTGGAAAAAACAGTTCCATCAGGAGCAAAAATACCATATATATCCCCGTCAATATTAACGATAAGCCTACTGCCTATAAATGGCAATGTTAAACTTTGTCCGTTAGCATCAGTTAAAACACCGGTACCAGTTTTTAATTGCAGAATCAGGTTTTTTGATTCGACCCAGGTAAACGGCACTCCATGAGCCATAGTAACCAGCATTTCTTTTTCACCGTCTTTCATCAAAAAGTCCAGCCCCCAGTCATGCCAGTTATTGGCATCTGCCGAACCTGGTTTAAAGCCTATTGCAGAAACTTCTATTTGAGAGTTCCATTTTAACTCATGCCCGGTAGGTTCCCAATCTTTTGGATATGCTACGTAAAAACCATATTCTTCTGCATTTACAACTTGCGGATAAGACCATAAGTTTCCAGAATACTGGCTAACCAATAAATCTGTCCACCAGTCGTTTGTTGGTATTGGTTTCCCCTGGTTTTTTTCCGTAACATATAGCTTACGGTTCTCCATCAGATAGCTTTGGTCTCCGCCCCGTTCTGCTGTTCTGCTTTTATATAATGGAGTATATTCAGCATAGCTTCCACTTCCTACTCCTACTGGCTTTTGTGCATACAAGGAAGAAATTAAACCAGCAAACAATAATATGGTAACGATTTTTTTTATCATGGTTTTCCTGTTATTTTTTCCGGGCATAATTGGTTTTTATTGCTTGTTTTTATCTTTGGTATTATTTACCGAAATGGTTATTACAAAAAATTAAAAAAAAGACATCCTGTTTCCTCTTATACTTAAAGAGGAATTGAAGTTTTTTATAAGTAAAATCGCATCCTATGTTTAATCAGGCATAGGATGCGAAATAAAAAACTACTATTCTACGTATAATTTAAAAGTTTGCTGTGCACCGGCTTTAACTGTATAAATTCCCGAAGGAAGTTTAGATGCCAGCTCAACCTTTATATCAGAAGAAGTAAAGCTGCCTTTATATACTTCTTTTCCTACAAGGCTGCTAACGGTAACTGTAACTGGGTTACTATTATTATTTTCGCCAAGCGTGATATAAAAAGTATTTCCTTTTAAAGGGTTTGGGTATATGTTGCTGTTTTGTTTTGCCAAAGAAACAGATACAGATTGTATGCTTAGTTCTTTGGATTTTCCGTCTTTGTCTACCTGTGTTAAGCGATAATAGTTATTTCCGTTAAGTGGTTGTGCATCTGTAAATTGATAATTACTGTTTGAGCCTTTTGAGGGAACTTCTGTTAAGCTGCTAAAGTTTTTCCCGTCTGCACTTCTTTCTAAAAGAAAATAGTTATTGCCTTGTTCTGATGCTGTTGACCAGTTTAGGGAAACTGTTCCATTGGTTTGTGTTTTTGCTGTAAAATCTATCAGGCTAACGGGTAAGGTTCCTTCATCTGGTGTGCCGTAAACTTCCAGTTCCCATATTGAATGTCCGTAACCTATCATTCTGGAAGTGGCATAAATTCTAACGTAACGACCGGTAGCGCTTAATCCCGAATGCTCATAAATCCATCTGTTTGTAGTTCCCTCTTCTAAAACTGCAGGATTGTCTGTAACTGACAATACCGGTGTACCCCAACTATTTATGTCATCAGAAACCTCTATTACATAATCTTTTGACCTGGCTGATTCCCATGTGATTTTTACCCGATTGATATTATAAGATTCTCCCAAATCAACATAAATCCACTGGGGGTCTGAGGCAGCGCTTTCCCACCGAGTCCCTATGTTACCATCAACTGCTAATGCCGCATCTCCCGAAGAAACAAAAGCATCTTTATTTTTAGCAAGATTTACCGTATTACAGCTTCCTACCTCAAACGAGTGTTTTGCATTCATATTATTTTTCTCGCCTCCTGCAGGAATACTGTAGGTAAAGTAGAAATAAATTAAATCTCCCTGATTTGCTGTAATCTGATGAGGAACATTCGGTTTTATATTAGTTCCTCCCATTGTTGCGTCGGGGTCTGTCCCGTAATAGAAAATCAATGTCTGATCGCCTGTAGTTGGCATGTTTGGATTAGGGATAAAGGTTATTGTTGGATTATCATTATCCCACGAGAATGCATAAGTATAATCACTATCAAAGCCTAATCCACCACAGGTTGGAATGATAACCGGCAAGTTTACCAGAACAGTAATCGGAGATGAAATTGTAAAATCGCCAGTATTATCTGTAGCTTTTGCTGTTATTGAGTAAGTTCCGGCCATAACATGTTGCCATTCAAAAGAATAAGGGGCAGTAAGTGCTTCACCTATTTTATCATTCCCATTATAAAATTCTACTTTAGAAATTGTTCCGTCAGTATCGGCAGCATTGGCCGCAATATTAATATTGGCGGGCTGGGGGAAGTTTGCATTATTTCCGGGAGTAGTTATGGATACTGATGGAGCGTAATTTCCTCCAGCAAATGTGCCGTATACTTCCAATTCGTAGATCGAATATCCATATGGAAGAAGTCTTTTTGTACCATATACCCTTACATACCTGCCGGCTGCGGTTAAACCCGTCCAATCATTTTCAGGGGTATTGTTACCCGTTGCTGTTACAATAGGTGTTCCCCAGGTTTCTGTATCATTAGAAACTTCTATAACATAATCTTCTGCCATAGCTCCTTCCCAGAGAATTTTCACCTGGCTAATATTATAAGTTGCTCCCAAATCAACATAAATCCATTGTGGGTCTACATTGTGAATACTTTCCCACCTGCTCCCTGGATTACCATCAACAGCGGCTGACGCAACTCCAGAAGAAGCTACTGCTATTTTATTTAAGGCTAAGTTATCTTGTGCTTTCACGAAGATTACACAACACATTAATAAAATAAATAATGTAATTTTCTGTTTCATATTTCAGTTTATAGGATGAATAAATTGATTAATAATAATTCTGTAATGGGTTAAGTAAAACCTTAACAATATTAAATAAAGAAGGCCTTAAAAGAATAATATTATACCCCAACAAGTCCTATACACCCTTGCTTTTTATCTCAAAAAGCAAGGGTTTCCATACTACATTTATACTACAAATGAAACCTAGCTTAATCTTTATAGCAATACCAAATAGCTTTACTATAATTTTGCATCTAACCACTTAATTCTTATATTCAGCCAGTCTTTTATCTGGTTTACTTCTCCTTCGTATGTATAATAGATTTCGGGATTGGGCCATACTTTTTTGTCTAAAATATCCCAAATAGTAAAGTTTTTCTTTTGAGCATATTTTAGCTTTCGAGCGTGTGTATCAATACCTTTGAGCATAGCTTCCACTTCCTTCTGCCTTATCTCTTTCCATCTTTTTCTGACTTTTTCGGCAAAAACCGGATCCTGGAATAATCGTGTAAACCAAGGGCCATGCCTAATCCACCAGCCTTCCGGCTGTGTGGCAACAGAGTAATCTACATTACCCATACTAAGGTCAAAGTCCCATAAAGGTCCCATCCCCAGTTTCCCATTTCTGTCTTTATAGTAAAATATGCTACTATAGCTTTGTGCATCCTGGTTTTTCATCAATTCCTGTACTAAAAACCAGTTGATAAAAGACTCTACATTAATATATTTTGCATATCCGTTTATCGGATCTGCAAAGTTCTCTGCATAAATTGCTTTTTCTGTGTCTATAAGATAGTCTTTGATATAATTGTATTGTTCTGTGTTGGGTTCTTCAGGAGATTTTATAGCAAAAGGAAGACCTTTGAGAGTTGTTTTTACAATATAGTCCTCATCTTCGCGTCTGTCCAGCTCTACTAAATACCCACCGGTAATTTTATCAGCTTCAGTATCTTTTGACTTTAACTCTGTAATATCAACTCTTCCCGGGTTTACTTCAACTTGTTCTGTTAAGGTGTAAGTACCTATATAAGTCTCATTTAAAAAAACTTCTACCTGTCTATACTCAGGAGTATAATCAGCATGAATTGCTTTTCCCAAATCAAATGCGATAGCTGTCCTGATAAGTGTTTTATCAGCATAATTAGCTAATAAAACCCATTTTTTAGCTGCGGCTATCCCTAATATTTTTGTTTTCTCTTTTAATTTTATTCTATAAGGTTTTTTAGGCATTTCCCATGTAGAGTTTCCTCTTCCCCTGATTTCAATTGGTAAACTATTTATTTCCTGTTCAAAGTCAAGATTGGTATTGATAGAAAGATCCCCGTTTAGGTAAATGCTTTTTGAAACAATGGCGGCTTTCCCTTCTGTCCTGATATGTAAAATAGGGAGTCCTGTATATTCTTTGACTTTAAGTGTAAAGCTCTTTTCTTCGCCATTAGAAAAAGTAAAATGATATGTTACAGGTTGTACAAAGCTATTTGCTGATACTCCGCTTACCTGGTTGACTCCTTTTACCGTAACGGAGCCGATATCTTTGCTATTAAAAGAAAGAATTAAGTTCTTTTTATCGGGATTTAGTTTAGGTATAACAGCAGTAACTTCCTCTCCATTAAACTCGCAAATAACATCTTTATCAATATTTGGATTGTTTTTCGCTTCGAACCTGAGCTCTAAGGATCCTAAATATTCGGAGGTTACTTCTTGCTTAATTTTATCCTTTTTACATCCGCTGAGGGCAGCAATAAAAAACAAACAGCAATAAATTATCTTTTTCATTTTTTTGATTTTAGGAGTAGAGCTAATTGGAATATAAAAAGGTATTCGTTGTACAGAACAGGTGGATAAAAAAGAATTAAACAGAGACTGCCGTATTACAGGAAAGTCTCTGTTTTAACTATCTGAAACGCAGCCAATTTAAGCAAATATTGCCACTAGCAACTTTGAGTCTAAGGGTATGCTTTCCCTTGTTTAAAGAGATTTCTGTTTCTGTGGTTTCCCAAACATTGTCTTCTCCTGTCTTAGATAAAGAAAGAGTCTTTAAAGCTATTCCGTTTACAGAGATTTCAATGGAGGCATCTGTATAAGAGGCTCTACGAAGATCAAGTTTATACATTCCATCAGCAGGTACGTCTATTTGATATTCCATCCATTGGTCTGTCAGAAACCGATAGACTTCTAGTGTACCGGATATATCGGTTGTAGGTCTTACAGAAACCGAACTTTGCCAGCCTTCTTGCGATGCAGACATTGTAGAATTTAATGCTACATAATGTGCCGCTGAAAAAGCATTTCCTTTTGTATAATAGACTGACTTATCAAAAGTAGACATATTTATATAAACCTTTCCCAGATCTGTAAGTGTATACGGTTTTGTCTTTGTTAAAAGCTGCATAAACGGATAGCTTTCTACACTACCGGTATTTCTCGGAATAAACCATGCGTAGCGATAAACATCGGGGTTTGCTTCCATATAGTTTACCACATCGTTCATATACCTCATTTGTTGGGTTACACTGCTTATACTATTTTCCCATGCACAAAATTCTGTCATCCAGATAGGTTTTCCATATTTTTTGAACATACGAACATAAGATTTAAAGGCCGAAGGTGTTGCCATGTAACAGTGTAGGGCAATACCATCAAAATTGGAGAGTGGTACCAATTCGAAAAACTCATCCAACCATTTAATTGGATCGCTATACCCCACTAAGGTACCATAGTTCATTGCCGGAGAAATAATTTTCATATTCAACTCATCAGCAAGAGCTTTTACTTCTGGAAATATTGCCGCCGCTTGTTGTGGGGTCATATTCGCCTGATCGGTAAGATTTGGTTCGTTATATGCCAATATATATTCACATTCGGGATGTTTTTGTTTGTATGCTCTTATTTTGTCTTTACTGAAATTGCCATTCCAGGTCATAGGGAAAAACTCCATTCCTTTTGCTGAAGTAGCAACGTCAAGTTCCGAAGAAATATCATTTGCCCAGTTGTAAAACCAGGATGTTCCAGGAGCTAAAAGATCAACATCTTCCATTAACTGAAAACCATAAGAAACTCCTCTTTTTTCACTTCTGTTTTGCAGACTACTTACTTTCACCACTTCCTCTTCCTCTTGTGGCTGCGAGTTGTTTTTCTTACAAGCCGAGAAAACGGTAAATAAGATACTTAGCAATGCAACATTTGATATGATTTTTTTCATTTTTTCATTTTTTATAGAGTACAATAGCCCCACTTTTCCTGTCATCCCGACGAAGGAAGGATATGTTTAACTGTATCACAGACTGTCAATATTCTCACTGTTTCTTTTCAGTAGTTTCATGAGAGTCAATCCCTTCCTCGCCGAAAGTGATGAAAGAGATTAGTCCGCCTTTTGATATACTTTTACATAATCTACGTACATTTTTGCATCTCCTGAGGATAAAGCTGTAACCTGATTAATATTAGATATACCCGGAAAATGCCCTCCTACGGCTAAATTGAACAGAATGAAGAACTCTTTATGGAAATAATGTCCGGGAGAATTATCATCTTCTGTACTTGCAATTGACATCTGAAAATATGGAGCAACGTCTGGGTTTTTATCTAAATCCAGATACATTTTAATAGCTGTTTCATCCCAAATTAATGTATAGAGGTGAAAATCTTCCTGTAATCCGTAGCTTGATGTAAAATCTTTTGCATACATGGGGTTACTGCCCGTTGGGCTCCATTTTCCCCAATGCAATGCACCATTAAAGAAGCGGTCTTGGGTTTTATTGGCAATCCCTTTGGAGTGTCCCATTTCCAGAATATCTGTTTCTCCACACGCAGGCCAGCCAACGGTCGAATAATCGTTCCCCATCATCCAGAATGCAGGCCACAGACCATTTGCTGTTTTGGGTAATTTTATACTTGCTTCTATTTTTCCGTATTTAAAGAACTTCTTTTTTTGTGAATTTATACGGCCCGATGTTGCATTCTTTCCACTAAATTGTTCTTTTTTTGCTGTTAATATTAAACAGCTACGGCCAGAGTTGGGGTCTTTACCGACAGAAACATTTTCTTCACGGTAAAACTGTAATTCCTGATTTCCTCCTCCATCTCCATTTACCTCTATATTCCAGGTGTTTTCATCTAAAGTTTCGCCGTTAAACAAGTCTTCCCAAACAAGCTTGTAGTTGTTTGTTTCTCCGGAGCCTAATTCCTCCAATGTAATGTCTGACTCTTCTTTGTTTGGTTTGTCTTTGCTACTGCATGAGACAAGCACAATTGACAGGAGCAGTAAACTGATGTATTGATTGATTGATTTCATTTCTATTTCTCGTATCACTACAACTAAAGAGGCTAATAGCGAAAGTAAAAGCTTTTTTGTATCGTGACAATTAAAAATTAATTCGTTAAATTGTTTTGTACCAACTTTAGGTGTTTTTCTGTTTGCCTTTTCTTAAGAGGAGGCTTGCCATTAAAGGCATTTGTTTTTGAAGAACAGGAGTCGTTGTTTTGTAAGCTTATGGTTTGCTCTTGAAAATGCTAAGAGCAAACCATAAAAGCTCGTTTTTAATTACTTTTGGGCTTATAAAAGAAAATACCGTCTATATCAAGGGTCTTTCCAACACCGCCACCACTTAAAATTGCTACCACATTTGTATTCATGTCTCCTGTATATTTTAGACCTTTTCCTTTTAAATAAGACATAGGAATTTCAAAATGATGCCACTCTCCGTTACGGGTGAAATTACCGTAAGGGGCAACACCGTCAAGAGTCTCAGTACCAATAGTTATCTTAGCCACGCTCTCGTCATTTCCATTCAAAATAATCTGGTGAGTTGCATTGTCCTTACTTTTCATTGCGAAGTGAAGAACATGGTTGTCTGTTAGACCACTCAAATTTGCATAGAATTTTTCTCCCGTATCTACATTGTTGAGAGTTGCGAAACCACAACCAGACCAATCTGGGTTAGCTACAACTAAGCTTGTCCAACCTTCAACTTCACCAAATGCATTAGGCCCTGAAGAAGTACCAGGCCCATAAGTGTTTTCCCATACATATAACCACATATTATGATCATCAGTACGGTAGTCTTTCTTTACCTTGGAGGCAATATTGGTTTTGCTGGTTTCATCCAAAGTAATCAGATAATAATCACTTCCCTGAAGATATTCTGAAAGTGTTGGGTCTGTATTATTGTCATTATCATCTTTTTGTTCTTCTTCTTGTTTTTGAGGACCTTTGTCTTTCTTGCAAGATGTTAGAGATACTCCTGCGAATAACATACTTACGAAAAGTATTAATAACCTTTGTTTTTTCATTGTTTTAAAATTTGATTGTTTTAAATAGTTATTATATAAATTGATTAATTTAACTCTCCAAGCTTAACTTCTTCTTCTGGCAAGGGGAATGTTTCGTGTTTTCCTCCTATAAAATTTGCTATATGCGCTCTTACTTCTTCTGTTTCAGAGGCCTTGTAAGCATCCATTACCTCTTTTGCTACGCCCCAGCGGGTTAAGTCGAACCAGCGGTGACCTTCCATAGCCAGTTCTACCCTGCGTTCGTGGCGGATGGCTTTGCGTAAATCGCCTTTAGTATCTATATAGCCTAAATAATTAGGGAAAGCAGGGAGAATAGCATTATTTCCGCCTCTTGCTCTCGATCTCACCTCCTCTAAAGCCCATTTTGCTTGTGTAGTATTGTTGTTTTCTACACATGCTTCTGCGTACATTAACAGCACATCTGCATAACGTATGGTTTTTATATTGATTGGTCCACGTGTAGCATGGCTTAAAGTTAAAATGGTATTCCCAGGACCGTCTTCCATCATGGCATATTTCTTACTTATGTAGGTATTGCCTAGGTAAATTTCATTTGCGGTAGCTCCCGGTTGATCTAATATAGTAACCTCTCTACGAGGGTCTCCTGCTTCGTATTCGTTATAAAGGTTCTGTGTTGGTTTATTGAAGCCCCAGCCACCGCCTAATGTCGACATGCGCGAGCGTGTCAACATAACTGTAAATGTACCGCGTGTAAAGCCAAACCCTTGTCCATAGTCAGACATTGGATCGTCCATATATTGGATTTCAAAAATAGACTCAGAGCCGTTTTCGCCTAACAATGTAAAATTGTCGGCATAATTGTTTACCAGATTATACTCACCTTCATTTTCTGCCTGATCTACAATTTTTTTACCCCATATTTCTGCCTGAGGATAATCATGTCTGGTAAGATATACTTTTAATAGCATGGCCTGGGCAGCTCCTTTGGTGGCTCTTCCCAAATCTTTATCATCGTATTCGCTCTTTTTCCATAGTTTACCTTCGGCATCTTTTAAATCCTCTATGATTAAACCATAAATTGCATCTGTAGTTGCCACGGGCTGTATCCATTGGTTAGCACTTTCTATCACAAAATCAACTTTAGGAACACCTCCAAATACTCTTACTAGCCGATAATAATATAGTGCTCTAAGGAACTTTGCTTCACCTGCTATCCTGTCTTTTAATTTTTGAATTAAGGTTTCGTCTGTTCCCATTTTAGGAACTTGATCTAAAACTAAGTTACAGCGAGCTATTCCCTGATACTGTGCTCTGTAAAAATTGAGAAGGAGTTCATTGTTTGCTTGGGTTTTAAAATTTTCCATATCATAGGCAGCGGCCATATCAGTAATTCCTTGGCCTCCTTTTAACGCATCGTCAGAAACCACATCACCAATAAACCACTCGCTAAAAAAAGTACTATTATATTCCCATGCTAAGGGCATATAAGCTGCATTTATAGATTGTACGGCTGTTTCTGCTGATGTAAAGAAGTCTTCCAGCTTGGTAACTCCCGGAGAAGGAGACAATAACCATTTCTCGCAAGAAGATAGAGTTAATGCACTTGAGAAGTATATTGCTAGAAATATTTTTTTATATGTATTTTTCATATCCTCTGATCTTAAAAGTTAATGTTAGCACCAATCATGATTGTTCTGGATTGTGGATAGTTACCAAAGTCTACACCACTTCCAACTTCAGGGTCATATCCGGTGTATTTGGTAAACGTCAGCAGGTTGCTACCTGCCAGATAAAGCCTGCATCTATCAATTCCTTTGATCGTAGTAGGCAAAGTGTATCCTATCTGTACATTTTTCAATCGAAAATAGGCCCCACTTTCTATCAAGCGGCTTGATGCGAATTTGTTTACTGCTTTTATAGGGTTAGGAATACTTCCGTTTTTGTTAGTTTCAGGATTCCATAAATCACGCATAGAAGTACTTAATGTTGATTGCAATCCATCACCTTCAGTTCTGAAACGAACAGCATTGAAAATCTGATTTCCATAAACTCCCTGAAAAAATATCTGTGTATCAAAATTTTTCCAGTTGGCGCTTAAATTCAATCCGTAAGTAAGCCATGGAAAAGGGTTACCTATTTTGGTCTGGTCTTTGTCATCTATAAGTCCGTCTTTGTTCAAATCTGTATAACGGGCATCTCCTGCATGATACGCAATCTCGCTTGCCGAATAGCCTGTTAAATAATCCAGAGCGTTCTCATTTTTCGAGTATATACCTTCGTATTGGTAGCCCCAAAGTGAAAATAAGGGCAAACCTTCGTCACTTAAAGTATATGTTCCAAATACTCTTTGTCCGCCATTGAGTGCTGTTAATTCGTTCTTAATAAAAGAAACATTCCCTGTTATGTTATAATAGAATGGTTTGGTTGCTAACATCCTGGTGTTCTGATAGGTTAATGTTATTTCAGCTCCTTTGTTTTGCACGGTTCCTACGTTGGCTACCGGATCATACCGATTACCTATATGTGCCGGAGCTTTTACACTTAGCAACATGTCTTTGGTATTACGTACAAAAAGATCTACTGTACCTGAAAGTTTGCTTTGGTATAAACCAAAATCTACTCCCGCGTTCCATTGCTCGGTTCTTTCCCACTTACCACCTTTGTTTACATATGTCAAAATGGTAGCTCCTCCCGCCAACTGTTGATTTACTCCTAAAACATAGTCAACAAAAGTTGGCCCTGTGTTAAACATTTTCAGAATAAAGTTGTCTGAACCAATTTTTTCATTTCCTATTTGTCCGTAACCTATGCGTAACTTAAGTTGATCTATAACCGATGCTGAGTTTTTCATCCAGTCCTCTTCGCTTATTCTCCATGCCAAAGCTGCTGATGGGAAATATCCGTAGGGACTTTCTTGGAATTTACTTGATCCATCTGCCCTGAAATTAATCGTTGCCAGATATTTACTAGCATAAGAATATTGTGCTCTTCCTAATAAAGAGAACATTCTGGTACGAGCTACACCATCTGAAGAGGGGGTGCGATCTTCTGTCGTTTGAGACAAATACCAGTTGGTATTAACAGGATTCAGAATAGATGCTCCGGAGCCTCCAATACTATAATAATTATATTCCTCGGTAACTTGTCCCCCCATTAAAGAGAAGCTATGCTTTTTTATTTCTTTGCTATAGGTTAAAATGTTCTCAAAACGTAATACTGCAGAACGGCCCATACTGCTCGATAGAAAGTTTTTGTCCATTTTGTCATAGTCAGAATAGATATATTTTGTTTTATACAGCTTGTTTCTATTGTTATTCATATCTATACTCACGTCAGAGCGTAGAGTAAGCCCTTTTATCGGTTTAATTTCCAGATAAATATCTCCTACAATACGCTCGTTTTTATCTGAGGGGAAAGAATTATTAACCATAGAGAAAGGGTTGGTTGCATTTTCAAAATTTGAAGAGGCACTTATTTGTCCACCCAAATCTTTTCCATATCTGTTCACAGAACCTTCGGGATAATGAGTGGGATCCCAAGGTGCCATCGCCAAAGCGGCAGATAATACAGATGCTCCGGGACTGGCATTATTGTTCATGGCATTGCGCCCTTCTGACGAAGCGAAAGTAAGATTCTGCCCTATTTTAAGCCAATTTCTTAGTTGATGTCCTGAGTTTATCCGTATAGTAAGCCTTTTAAAATTAGAACCGATGATAGTACCATCCTGATCGAAGTAGCTACTACTCATAGAGTAATTACTTTTTTCGCTACCGCCATCGACAGATAGGTAATAGTTTTGTATAGATGCGTTTTTATTGAAAACTTCATCTTGCCATTCTGTTTCTATTGCACTGTAATTTATTCCGTTAGGATTTGCCGTTGATCTAATTACAGGATAATAGGGAGAAGTGTTTCCTATACGGTAAGCTGCCAGCCATCTGTTGAAGCCATATTGATCATAATAAGCCTTTTCTGATGAATTGATTAGCTCATCTGATCCATCCCCCGGAAGACGGCCTATTTCAATAATTTTTTCCACAAATTCTTTACTTTTCATTAAATCCAGCTTATTCCAACGGTTCTGTACTCCAGCATATGTGTCAAAACTGATCGTTGTCTTTCCAGATTTCCCTTTTTTGGTATTTACGAGAATAACCCCATTTGCCCCTCTTGATCCATAAATTGCCGTTGCAGAAGCGTCTTTTAAAATTTCTGTAGATTCGATGTCGTTGGGGCTGAGGAAAGAAATATCGCTAAGGATAACTCCGTCTACCACATAAATAGGGGAACTGTCGTTAACCGTACCAATACCTCTAATACGAACCACGGCAGAAGCTCCTGGTTGTCCGCTATTGGCATTAACGGTAACTCCTGCGGCTCTTCCCTGTAAAGCCTGATCTAAATTTGCTGCAGGTGTTTTTTTAAGATCCTCTGCTTTTATAGAAGTTACTGATCCTGTTAAATCACTTTTCTTTACTGTTCCATAGCCAATAGAAACGACTTCATCAAGCATTCTAACATCTGGCTTCATGCTAACATTGAGAACTCCAGAATCATTAGCTTTGAGTTCAAGCTTTTGAAATCCAATAAAAGAAAAAACAATTAACTGTTCCCTATTAGAAGTTTGTAGCGAATAATTCCCAGAAACATCTGTTTGAGTTCCAAAGGTAGTTCCCTTTATCAATACAGTAACGCCAGGAATAGGCGCTCCTTCCTCATCCGTAACCTTTCCGGTTACCTTTATTCCCTGCGCCAATAAAAAATCAGCTTGAAGAATATAAATCAATAAGAAAAATAAAACGGAGATTTTTTTCATGTAAAATTTTATTTTAGGATTAAGTTGGTACGTAATTTGGCTTATTGTAATGACTCAAATATATAACTTGTAGTAATAAATAGATGATTTTACCCCTACAACTAAACCTATACAAGTTGAAATTAGTTAAAGCAAGGCACTTTTTGGGTACTACAATACTACTACATGGAAAATAGAAGTCTGTTTTTTTGATACTCAGAATAAAATTGGTTTTCTTTACGTATTAGACCTGGTAAATAATTAAGGCCAATCAAAACCTATTCTGATGATTAATGTAATTAAATACGGATACTTCTTCTTCCTTTTGGTTTTTCCTGTTCTTTTGAACGCTCAAAATCAAATTGGATTTCCCCAAATAAATACTTATACAGGGCTAGATTATGGAGCAGGAACTCAGAATTGGTGTATTGGACAGGATGAAAGAGGAATCATGTATTTTGCCAATAATGAAGGGCTATTAGCTTTTGATGGTAGGCATTGGAAACTATATCCTCTGCCAAATCGAACAATTGTTCGTTCGTTAGAAATTACAAAGGAAGGAAGAATTTATGTGGGTGGACAAGATGAAATTGGATATTTCTTTCCAGACAGAAGCGGCGTTCTTCAATATCACTCTATAAGAGATCTTATCCCAGAAAATGAGCGTCAGCTTTCCGATATATGGGAAATAGTTCAGCATAAAGATGCCTTGTTTTTTAGAACAGCAGATAAGATACTACGACTTGTTAATAATCATTTTAGTGTTTATCGTCCCAAGCAGTTATGGGAGTTTATGGGGGAAGTACACGGGGAGGTTTATGCCCAAGATATGGGCGAAGGGTTAATGTATTATCAAAATGGTGTTTGGAAGAAAGCCCCCGCTCACCAGGTGTTTTTTAATGATTACGTAACCTCTATACAACAATATTCAACCGATACTTTATTGTTATCCACTTTAAAAAATGGCTTCTTCTTGTTAGGAAAAGACTTTATAATTAATAAAAAGACAAGTGCGGATGAAGAGTTTAAGAAAAATAGAATTTATAGAGTATTAAAAATAGGAGAAAATACTTATGCCGTGGCCACATCTTCTGCCGGTTGTTTGATTATTGATAAACAGGGACATATTCATCAAAAGCTTTCTGCAACAGAAGGCTTATATATTAATAAATTACGAAGTGTATTTATGGATCAGAATCGTAATCTTTGGTTGGGTTTAGACGATGGAATTAATTTTATAGCATTCAACAATGCCATAAAGTATATTTATCCTGATAAAGAAAAGCAAAGAAGCAGCTATTCCACCCTTGTTAACCAGGGGGAACTATATGTGGGTACTTCAAATGGAATATATGTAAACCCTATAGAGCCTAACATCAATGATTTTAGCCTTTTACGTCATTCTTTTACCGAGGTCAAAAACCTGAGAGGACAGACATGGAGCTTAAACGCGGTTGATAACAAAGTTGTTGCCGGACATGAAGATGGGGCTTATGCTATTGATGAAAATGTAGGACATCTATTGTATAACTCACCTGCTACATGGCTTTTTGAATCATTGAATCCTGATTTTCCAGATAAAATTATTGCGGGAACCTATACTGGTTTAAACTTGATATCTAAGCAAGGAAGTTCATTTATAAATGAAGGCAAGATAGCAGGAGTCACTGAATCTATGCGGTTTGTTTTTCATGACGGGAAAGTACTATGGGCTTCGCATCCTTATAGAGGTGTTTTTAAATTCGATTTATCAGAAGACCTTAAAAAAATCACTAAAACAACTATTTATGGGAACCATAAAGGTTTACCTTCAAATCTGGGAAATGTGGTTGTAAAATTAAAAGACAGGGTTATTGTTGCGGCAAAAGACGGATTGTATGAATACGATATTGCTAAGGATGCTTTTAAGAGATCTGATATTTTAGATAGAATATTTGGACGCACCGTATACCATTATCTAAAAGAAGATACCTCGGGAAATATTTGGTTTGTAAGCAATAAAAAGATTGGCGTTGTCCATTTTGAGAATCCACTAAAACTGGAAAAGTTTGATATTATCTATTTTCCTGAACTTAATTCACAAGTGGTTGCCGGATTTGAAAATATTTATCCATATAATGCGCAAAACGTTTTTATAGGAGCTAATAAAGGCCTAATTCATATTAATTTTGAGAAATATGCCCGTAATCTAAAAAAGATAAACGTTATTCTTTCTTCGGTAAAGGCCAGCAATAAAGCAGATAGTATTTTGTTTGGAGGCTACTTTGTGAAGAATTCCGGAGAAATACTTCCTTATCAGGATAAGAATAATCAGGTCGTTTTAGAAAAGAGCTTTAATTCGTTACAGTTTGAATTTTCTTCTACCCTTTACGAACAGCAGAAGAATATACAATTTTCCTACAAACTAGAAGGATTTGATGACGATTGGTCTGAATGGAATACGCGCTCAGAAAAATCATATACTAACCTACCCAAAGGTGTTTATGTATTTAAAGTTAAGGCCAGAAATAACTTCGGAAACGAATCTTCTGTGGCTACTTATACTTTTGAAATAGAGCCGGCATGGTACGAAACCAATTATTTTTATTTCTTCTGTTTCATGGCTTTTATCTTTGCTATTTATGCAATTATTAAACAACAGCAGAAAAAGCACATCAGAGCGCAAAATTTGTTAAAAAAACAACACGACCTTGAAATAGAATTGAATAAAAGCGAAATTATAAAACTGCAGAACGAAAAGCTGGAGACCGAAGTTATTTATAAAAACAAGGAATTGGCAACAACCAGTATGCACCTGGTCCAAAAAAACAAGCTTTTGTCTAAAATTAAAGACGGTTTACTTCCTTTGTGTGAGGCTCCACTTTCTCCAGAGTATGAGGATGAGTTGAAAAAGGTAATCCGCCTTTTAAACGAGTCAGAAAAATCGGATTCAGATTGGGAGCAATTTTCACATCACTTTGACCAGATCCATTCAAACTTTCTAACCAAGTTGAAAGATAAATTCCCAAATCTTAGCCAAAATGATTTGAAGCTCTGTGCGTATCTAAAAATGAATCTCTCTTCAAAAGAAATAGCTCAATTATTAAGCATTACTATCAGGGCAGTAGAAGTTAGTCGTTATCGGTTAAGAAAGAAATTGCAGCTTTCTTCAGATACCAATCTTTTTGATTACCTCTATCAGGTAACTTCAGACGAATAAACAAAAAAAGCGAGGAAGAACCAGTGTCCTAACCTCGCCCTTTTGTTTATTTAATGGAAAATCATATCTCTATAAAAAGATCTTTTCTGTGTTTTCTTACTTTCTTGTAATGCTGGTACTTGTCATCTTCATCTCTGAAACCAACAGCAGCAATAACCACAGATGTTAGATTTTTTTCTCTCAGATTCAGAATCTCGTCAAACTCGCTATTGTTAAAACCTTCCATTGGACAAGCGTCAAAACCTAAAAGAGCTGCACTTTCCAAAAGTGTCCCCAAGGCAATATAAGCCTGTCTGCTGTTCCAGTTTTTTAACTCTTCTTTATTTTTACTGTTTACAATAGATTTTAACACACCTTCCATTCCAGCAAGGCTTTCTCGACTCGTTTCTCTCGTAGCTGCAATATTATGGATGTAATCTTCGATATGACTGCTGTCAAAATTATCATATACAGCAAAAACAAAAAGTTGTGAAGCATCTGTAATTTGTGGCTGATTACTTCCCGCAGCTCGTAGTTTTGCCCTAACATCAGGGTCAGATATCACCAATATCCTATAGGGCTGCACTCCAAAAGAGCTGGGGCTCAGTTGTACCACCTCCAGTAAGTTGCTCAACTGTTCATTTGTTAGTTTCTTGGAGGTATCAAATTTTTTTGTGGCATATCTCCAATTCAATTTATCAATAATTTCCTGACTGTTCATGATTAAAATATTTTTCACAAAAATAAGTGTTTAAACACGTATATATTTTCTTTCGTGTTTTTTTTGACAAATAATTGATATTCTGCGGCATGAGTTATAGATAATTTCAATACAGCTTATATTGGAAGCGTTTTTGCTTAATATGGGAACATTAATGTAACAAAAATATGAGCAAAACAATTATAGTATCTAACAGGCTTCCTATAAAGATTATTGAAGATGATGGAAAAATACACTTGAAACAAAGTGAAGGCGGATTAGCTACAGGCTTAAGCTCTATATATAAACATGGTGATAATATCTGGATTGGTTGGCCGGGAGAAACTATTTGTGACCAAAACAGACAACAGGATGTTGTTAATTTACTAGATAAAGAAAACCTTTACCCGGTATTTTTAAGTGAGGATGAGATAGAAAATTATTACGAAGGTTTTTCTAATGAAGTTTTGTGGCCGGTATTTCATTACATGACCACTTATGCGCAATTTGAAAACCGGTATTGGAAATATTACCAAGAGGTTAACGAAAAATTTAAACAAGCTATTTTAGAAAAGATAGAGCCTGGCGATACTTTATGGATACATGATTATCAATTACTTTTACTTCCTAAAATGATTAGGGACGAAATACCAGATGTTTCTATTGGTTTTTTTCAACACATACCATTTCCATCTTACGAAATTTTCAGACTTATTCCCTGGCGTGAAGAGCTTTTATGCGGCATGCTTGGCGCTGATTTAGTAGGGTTTCATACCTATGACGATGTCCGGCATTTTATCAGCGCATCGGCAAGGTTACTTCATCTGGCAGCAAGCTCCAACAGATTACAGAAAGGGGGAAGAGAAATTTCTGTAGATGCCTTCCCCATGGGAATAGATGCCCAAAAGTTTGAGAGCATGAAGAAAGGCAGGGCAACCAAAGGCTTCTACAAAGAGCTTATTAAAAACTATAAGGGACAAAAAGTAATTCTTTCCATCGACCGGCTAGATTATAGTAAAGGCATATTACAAAGACTGCATGCCTTTGAGAGAATTCTTGAAAATCATCCGGAATATATAGAAAAAATAGTCCTATATATGGTTGTCGTTCCATCAAGAGATACCATTGCCCAGTATAAAGAATTAAAGGATGAAGTAGATAAGTTATCTGGAAATATTAACGCTCGCTTCAGGACAGAATCCTGGCATCCTGTACAGTATTTTTATCGATCGTTTCCTATGGAACATGTTGTTGCGGTTTATTCAAGAGCCGATATTTGCGTAGTTACGCCTATGCGGGATGGAATGAATCTGGTGAGTAAGGAATATATCGCTAGTCGCAGAAAACCGGATGGTTTGCTTATTTTGAGTGAAATGGCAGGCGCTTCTAAAGAGCTTTCAGAAGCTATTATTGTAAACCCAAATAATCAGGATGAGATTTATGGGGCCATACTACAGGCGTTAGAAACCAGTTTGTCTGAACAGCGGGAACGGATGAATGCACTTATTAAAACAGTAGAAAAATTTGACGTATACCATTGGGTAAAGATATTTATGACACAATTGAAACAGATTAAGCAGGCTCAGAAAGAGAACGAAACCCGAAAAATAAATAACTATATAAAAGCAAGTATCATTGAGAAAAAAGATAAGGCAACAAAAAGAGTGTTTTTTTTAGATTATGATGGTACATTGGTAGGGTTTAAGCCGGATATTAACCAAGCCTCTCCCGATAAAGAACTTTATAAACTATTACAGCAACTGAATGCCGATGAGCGCAATCTGATTGTTATTATTAGTGGCAGGCAGCAGCAAACACTGGAAAATTGGTTTGGTCATTTACCTATAGATCTCATTGCAGAGCATGGGGCCTGGATAAAGACACAAAGTGATGGATGGCAACAAACCATTACTACTTTGGCAAACAGTTGGAAAGAAGATGTAAGGCCTATGCTTGAAGCATACTCAGATCGTACACCTGGAGCATTTGTAGAAGAAAAGAACTTTTCATTAGCATGGCACTACCGGAAAGCGGATGCAGATTTGGGAGCATTAAGAGCAACAGAACTGGGCAATAACCTGAGTTATTTAACCAGAGACAAGGGATTGCAGATTTTGTCTGGAAATAAGGTGCTGGAAATCAGAAGCTCAGACGTGAACAAAGGAAAAGCAGCTTTGGCCTATCTGTTACAAAATCCTGCCGATTTTATTTTTACCATAGGCGATGATACTACTGATGAAGATACTTTTCATGCTTTGACTACTCATGCAACAACCGTAAAAGTGGGTTCAGGAATTACTGCTGCACATTATTACGTAAAAGATGTTACAGATGCCAGATCATTGTTACAGGATCTGGCATAGTTACATTCTTACAGATACAAAGGTCTGTTTAATTTAGTGGAGATACGATGAGCGGCATTCATTAACCCTACGTGGCTATATGCCTGAGGGAAATTACCCCACTGGCTTCCTGTGGTTTCATCAATATCTTCACTAAATAATTTGAGGTGATTACAATATTTCATCAGTTTTTCAAATTGAACGATGGCATCATCTAGTCTTCCAACGCAAGCAAGTGCTTCAACATACCAGAAAGCGCAAATAAGGAACGTTGCTTTTGGCTGTCCAAAGTCATCAGTATGCAGATATCTGTAAAACAGCCCGTTTGGAGTCTTCAACTCTTTTTCAAGCGCCATCAGATGTTTTTTGGCCCGGTCAGAGTTAGGGTCCAGATAATTCATCATAATTAATTGTAGGGTACTTGCATCCAAATACGGACTACCTACAGCATGGGTATATACTTCCCGTTCCGGGTCGTAACAATTTTCTATATGTTGAGCTGCTCTTTTCATAAGAGCAATAGCCCTTTCTTCAAGCTCTTCATTGTTAATGGTACGGGCTATTTTTGCTGCGGCACTACAGCCTGCCCATTGAAAAAGATTGCTGTAACAATGCATAAAAGCACTGTTTCTGAATTCCCATATTCCTGCGTCTTTCTCATCAATAGTGTGCTCTATCTTTTTTAAAGCAAATTCAACTAATGTTGCCGAGTCTTTTCTTTCCGAAAAAACAAACCTGTGATCGCAGTACAGGGGCAACAAAGAAATAAGTGCCTGCCCATAAATATCATTTTGTATGTGTTCATAAGCCTGATTGCCGATTCTTACGGGAGTATTCCCCAAATATCCCGTTAAATGATCAGCAATATTTTCTATCAGATTTTTTTCTCTGGTAATGCTGTATAACGGTTGATATCTTAATCCGGAATCATAAGAAACATTGGTCATATAATCAAAATACTTCTCTGTTTCCTCAAAATGACCAATATGGTTTAGCGCATTCATTACATAAAAAGTATCCCGAAGCCAACAATACCGATAATCCCAGTTTCTTCCACTTCCCGGAGACTCGGGCAAACTTGTTGTACTAGCAGCAATAATAGCTCCGGTGTCTTCAAACTGATGAAGTTTCAAAGCAAGGGCAGAACGTATCACATATTCCTGATAGAACTCGCCAATAGACGAATGTTTAATCCATGTTCGCCAGTAATGCTTGGTTTTACTTAAGAAGCTTTCGCAGGTAGTTTCAATAGGTGCTTCAAGCGGATTGCCAAAAGTAAGCACCAGGTATTTTTCCGTTTTCAGTACAAAATACTTCTCCTCAAAAAGATAAGACAAAGATACATTGGTAGAAAGACGTACCTTTTCCTCACAACCAATATATTCAATATGGTTACTTCCTCTGACTTTTTCCAGTTGTACTTTCCCATAATCGTATACCGGATTACAGGTAATTTTTATATGAGGGTCGCCTTCCAGTGGTTCTATTTTTCTGATCAGCATCAACGGTTTAAAAAAACGCTCGTATTGGCTAAATCTGGGGGCAAAATCAGTAATGCGGTATTTCCCTTTAGAGGTGGTTACCTCTGTACATAAAATATTGGTGTTTTCTATGTAATACTGTTTGGTAAAGTAGTTATCAGAGGGGAGCACAGAAAATTCACCTCCTTTCTCCTGATCCAGCAAAGAACCAAAAATAAAAGAACTATCAAATTGGGGCCAGCACATCCAGGCAATGTTGGTATTTTCATGTACATGAGCAATAAATGAGCAATTTCCTATTATACCGGTTTGGTAAGTGTGTCTCTCCATAAAAAATTTATTTAGTTGACATGGCTAAGGCCATTAAATACTTAAACGTCTCTATTAGAAATGAATTATATGCAGAATAGTTTTAAAAAATTTATTAAGGTTAAAAAGGGGAGCTTTTTGTCATTGCCACACTAAAGTTATTTGAGGTTTTTAGAAATAAATAAGCAGACCCGAAAGTTTAATTTATCCGTTGGCACCCCATAAATTTCCTATATACCGGTACTTCTGTATGTGGGAAGAAGAAATAAGCACTCGTATAATACATTTTCTATCCATTCAAAAACAGAGTCCGCACACAAGACCAGACAGGTGATAGATTTTGATAAGGGGCGACTAAAAGAGATAGAATACGAGTCTAACCGCTAATGCATCTTTAGTACTTCTTTAACACTTCTCCAACACTTCTTTAGCAGGTAAAAAGGAACATCAATAATGTTAATTATCTACAGGAAAAAAGGCATGTAAACTATAATCATTATTATAGAATTACATTGAGGGTAATAGCGGGAAAAACACCAAATTTGACTCCAACTTTTGAAACCATTTGATGTTACTTTCCTTATTTATTTCGACGCTCTTCTCTACGTTGTTGCCTTCGCTCTTGTCTCAGTTCTTTATTGGTTTTTTCTGCAACAGTATCTTCTTTTGCAGAAAATATTTTTTTAAGAGTGTTTGAGACATGACTAACCGAATCTTTTTTGATATTAAATAACCTAAAAAGATCTTCACTCTGGTCTTCAGATAAAGTATCTTTTGCTAAAGTATCCGTAGGCGCAATTTGTAGGCGAAGGCTTTCTCTCAAATGTACCGAATAGAAGCCGTATCCACTGGAATCTCTTTCAATATAGCCCTTACCAGCCATCAACCGTCCTATTAAATTGAAATAACCATGCAGGTAGGGTTTTAGCGATCCATCGGATTGCCAGGAATATAAAGATGATTTAGGCTTAGGAACAATATGAGCCAAATAAATACTTTCCCCAACGGATAGATCCATAGGGTGTTTTCCAAAATAATAGTTAGAAGCTTCTTTAATGCCGTAAATATTTCTTCCCCACTCAATAATATTCAGGTAAACCTCAAACATTCTGGATTTTGTGCTTAATCTTTGGTTTTCAATAAGCCAAACAATTAGCATCTCTTCCACCTTTCTGGCTATGGTTTTATTCCTGTTCAGGAAAATATTTTTAACCAGTTGCATAGAAATTGTGCTGCCTCCTCTTTTAAAAGACTTCGTTTTAAAATTAGTGCTGATAGATTGTTTAATGGACTGTTCTACAAAACCTTTATGGGTAAAAAACGAAGGATCTTCTGCTGTTAGAATAGCATTTTTGAGATTCGAAGAAATCTGATCTAATCTAACAAAATTGGGGTTTTGATCGGATACCAAAATATCTCTTACAGGTTTTCCTTTCTCATAAGGCGTATAAATAAATGGGCCGTTTATTTTCTGAAGATTAACTTTCCCGTATTCCAAAATCCTGAAATCGTGACTGGGCCTTAAGGCAGAATTAAGAACAACGCTATCTGGTGTACTTGTATCAAAAGCAAAATCAAATCTATAGCCTAATTTTCCATTTACTTTAATGCCTTCCAAAGATTCAAATAAGCCAATAGGAAAGGCATCAAAAATATGTTGTGCTTTCTGATCCGGAACATCTAGTTTTATCTGGTAAATTCGGTGTGGTTTGAGATCTATCCTTAAAAAAGGGCTAAATTCTGCTTGTCCAATTTTTACTAAAGAAGAACTATCTACAGAGAAAAAAGACTTCCCGATAACTATTTTAGCATCAATACTGGCATCGGGCACAATAACATCATCTAAAGAAATCCGTGGATGTTTAATCAATAGGTTTTTTATAGACCAATTGCCTACCAACTCAAATTCTTTTCCACTTTTTCTGGCTTTATTCAGTTCTGCAGAAACTGTATCAAAATTTAATTTAAGACCATACTTTTCTTCCAGAATGGGGAGCTCTACTTTCTTGTTTTCAGCAAAAAGTTTCAGGTCTATTTTTTCACGTGAAGGATTTACCATTCCTGTTAAATGCCAGGTAGAAAAATCGTTATTGATGATGATTTTAGAGGAAAGCTGTTTATTTACAATTTTAGCCTGAGGAATATGAATATGCATAGAAGATGTATCGCTGGTATACGAAATTCTAAAGTTTTCGACATCCATATCGTCTGGGATTTTATCCAGCACTTGGTGAATCAATTTATTTGCAAGACTGGCAAAGTCGACTTCTGTTTTTTGACTCTTATTATCTGTAGTGTCTTTTTTAAATAAGAAGTCGTAATTGCTGATGCTATCTTTTTTCACAAAATTAAGCTTGCCATTGTTAAGGTAAAATTCTGCAATTTTTACATCACCAAAAATTAAAGGAAACCATTTAATATCAATTGTTAAATCGTCTATATGCGATAGAGAATCTCTTTCTTCAGGCACCACATTAATATTGTTGAAATGTACAGAAGAGAGGCCTTTAAATCCGTATGAACCAAAATTTACATTCAAATTATACTTCTCTTTGGCTTTCTTTTTAACCTTTCCGATGGCAGTTTTTAGTAAAGCATCTCGCTTTAGGTAAGCATAGGTACCGGCACAAATAAAGACAGCAAATACCGTTATTGCAGTAATAAGCAAAGGTTTTTTGAGTCTCGTGAAGTTTAGCTTTCCAGAAAAATTTCTCATAAAATATAGTCGAAAAGTATTAAAAATTTTCTTAATTCAAATATCGATAAACATTTCGGTCAAAAACAAGACCGAAAGCTAAGCTTATTGGACTTTCATTTAGTAGCTTTGCATTAAACTGTTAGGAGATGATTACTAAAGAAAAGGTATTAGATGCACTGAGAAATGTTGAGGATCCCGATCTTAAAAAAGATTTGGTAACCCTTAACATGATAGAAAATCTTGTAATTGAGGGGAATAAGGTTAGTTTTTCAGTGGTATTAACCACGCCTGCATGTCCTCTTAAGGAGATGTTAGAAAATGCTTGCCGAAATGCCGTGAAACATTTTGTAAGTCAGGAAGCAGAGATAAATATACACATGACCAGCAGAGTAACTGCTCCCTCAAAGCAGTTCTCGTCTAACATAAAAAACATAATTGCGGTATCATCCGGAAAAGGAGGGGTTGGAAAATCTACTGTAGCTGCAAATCTGGCCATAGGATTAAGTTTAAACGGAGCAAAAGTAGGATTAATTGATGCGGACATTTATGGTCCTTCGGTTCCTATTATGTTTGGGCTACAAGGAGCAAAACCTGCAGCTTCCGAGGTCAATGGAAAGACTTTGATAGAACCCATTGAAAAATATGGTGTAAAATTGCTTTCTCTTGGTTTTTTCACCGACCCGGATCAACCAGTGCCATGGCGTGGTCCAATGGCATCAAATGCGGTTAAACAGCTCTTTAATGACACAGATTGGGGTGAATTGGATTATTTGGTAGTTGATTTGCCTCCGGGAACGGGAGATATCCATATAACTATTACTCAAGGATTCCCTATATCAGGGGCTGTTATTGTAACAACGCCACAACAGGTTGCTGTTGCAGATACCACTAAGGGGATAGGTATGTTTATGATGAATGCCATTAATGTTCCTATACTAGGCATTGTGGAGAATATGTCTTATTTTACTCCCGCCGAACTTCCAGAAAATAAATACTATATTTTTGGAAAAGAAGGAGGCAAAAAGATGGCCGAAAAATATAATGTGCCATTTTTAGGAGAAATCCCTCTGGTGCAAAGCGTAAGTGAGGCCGGTGACGAAGGAGCTCCTATTGCATTGGATAAAAACCATGTAATGTCAAAAGTGTTTATAGATTTGGCGCAGAAAGTAGCGCAACAGGTGGCTATTAACAATGAAATTGTGAAATAAGCCAAAAAAATTAGTATTTTTATAAAAAAGATGAATATGGATTCAAAAGATAATTTGTTAAAAGAGGTAGAAGCTGCATTGAATACAATAAGACCTTATCTTGCAGCAGACGGAGGGAATGTATCTATTGAAGAAATTACGGAAGAGAACGTAGTTAAGCTTAAATTGTTGGGTGCATGTGAATCCTGTCCGATGAGTATTATGACAATGAAAGCAGGGATAGAGCAAGCCATAAAAAAAGCAGTTCCATCTATTACAGCTGTTGAGGCAATAAACTTAACAGAAGTAGAATAACTCTTTGGGTTGTTTAAGAAGATAAAAATCTAGAATAGATATATATTGAAGCCTTGCCCTATATGAGTTAAGGCTTTTTTTGTTAACAATATTTAACAGAAAACAAAACAGTAATTATTTATTTTAGTTTAATAAGAAGATAACGATGTTTAGACTACTAACCATATTGACGATAGTCCTGAGTTCGCTTGCGGCCTTTTCACAAAACGGTGCTGGAGACAAGAAGATAGTTCAGTTTTCTGGAGTAGTATATGATATAGATAGTAATTCAGTAATTCCATATGTTACTTTAAAAAACCAATCATCAGGGAAGGCATATTCTGCCAACTATAAAGGTTATTTCTCTTTTGTAGTACACGAAGGTGATAGTATTTTATTAAGCTCGGTAGGATATAAAAAAACAACAGTAATTGTTCCGAAAAATATTAAAGAGAAGAAGTTTACAGTTTTGGTGAAGATGAAATCAGACAATATAGAGCTTCCGGTCGTTAGAGTATTTCCATGGGCGAGTACAGATGAATTTAAACGCGACTTTATGACCATGAAGTTTGCTGATGATGACTATGAAATAGCTAAGAAAAACATAAAAAAGACCATGGAAAACGGCTTCTATTTTGGTGTTCCAATGGATGGAGCCGAAATACAGGGCATGACTTTCAATAACCAACACATAGGCTTGTCTAATAAAAACATGGTACAAACCAACCCACTGCTTAATCCATTGGCCTGGGCCAGCTTCTTAAAGCAAATTTCGGAAGGGAGTAAGAGCAAGAATAAATAACAGGGTGCTTTTTGTAGGAAAGTACCCTAAAATCTAATAAGCTATTTTTTCTTTCTGTTTGGAAACTTCATTTTATAGGAAACTTTAATATTCCCTTTCGTAATAGTATCAAGCTTACTTTTTAACATTGTTTTCCTAAGAGTACTGATTCTATCCGTAAAGAGTTTTCCCTCAATATGGTCATATTCGTGTTGGATAACCCTTGCCCCTAATCCGTCAAAAGTATCTTCATGATAATTCCAATTCTCATCGTAATAAGTGATTTTTATACGCTCCTTTCTGGAGACATCTTCTCTGATATCGGGGATGCTTAGGCAACCTTCGTTAAACTTCCATTCGTTGCCACTTTCTTCTACGATTACCGGATTGATAAACGCTTTTTTGAAAGTTTCCAACGATGGTTCTTCATCTGCAAAAGGAGTGGCATCTACTACAAATAGCCGAATAGAAAGACCTACTTGTGGTGCGGCAAGTCCCACGCCATTAGCAGTGTACATTGTTTCGAACATATTGTCTATCAAAGCTCTAAGCTCAGGATAGTTTTCATCTATATCAACTCCTTTCTTTTTAAGAACAGGATCTCCGTAAGCGACAATTGGTAACTTCATCATGCAAAATTAAGAAAAATAGAACGAAAGCTAATTAGGTTCTCATAAATAGCATGCTGTATAGTTATATTTAAAGAAAAATAGTTGTTATGAAAGGGATAGTTGTCCAGACCATTGAATTTGTAAAAAAAGAATTGGAACAAGCTGAGTCAGGGCATGATTGGTTTCATATAGAGCGCGTATGGAAAATGGCAAAACGCCTGGCTGCCGAAGAAGATCATGTCAATGCATTAGTTGTTGAGCTGGCCGCACTCTTACACGATATTGCTGATGCAAAATTTCATAACGGAAACGAAGATATTGGACCCACCAAAGCCAGGGATTTTCTGAGCTCGATAGAGGTTGAGGATATGGTTGTAAATCATGTAGAAAATATCATCCGAAATATGTCTTTTAAAACGCAGCTTGGAGAGGTCTGTTTTAGTTCGTTGGAGATGGATGTGGTGCAAGACGCAGACAGATTGGATGCCATGGGAGCAATTGGTATAGCCAGAACGTTTAATTATGGAGGATTTAAAAACAGGCCTATTTATGATCCCGCGGTAAGCCCTAAATTAAACCAGTCCAAAGAAGAGTATAAGAACTCTACGGCGCCCACTATCAATCATTTTTATGAAAAACTTCTATTGCTTAAAGATAAAATGAACACAGAAACGGGGAGGGCTCTTGCAAAAGAAAGACACCAATTTATGCTCCAATATCTCCAACAGTTTTATAGTGAATGGGAGGGAGTAAAATGATAATAATTTCTTAATAAAAAAATTAGTATATTATAAGAGGTTTGCATTCTTTTTTTAAAGATTGAATCGTAAATTGGTTTAGGTTTTAGCTGTAATTTTTTTTGTATGAAACTTCGGACGCTTGTTTTTTTAAATGCATTGGCAGTAGCCTTATCCATTGGTTTGGTGAATTTTTATTTTCAACATCAGTGGAATTATTTTTTTATCAGTTTCGGTATCTCGCTATTGGTGAGTTATATTGTATTCTATGTTTTGTTGGAGCGGTATATCTACTCCAAAATTAAGATTATCTATAAGCTTATCCACAATTTAAAGCTAGGAAAAGATCTTAAAGATGCGCTGGGAGACTATGTTTATGTTTCACCAGATCCAATTAATGATGTTGAGCAGGAAGTAAAAGAATGGGCAAGTGAGAAAAAAACAGAAATAGATGAGCTTAAAAAACAGGCGAAATTCAGAAAAGAGTTTCTCTCTAACCTGTCGCATGAGTTTAAAACACCTTTGTTTGCCATTGAGGGATATGTAGAATCGTTAAAAGAAGATGATCTGGATCCGGAACAGGCAAAACGATTTTTAACCAAAGTTTCCCGAAATGCGGAACGATTGAGCGTACTTATTAAAGATCTGGATGTCATTTCTAAACTGGAAAACAGAGAAATTCCTTTAAACATTCAAAAGTTTGACCTTACCATTCTGGTTAAAGAAGTAATGGAGTCTATGGAGCGTAAAGCCCAAAACAGCAATATTAGCCTCGTATTTAAAGATAAATATGATGTACCCACTTTTGTAAAAGCAGATAGAGATAAAATTAGGCAAGTACTGGTAAACCTTATAGATAATTCATTAAAATATGGGAAAGAAAAAGGAACAACCTTTATTACCATTTTTGAAATGCATGAACAGGTATTGATTGAAGTAACAGACAATGGTATTGGAATTGAAGAAAAAAACCTGCCACGCTTGTTCGAGAGATTTTTCAGAACCGACTTTAGCCGTTCAAGAGAGATTGGTGGTACCGGTCTTGGTTTAGCTATTGTAAAACATATTGTAGAAGCTCACGATCAAACTATAAACGTCAGGAGTACAGCAGGCTTAGGGTCAACTTTCGGCTTTACTTTGCAAAAAGTTAAAAACCCTTTATCCAATATTCCGTTAATAAATAATTAGTGTTAAAGGTGTTCGCTTTCGGGAAGATACGTCATGTAAAAGTACAAAGAGGTAAAAGTTAACATTAACTTAACATTGTAGGTTTAATTTTGCCTGAAATTAGAAAAAGAAATGAATAGTATTTTCTCATATTTCATCCCGAAAGACAAAAAGTTTTTTCCTCTTTTTGAAAAAGCAAGTGCAAACTTGTTAAAAATGTCTGAAAAGTTGGTAGAGCTAGTTCAAAGTGACGAAAATTCCGACAGGGAAAAGATGCACAAAGAAATAGAAAGACTTGAACAATATGGAGATGAGATAACTCACCAAATATATTTGGAGCTTAGTAAGACTTTTATTACTCCATTTGATCGTGAAGATATTCATGCTTTGGCATCTGCTTTAGATGATATTGCCGATTATATCCACGGTTCTTCTAACAGGATGTTCCTTTATAACGTGAGTGTAATGACTGAGCCTGTTCAGAAATTGGCAGAGCTGGTTCACGAAGGCTGTAAGGAAGTCAATAAAGCTGTCAGCGAGATTAAGAATCTTAAAAACATCAGGGTAATCACAGACTCTTGTGTAAGAATAAATAGCATAGAAAATCAGGCAGATTACGTTTTTGATAAAGCTGTTGGTGAGCTTTTCGATTATGAAGAAGACGCTAAGACGATTATAAAATATAAAGAAGTGCTTTCGGCCCTTGAAACAGCAACAGATATGTGCGAAGATGTTGCCAATGTTATGGAGTCTATTCTTGTAAAGAACGCATAATATTTTGGAACACACAAAAGAAACGAAATGGTAACAACACTTCTCGTAATTGTGGTCATTATGGCAATTGCCTTTGACTACATCAACGGATTTCACGATGCTGCAAACTCTATTGCAACGGTAGTTTCTACTAAGGTTTTGACTCCGTTTCAAGCAGTTCTATGGGCTGCTTTATTCAACTTTGCAGCTTATTTTTATTTTACAGACCATAAAGTGGCAAACACTATCGCAAAAACGGTAGTAGAAGATTATATTAACTTAGAAGTTATATTGGCTGGGCTTAGTGCTGCTATAGGCTGGAATTTATTTACCTGGTATTATGGTGTTCCATCAAGTTCTTCTCATACTCTTATCGGAGGTTTTGCAGGAGCAGGTATAGCCCATGCTCTTGTATTGGGAGACGATATTCTACAGGCAATTAACTTATCCCCTATTCTTAAAACAGTATCTTTTATCGTACTGGCTCCTGTTATTGGTGCGCTCATATCTGTTATAATTACCCTCATCATCATTAATATTGCCCGTTTTGCAAGACCTGCTACAGCAGAGAAATGGTTCAAGAGATTGCAATTGGTTTCTTCTGCGGCATTAAGCTTTGCACATGGAGGGAATGATGCTCAGAAGGTAATGGGTATTATCTATGTTTCTTTGGTTGCCGGAGGTGTTTTGACAAATGGAGATCATATGCCGGAATGGATTCCGCTTGTTTGTTACGCAGCTATTGCTTTGGGAACAATGAGTGGTGGTTGGAAAATTGTGAAAACAATGGGAACTAAGATTACTAAGGTTACGGCATTGGAGGGGGTAAGTGCAGAGACTGCTGGTGCGGTTACTTTAGGTATTACAGAACATTTTGGTATTCCGGTATCAACCACTCATACTATTACGGGTTCTATCATTGGTGTAGGAATTATTAAAAGTTTCTCAGCAGTAAAATGGGGGGTTACTTATAGCCTTATCTGGGCATGGATACTAACTATCCCTGTATCGGCAACTTTTGCAGGACTGCTATATGTTATTATCCATTATATTGCGGCATAATTTCATCAGCAACTATAAAAAGATAAAGCCTGAGTAATTTACTCAGGCTTTATCTTTTTTAAACGATTATCGTATTTCTGACTCACTAAAAATATAATAGTTTTAGGGTTTTATTTCCCAACTATCAGTTCGGAAAGACGAAGCGGGAAGTCCATTAATATTATACAAATCACCTTCTGCCCATGCTTTAAAAGCATAGCGGACAGCCACAGGTTTTTTAATGTTTGCAGAAGAAACTTCAATTTCATTTCCCTTTATTTTAGCGACCGCAGGATAGAATATTTTATTATTATCAGCTATCTCAAAGTTTACAGATTTTTGCTTTTTAAAATATAATCCTTCATCAAAATCGAAAGATAACAGGGCTTTTTCACCGTTAATCTTCATGTTTTTAAATACTGGTCCAGACCATTTAATATCTTTAAAACCATAACTTTTTGCCAAAGCTAAATAAGACAGTCGCTTGCTTACGCTTTCTTTATCTGGCGGGTGTACGGTGTTTTCTGCTCCTATATCCATTAACACCGCCATTCCCGAATTAGGGATTTCTGCCGAGGTCTTTAACTGAGCTTCTCTAATCAAAGTAAAAAAGGTATACGATTTGTCTCCCGGTTTCTCAAATGGAGCAATTTGTGCATAGTAAAAGGACCAATCACCAATTCCCCATACACTACGCCATTCTTTTACCATTGCAGGTAATAATTTTGAATAATCATACCAGTTCTTTCGATTGGTTTCTCCCTGGTACCAAATTACTCCTTTTATACCATATCCTACTAATGGGTTAATCATCCCATTGTACAAGCCAGAAGGCGTGTTTTTAGAAGTAAGCGCTTTGTTTTCTACCGGAGGTATCCATAACTGAGAAAAAGGTGTCAAACTATTGGCGGTCATCCATGCTTCTATTCTTGTTCCTCCCCAAGCAGCCTGAATAATACCAACCGGAACTTGTAATTTTTCCTGTAGCTGTTTAGCGTAACCATAAGCGACAGCACTAAATGTAATTACTGATGTTGGATCTGCAATTTGCCATTTTCCCGAACAGTCGTCCAAAGGCATTGCCCAGCTTACTTTTTTTACCTGAAATAAGCGTATTTGTGCGTTTTTTGATTGAGAAATGATTTCCTCGGAATTTAAAACAGGTTGACCCTTAAATCCCTTTAATGGCATTTCCATATTTGACTGTCCTGACGCCAGCCACACTTCTCCTATTAAAATATCGGAGAGCGTCAGATTTGTGCCATCATTGATAGTGATTTTATAAGGTCCTCCAGCTTTAGGTGTCACTAATTGGGTTTTCCACGTTCCATCTGATGAGGATAAAACCTGATACTTCTTCTGATCCCAGGAGGTCGTTATTTCAATTTTATTGTTAGGCTCTGCTTTGCCCCAAATGTTAGGGTTGCTTTTTTGCTGCAATACCATTCCGTCCGAAAACACAGCGGGTAATGATACTTTCGCTGATAAATTGTCTGTGAATAAGAACAGGATTAAAATTATTGTTATTACGTTTCTTTTCATCGTTTTCTTCTATTATTAATCGCCTTTCTCCATTAGCCATGCTAAATTGAATCTGTAATGTATATTACTGCTGATCAGGTGGATAATATTGTCAGGACTTTGTGTTGCAGCAAGATACCCCATAGGTTCAGCATTAAATTTGCTGGTTTCAAAAAATCCGGTCCATCCCCCGCCATTTAAATAGCGATGTTTACCATCTGTTAATAATCTCTTTACCGGCCAGGTTTTTCCTTCATCAAAAGAAACTGCAGCAAACATGCCGTAGCCTTTATAGGGTTCTTCCTGTTTATTTTTAAAAATCATTCCACGTCGACTATCTTCTTTTTCTCTGGGATGATTGGTGAAAGAAATTAATAAGATAGCTCCTTCGTTCAGTCTTTTTAAAACCAAACGTTGTCCGGCATATATAGGAAGAAACTCGGAGGCCGAATATGTCCAGCTTTTTCCCATATCTTTTGAAACACTTACGGGCATCCGTAGACCGGGATGTCTTTCTCCTCCATCAATATCATTGTTTCTACCTAAAGCCATTAAATCTCCATTTTTTAATTGCATAACACCTGCATGTATACCTGCAATAAGGGAGCCCTTTTCTCCGGATTTAAATACCGGATTTTCAATAATAGCAGAAGGTTTTTGCCAGCTTTTTCCATTGTCTTTGCTGATATGAATGGCCGTCCCTCCTGATTGTCCGGGATGTGCATCTGCTGGTTGTATTAACCATCCTTCTTTAGTACTGAACATTCCGGCAATTACCTGATTTTGCATATCGTGTTCTGAATTTGCCAACTGAGGTTTGGACCATGTTACTCCATTATCTGTACTGAAGCGAGACACCATTGCCAGATTCTTCCATCCGCCTGCGACTTCTACCCCATTCATGTGAAACAAAGTTCCTTTTCCATCGTAAAATAATGAGGATCCGGTGACATTCCTGTCGGGAACCCTGAAAAATTCCGAAGGTTCATCCCATTCGGTATTTCCTGCTCTTAATCTGCTCGCCAGTATCACCATTTCCCTTCCCGATTCATCATCGGTAGAAAACCATATCGCTAATAAATCACCATTAGGGCACCATGTTATTACCGGGCAATGGTTGTGCAAATAAAAAGGTGTTTTATTGTTGCATGAGGGATCTTTTATGTAATAAATAGGTTCCATAAAAACAGCTTCTTTCTGAGGAGCAGGCCATTTAAATTCGTTTTGTTTTACGTTAAGTGCGTATGCTTTTTGTTTTTCAGCAGGCAGGGGTTTTGTAGTGGGGAATTCTCCTTCTACTATCCTGAAACCTACCATCCAGTTTTTATCTTCCGGTATCATGGCCATGCGGTTTGCTGATCGAAGAAATTCGGGTGGAGTGTTGTGGCTTCCACCTCTCGTGACCCTGAACTCTCCTGAAATGCGGCCAACAGGATCTTTCTGCTCCTCAGCGACATAACTTCCGTACCAATCGTAGCACCATTCTTCTACGTTTCCATGCATGTCATATAATCCCCATTGGTTGGGAGGAAACTGGGCAACCTGTAAAGAGACTGGTTTGGGATCACGGTTAAATGCCTGAACCTTGTACAATTCTTTAGGTAATTTACCTGCCATTGAAAATCCTGATAATGTTTCAGCCCTGCAAGCATATTCCCATTCTGCTTCGGTTGGCAAACGGTAGTTTTTCCTTTCTTTTTTTGATAGCCATTTGCAGAAAGCTAGAGCGTCTTCATAGCTTACAAAAATAACAGCTTCGTTGTCCCCTTTAGACAATCCTTTTTTACCTCGGTATTGTTTGTGAGATGGGTCAAATTGTTCGTATTGTATATTAGTTATCTCGGTTGTCGAGATTTTAAAAGACTTTGTAATATGTACCACATGAGCGGGAGCTTCGTCAAAGTTTTTTCCTTTCCCATCAGAACCCATATAGAATTTTCCAGGAGAAATAGTTATCATTTCCTGGTTAATGCTATTTAATTCCTTCGATAAATTGGAAGAGGAAACTTGTGCTGATGTAGAAAAATGTACTATACCTAATGCACAAGATAGAAACAGGTGTTTTTTTATTCGCTTCTTCATTTATTTATTGTTTTTCGGCTTACATCTTTAAATAAATCTGGGTAATCGGAAATTATTCCATCTACTCCTAAACTAATCAGTTGATCTATTTCTTCTTTTGTATTTACCGTCCATGGTAATACCTTGATATTTCTTTCGTGACAAAATGCTATCATCTCTGCAGATACAGTATGGTATTCGGGACTGTATACAGCAGGGGTAAATCCCAATCTGTTTATCATTTGTTGCGGACTAACTGCATTTTTTCCTGTCAACAAAGAAAGTTTAACTTCGGGATATTTGCGGTGTAATACCTGAAGCGGGCGCATATCAAAAGACTGAATTACTGTTCTGGATACAATTCCTTTTTCTTTTAATATTTTATAAACAAGATCTACAAACTCTTCGGGAACGGGGTGCTCTTTTTCATCACCTGCTTTGCGGGATTTTATTTCCATGTTGTAATAGATTTTTCGCCCTTGTTTATCTGCTGTTTTTTCCGTTTCATTTAATAAATCCTCTAATAAAGGTTTTACTGTAGCAAAACGTTGTTGTTTTGGATAATCTGGATGGGGTTTTAATCCTACATCATATTTTCGTATACTATCGTAATTCATCTGGTATAACAGATGAGTTTTTGCTTCTTCGGCTGTTAAATATTTCCCTTGAGGAGTGGTTGTTATATTCTGATGGAAATATACATCATGCGAAACCACAACTTTTTTATCTTTACTAATGCATAAATCCATTTCGAGGGTGTTTGTTCCAGGAAGCTCTAGTGCAAATTTCATAGCTTCTATCGTATTTTCAGGAAATAATCCTCGTCCTCCACGATGTGCTTCCATGCTTAACTGCGGAAAAGTAGAGGTTTGACTATAAGAAAGCAGACAGAACAAAGTACCTATTGTTATTAAAATTGCTTGTTTTAATGTTGATATCATCATTATTTAATTTCTCCGTTAACTACCAATGCCGACGTAAAGGCATTACTTTTACCAATTCTGAAGCTGTTATTTTCCGTCGAGCTTGTTCCTCCCCAGGCATATAACCTGAATACTACTTTTTTATCGGAAGGTATGTTTTGAAGTTCTTTGATACCACTTAATTCTACTTGCGGTTGTTGTATCCCGTTATTATCATTAAATCCTGTAGAAATCGTGATTGGAGCACTTATGGTTGTAAAATTGTATCCTCCGTCAGTACTGTACTTCCATATATAATTTTTGGGAGCCTCTGCCTGTACTCTCAATACTACACCAATAGATGTCAATGCTATTTTTTTTCCTGATTTTGCCTTAACATTGAATTGATAGTAGTCTCCAGCTTTTTCTGCCGCTTGTAAACTGGTTCTTGCCGGAAAAGCAGATGCAAAAGAATTAGACGCTTTTTGTGCACTGATGCCAGGACCTCTGTTTAATATGGATGCTTCTAATGCATCATTTGTATATGTTGAACGACTAGTAGTTTCGTTTCCTAAAAACCCAGCATCAAAGCTCCAGGAGACTAAAGGTTTTCCCTTTATTATTGTAGGATCTAAAACTACATGACGGATATTTTTCCGTCTCCAGGAGTAAGTGACATGTACTAAACCATCTTTGGTCTGAATGACAGCAGGATAGCTATATCCTCCTTCTTTATCATTCTCTATAACCAGCAGGGGAACCCAGTTTTCCCCATCTTCAGAAATAGCGATATTCAGTGGTGTTCTTAATGTTTCGCTATGGTTATATACCATTAATTGTCTTCCATCTCTTAAGGTAACGGCATCATTACCCGAATTGGGGTTCGGAAGATTCAGTAATTTAAAGTCGTTCCAGGTTGTTCCACCATCAGTAGACCAAATACTGAATACTTTTTTATCTTTTAATGTACGACCTACCGCTTGTAACTTATTATTCCCATAGAGTAAAATACTGGGTTGTATTACAGGTATGGATTTATTGGTTACCGGAGGGGTTCTTGTCCACGTCTTGCCCAGATCGTCCGAACGTTCGAAGTGTAATTGCGAATTAATGCTTGAAGGGTTTAATATCCCTTTTTCTCCAATTCTTACCGGTTTATTTTTGATAGGGCCATAAATTCCCTCTGGTAGTCGTTCAGGATTGCTCCATGTTTTTCCTCCGTCTTTAGAACGCATTAACATTCCCCACCATTCTGGTGTTGAGGGGCCTACTTTATAGAATAACATTAATGGTCCCCCATCTGGAATCTGATATAATACCGGATTCCAGCAAGGGTACTGTACTTCGGACCCGTCTGGTAATTTCGTTATTCCTGTGATTACCTCAACAGGATTGCTCCATTTTCCTTTTTCTTCTCTCGAAAGCCAAATACCTACATCAGGTTCTTTTTCTTTTGTTCCGCCAAACCATGCGGCAACCAATCCTGTTGGGGTTTCCTCTATGGTAGAAGCATGTAATTCTGGCGTTGGAGGGTCTATACAGATATCTTCTACTTTAACAATAGCTGATTTGTTTTGTTCTGTTGGTTGCTGTTTTCGGGAGTCTTCTTTTAGATGATCCGTTGCTTTACAAGCTACAAAGCCAAGACAAAACGCTGCTGATAAAAAGATCTTTAATTTATTCATGCTATTACTTTAAAAATTTAGTGCTAACTTTTTCTCCTCCTGAAATAAAGGAAACAATGTAAAATCCTGACCCGGACAGGGGAATCTGTAACTGGTTTTCACCTTGAAGAAAATCTACTGTAGTTTCATAAGCTTTACGTCCATTAGCAGTTACAATTTGGATTTTTCCTTTTCCTTTTGTTGCAGAACGAACGGATAGCTGTATCTCATTTTCTGATAATTTATAGACGTTTAATACTGTTTGATCAAATGTTGTTTTGATATGAATGACTGCACTTTCTGTCGTTTTATTACTGTAGTCTACCTGTCTTAACTGATAATAGTTATCTCCCGTCAGAGGGCTGCGATCCGTAAAACTGTAATTACGTATGGTTGTAGAGTTTCCATTTCCTGGAATTGTTGCTATTACTTCTGGTGTTTTTCCATCTGCAGAACGTAATACCTGAAAATGAGAATTGTTTTGCTCTGATAGAGTAGACCAGTTTAATTTTACGGTATTTCGCTCGTTTTTCCCCGTAAAAGAGGAAAGGGTTACGGGTAAGGTGTTTTCTTGTGTAACTTCCCCTCTTACTGTTAAAGCATCTCTGGTGGCAGTGAGACTGGCACCAATGCGGAAAGAGTTGTTACTTTCGTCACTGACTCCTCCCCAGGCATACAAACGGAAAATAACGGGATTATTAAACTGCTGTAAATCTGTAATTCCAGAAAGGTCCACAGAGGGTTGTTGGATACCGTTGTTATCCGTGAAATTAAAATTCCCGGTTGTAAGTGTGTGTGGGGCTCCTATATCTTGAAATGTATGACCATTGTCTTTGCTATAACGCCATATATAAATTGGTGGAGCGCTAATTTGTACTCTCAAAATAATGTCCAGTGAAAAAAGACTTATAAGTGCATTTCCTTTAGGGGTAACTGTAAATTCGTAATAAGAATTTGCCGCTATTGCTGCAGATTTATCTGCATTTATAGGAAATGCAGCAGAAAACGCATTCCCTGCATGCTGTGGCGTTATCCCTCCGCCTCTGCTTATTGCAGATACTTCTATATTTGAATTAACTCTTGTGGGAGCTACTGATACAGGTGGGTTTGCTGTTGTGCCAACAATACTATTCAGGTTCCATTCTGCAAGAGAAACTGTATTCCCGTCTATAGATAATGCTTCCTGCGGCGAAGCAGATGGGCTTTGCCCTATCCGGAAAGCGCCTGAAGCTGTACCTCCCCAGGCATATAAACGAAGAATCACTTTTTCACTGATATTTTGTAACCCGCTTATACCTGATAAATCTATTACCGGCATTGTATTTCCATTGTTATCTGAAAAGCTGTATCCAATATCTGCCAATACAACGGGAGAACCTATATTGATAAAATTGTTATCCTGTTCTCCCTCTTTACCGTATCTCCAAACATACGTTGATGCCACATTGGGTTGAATTCGTAGAATAAGCTTGTTGATAGTAGCTAAATTTATTTTTACCCCCGGTTTTGGAGTGATTGTAAATTCATAATAGGCTTTTGCAGCAATTGCAGCATTTAGAGTTGCATAAGCAGAAAGCGTACTTGCAAAAGTATTGCCTCCGGCCTGAGCCGTTAATCCAATTCCCCTGCTTAACTCAGAAACTATTACATTGGGGTTAACAGTTGTAGGCATTGCTGTCAGCTCACTTCCGGCTTTGCCTCTTAAATTCCATGCCGCAATCTGAGCATTTAACTGACTAGTCATAAATATGACCAGTGCAGTTGTGAGTAACTTTTTCATAATGTTTATCTTTTGTTTTATTGGTTATTTTTTCTTTGAAACTTTTCCACTTAAAGCCAAAGCAGGTTTTGTAGCACTACTTTTGCCAATACGGAATCCGTTATTTGCAGATGCATTTGTTCCTCCCCAGGCGTATAAACGGAATGTAATGGTTTGTGAAGAGGAAATACCTTGTAAGTTTTTATAAGAAGAAAGATCTAATGTGGGTTGTGGTGCTCCGTTATTTACTGTAGGAGAAGATTTTAGATCGGTTGTTCCTAAATCGGTAAATGTTACCCCATCAGTACTATACATCCAACGGTAGTTTTGTGGAGCATTGTTTTGGATTCTTAAAACAACATCTAAAGCATTCAGCGAAACGTAGTATCCTTTTTTTGCTTTTACGGTAAATTGATAATATGCTCCGTCTTTGATTGCATCTTCCTTAGTTTGATTAACCGGAAATGCTGAAGCAAAAGAATAAGTAGCCTTTTCTGGTTTAATACCTGGTCCACGAGAAAGTATGGATACTTCCAGGTTTGGGTCTGTAGTTGTAGAAGTACTTACTCGTTCGTTACCTTTTACGTCACTTAAAAAATTCCATGAAAGTATTTGTGCGTTAATTTTAGATACAGAACAAATAATCAAAAAAATAAACAATAACTTTTTCATCTTAAAAATTGATTTAATAAGAGAGCCTCCCATACTAATTTTAGAGGGCTCTTTTTTATGAACGATATGGTTAATTAAAAATCTTTTACAGTGTGTTTTCCTCTATAATGGTGCCTTCTATAGTTAATGCGTGCTGTGTTACGGTGCGGCTTTTTCCTATTCTGAAACCGTTGTTACTGGTTATACTTGTTCCTCCCCAGGCATATAGTCTGAAGATAACGGGCGAACCAGAAACTAAATGCTGTAAATCGTTAACAGAGGAGAGATTCAGCTGTGGTTGTTGGATGCCGTTATTTTCAGAAAAACCGGTAGTCCACGTATATGGAGTTCCAATTTCTTTAAAGCTGAAACCATTATCCATGCTATACATCCATATATGAGTTTTTGGAGCATTGGTTTGTATCCTTAAAATAATATCCAAAGCAGATAAACTTATGGCTGCATTCCCTTTAGGCTTTATGGTAAACTGATAGTATGCTCCTGCAGAAATAGCTGCAGTTTTGTCCGCGTTAATTGGGAAAGTACTGGCATAAGAATCTCCTGCTGTTTGAGGTACTATACCAGGCCCTCTGCTTAGTGTAGACAATTCAAGATTAGGGTTTGTAATAGTTGAGCTGCTGGTGGTTTCATTGCCTATTGCTCCCAATAAATTCCATGCGAGAATAACCGTTTTTGCTTTGATATCTTCTATGTTTCGTGGCCAAAGAGAGATTTTAGCTTCATCAGCACTTTGAGGCAAATACATCATTGCTATACTGACAACAGATGCTGTTGCTGCCATTTGTTCTGATGAGTAACTAGCCGTAGCCTCTGTGTGTATAGTTATTTCTCCGGTTCCGTCACTAAAAATTTTATCTCCGATATAGTAGTCTCCAGCAACCGGTTCAGGAATAAAATCACCGGCATATATTTTTACCAGCGTACTTTCGTATAAGGTTGAATTTACTTGAAGTTGATCTATAGAAACCTGGGAGATGTTTATTGTATTATGCTCCGATACAAGTTGAACAGCATCGGAAGCGATTCTATCTAGTATTAAGGCTCCTTTTTCCTGTTTCAATACCGCCCCTTCTATATTTATCAAAACGGAATCCCCTGGCTTATAATTTGCTGCTTGTGAACCCAAATAAAGGTTAATACCCCTTACTTTCTTACGTCTGGTATTTTGTACTACTAATATTCCTTCTGGTATGTTGCCCGAGGAGGCTTCAGAGATAACAACACCCGCTATTTTTGTTGCGCCAGCCAGATTACTGCTGTTTAGTATTAAATCTTCTCCTGTAAAAAGCAATCGTATATCTTCTATTGAAATAACAGGACTTAGAGTTCCTTCTGCCCAGTCTGTGCGTTTACACGCCATTAATATGGAGAATGAGAATACGGTAACTATTAATAATATCTTTTTCATGTGATTACGATATTTATGTCGTCTTTTTTATTAAGGGCGTTGCCACCATACTTTTGTATTTATATCATCTGTTCCCTGTCTTGCAACAGCCTCATTATAATTGTCGCGGTTTGTTGACTGGAGATATGTAGGGTAATTTATCCTTGATGGCATTTCTCCATTATTTTCCAACCCTGCTCCTTTGGGTAGTTCAGGATATCCTGTTCTACGGTATTCAAACCACTGTTCAAAATCAGTGAAGAACAACGCATAGTATTTCTGCAATTGTATTTTTTCTATCTTACTACTCAAGCCTTCGTTGTCGTCCCATTTTATATGAACACCACTTAAATAGTTAGGAGGCAAAGCATATCCCCATAAGGATATGCCATTAGTAATACCCATTTCATAGTGATTTTTTGCATTACCATTAGTCCAACCTCTTGTTGCTGCTTCTGCCAGTATAAACTGCAATTCTGAATAATTTAAAATGTTGCCTAATAAAGGTTCTGTTTTTAAGGCCAATGGCATAGCAGAACGTGGTGTAGGAACTGTTCCAACAGGGTAGCCACTTGGTATGCCGGCATATTCTCCTTGGGATAAAGTAGCCCATTTGGCCAGGCGTGGATCTCCCCAATCTCTTAAATTATTAACAAAAAACTCAGCTAGCTTCAGCATATTCCATTCCGGGTCGCGGATTGTGTAAAAAGGTGATTGATAGGGTAAAACACCAGTCCACCTGAGTATTGCAGATTCTGCGTTATTTGATATTAATGGGTAATTAGCAGAGTTTGTTTGTATGATTTCTTTGATTTTAGTCACGGTATTTGTTTCTGACTTAGCCGAAACTCTCAATAAAAGTCTTAAGTACAGTGAATTACCAAATTTTCTCCAATTTAGTGCAACGCCTCCATATATTGGATCGGAACTGGTAAGGTCTCCGGGCAAATTGGCATTGGTTTTTAATAATTCATTAGCCTGTTCCAACTTGGTAAAGATATCCGTATAAACCTCCTCCTGTCTATCGAACTTTGGCATAATAATCCCCTCGCGACCTCTATTAGCTTCAGAATAGGGAATGTCTCCATAAGTATCCGTTAATAGCGATGCTACCCATGACTGGCAAATTAGTGCTATCCCCATATATGTTTTGTTGATGTTATTTTTATCAACAGTATAAAGCGTTTCTGCACTTTGGTACATGTTCTTAAAATTTGTTAATTGTAAAAACCAGTTATTCCAGTTATAGTCAGCTTCTGATTTTCTGATGTCATAACGGAATATCCTACCTTCCACATCTCCCATTAAAACATGTACCTGCATCAACTCGTTGTTTAGTCTTTTTGCGGCTCTGTTCATGTTTTTACTTACTACATCAGTTATTGCTGGTGCAAGTAAAGCTTGCGGTAAAGCAAATTCACTGGAATTTGGGTTTTTACTTAATTCCTTAAAACCGTCTGTACATGAAGCTGTTAAAAAAATAATCAGGCAGCTACTTATCGTTTGTTTTATTCTTTTCATGATTGCGCTATTTCAATAGTTAAAAGCCTACGGTTAAGTTTATACCAAATGTGCGGGTTGCGGGGAACTGTGCTATTTCGAACCCCTTATCTATAGACCCATTGTTTAAGGTTCCGAATTCCGGGTCAAATATTGGCCATGGAGTAATCATAAATAAATCACGACCGTATAAGCCTATTGTTGCTTTTTGTAATCCCAGTCTTTTATTGAGTTTTTGGGTAAAAGTGTAGTCGACTCTTAGTTCTCTCAGTTTGATAAAATCGGTACTGAACATGCCTCCCTCCAGGTTTTCACGACCATAATGCCGTGTATAATAAGTCCAGATATCCGGAGCAATAACATCATTAGACCTAAATGTACCATCTCCGTTTGCTATTACACCTTTTCCAATAATGCCATTATATCTGCCCGGAAGTGTGTTTTTAAGTTTCCCGTGTTCTGCCAATAATGCATGTGTTAGGGAGTAGGCCTGACCGCCATATTGTCCATCTATCAATATATTCAGGCGAAACTGTTTATACCTGAATTCATTTCCGATACTGGCTTTCCAACGAGAATTACTGTTTCCCAGATAAATAGCCTCTGACGTAAGTACAGGGTAGCCATTTTCGTAAATTATCTGTCCATCAGGAGAACGCTGATAACCGGGGCCATAGATGGCACTCATGTTGGCTCCTACACGGGCTTCTATTGATCCTCTGCCAGACAATGTGTTTTGTAGCTGAAGGGCAAATAAACTATCTGTAAGCCTTTCTACTCTATTATCATTAGCAGCAAAAGTGGCAAATACCTTCCAGTTAAGACCCTTTTTACTTTTTAACGGAACACCATTAGCCTGTATTTCTATACCTCGGTTACTAACCAAACCTCCATTAACTACCATATTGTTATACCCCGATCCTCTGTCTAAAGTGGCTGTAAGAATCTGATCTTTAGTATTGCCCTTATAAACAGCCACGTCCAATCCTAAACGGTTTTTGAATAAGCGTACATCAGCTCCCAATTCGTAACTGGTGGTATATTGTGGTTTAAGATTTTCATTAGGAAGGGTGGTGGGGTTTAATAATCCTCCCGAATAATTATTCGCAGTCATATAAGCGTATGTATTCTGATATGTTCTGGTCCCTCCACTTCCAACACCTGCATAAGAGGCCCTTAGTTTTGCAAACGAAACAGTTGATGGGAGTTTAAGCATATCTGAGATTACAGCACTCAGATTTACGGAAGGATAAAAGAAAGAAACATTACTTGTTGACGTAGGTGTTGCTAAGACACTGTTCCAATCGTTACGAGCGGTAACATCCAGAAATAGGTAGTTGTTATATCCGATAGTTCCTAAACCATAAAAACTGTTAATATTATATTCACTTCTGTAGGGCAGTGCGGTTAAAACGTCTCTGCTATTGGCCAATGTAAACACTTGAGGGTATTGTAAAGAGTTGGCTCTTAATTCATCTTTAACATAGCGGTTTTGTAGCCTGCTTCCTCCCGTTGATATGGAAAAATCAAATTTTTCTCCAAGCTTCTTTCCATATTTTAACAAAAAATCGCTGTTTATTTCCTGTGCAAAAACGTTCATAGTGCGGTACATTCCATAGGTGAACTTCTGGGTGTCCATGGGGCGTTGTTCAGAACGATTTTCATAAGAAAGGTCCATTGAGGTACGAACCATCAAACTAAGGTCTTTGGTGAAATCGTATGTTGCTTGGATATTTCCTGTTACAGAATTACGGTTAAGTTTATTGAGCATTTCATTAACTATCAAATAAGGATTATCGGGTGAAGTGCTAAACGGATAACTTTGGTCTATCCCTTCAAGTCCGGGCATCCAATAGTCTTTTAACCAATCAATATTCCCGTTAGGTACCTGCATAATATTCCAATACATAATAGTTTGGTTATTATAACCTGTTGCTGGTAAATTATCACTACGCTTATTGGTGTAGTTTATTTTAGTGCTTATCTGAAGTTTATCTGTAGCTTTTTGGCTGGCCGAAAGTGCAGCTGTATTACGTTTATAGCCTGTGTTTGGAATTATCCAGGTATTATCTACATTGGTTAAAGAGAAACGTACGGCAGTTCTGGCTGTTCCTCCGTCAAGGGTTACAGTATTGGTAAATGTTTTTCCTGTTTCAAAGAAATCTTTTCTATTGTTTGGATAAGGAATCCAGGGTGTTCTTTCTGTTGCACCTTTATGTGTAATCGGATCGTATTGAAAGAACATTTGTCCGTTAAACTTTGGTCCCCATGCTACGCTTGAACTTCTTGTACTCGGACCATCCGGTGTGGTTCCCCAGGAAAAATAGTTTACACCTTCTGTTCCAGACCCATATTCATATTGATAATCTGGCCAACGTGAAATAGCCTCTACAGAAGTATTTGAATTGAGTGTTACACCAATTCCTTTTACTCTAGGTTTTCCTGATTTTGTGGTAATTATAATAGCCCCATTTGCCCCTCTTTGTCCATATAAAGCAGCAGCACCAGGTCCTTTCAGTACACTTACACTTTCTATATCTTCCGGGTTAATATCGCTTAATCCACTACCAAAATCGACGGGAGAATCTTCTCCCAAATAAGATGCATTTCCAGTTCCGGTAGAACGTCCGCTGCTATTATTAATCACCACACCGTCAACAACAATTAATGCCTCGTTGTCGCCTGTCAGGTTATTTTCTCCTCTCAAAACAATCTTGTTTGACCCTGTTGGACCGGCACCGGAACGAGTCAGATTTAAGCCTGCAATTTTCCCAGATAATGCATCTGTCCAATTATTGGATAAAGCTTCTGTAAGCTGTTCTCCGGAGACCTGAGTAACGGCATAACCCAACGCTTTTTCGTCCCGTTTTATACCTAAAGCTGTTACCACAACTTCCGTTAAGGCAGTATTTTGCTCTTTTAGAACAACATTTAGTGTGGTTCTGCCCGCTACAATAACCTCTTGTGAGGAAAAACCTAAGAAAGAAAATATAAGAACGGTTTTTGTATCGGGAACTTTAATAGAATAAGCACCATCTGCCTTGGAGGCAGTCCCAACGTTACTTCCTTTTATTTTGATGTTTACACCGGGGAGAGGAGCCCCTTTTTCATCCGTTACTTTTCCATTTATATTTATTGATTGGTTTTGCAGCGGTTTAGTTATGTTATTGTCTGTTGGCAAACGTTGCACTATGACAGATTTACTTCCTATTTTGTATGTCAGAGGCTGGCCTGCAAAACAACGGTCTAGTGCTTCTTTTAGCGAAAGATTTTTGAACGAAGTACTGACTAGTTTACTACCATTTAAATCGGTCTCCTGATATAGAAAATTATAACCTGTTTGTTTATGTAGTATCCAGAATACTTCCTGTAAATTCGCCTTGTTTACGGACATGCTAACGGTTTGGGCATACCCAGAGGCATACACGTTAATCATGGTACTCAGTAATAAAATTGCTGTTATCTTCATCTTAATAAGATGTTTTAACTGAAGATAGGGTGTACACTTATAGCTGCTGTAAATTAATACAGCAAAAAATTTATACATTTGAACGTTGGATTTAGTTTAAAATTTAGTTGTTTCACTCAACTGATAATAATCTGACACCGTTTGTAATAAACGAAATAACCGAAGGGTGCGCCAACACCCTCGGTTTTCAGAGTTTATAAAGATTATTGCATAACCGTTATCCTCCTTCCTTGTATTAAGAAATGGATATTCCCGTAGCTTTCCAGATCTTTAAGTAAACTGCTTAACTCTGTTGATTGGGAAAATATCCCGCCGAATTTTTGCTTGGTTACATCAGTACTATATACCACATCTATATCATACCATCGTGCTAGCTGATCCATAATAGAATGGATGTCTTCGTTTTCAAAAATGAAATAACCATTTTTCCAGGCAATAGCTTTTTCTGCGTTCACCTGTCGGATTTGTGCCTTACCCGATTTTTGTATTTCTACCTGTTCTCCAGGAGAAAGTAAACCAGACCAATCTTCTTTTAATGTGGAAACTTTTACACTTCCTTCCAATAAAGTAGTACTTGTTTTTTCGTCTTCCGGATAAGAACGAGTGTTAAAGTGAGTACCTAATACCTGTACCTTTTGAGTTGGGGTAATTACAAAAAAGGGTATATTCTTCTTCGCTCCTGTTTTTTCGCCTTGAGTAACTTTGGCAACTTCAAAATAAGCTTCTCCACTTAACTCAACTACGCGTTCTTTATCATTGAATTTCGAAGGGTAGCGTAAAGAGGAGGCTGCGTTTAACCATACATTTGTACCATCGGCTAATTGTATATGATATTTTCCGCCTTTCGGAATAGATAGGGTGTTATAGCTGATACTATTTTCATTGTTTACCAGTTTACCATCTATAGTATAAACCAATTGTTCATTGTTTTTCTTAAATATTTTCACTCCATTTTCATCCATTAGGTTACCATTTTCACTATCGGATAAATCAATCATTTTACCATTGTCTAATGTCAGAGTTGGTTTGTTTGTCAGAGAAACAACGGTGTTTGGCTGTGGCGTTTCTTTGTCGTAATTATGGTATAAATAGAGACCAAAAGCTAAAAACAAGACTATAAGGGCTGCAGCGGCCTGCATCCATAGTTTTACGGTTACACTTTTTTTCTGTAGAGGGAGTCCCTCGTATATATGTTTTTTAGCTGTTTCGTAATCTGCTTTAATTTGGGTGTGTTTTTGTTCGTTTATAGCATGGTTATACCAATTCTCTACAATAGCCTTTTCTGTAGCAGAACATTTTCCTTCTACATACTTTTCTAATAATTCCTGCGCTTCTTCTCTCGTCATATTGGTGATATGTTCGCTTAATATTTACTAAGACAAACAGAACCAGCGTAGGTAGACATCAAAAAATAAAAAAGTTGAAAAAATTATATAAAAGGGAAAAAAAGTACAGTTATTTTAGCTTTTAATGCTTTCAAAACCCTGTTTATGGTTTTCTTTACAGTATGGTCTGTAATATTGAGTTCTTTAGCTATTGTTTTATGGGATAACCCGGTGGTTCGGCTCATTTCAAAAATCTTCTTCATTTTTGGAGGAAGATTGTTTACCTCTTCTTCTATTTTTTCTAAAAGATCACGATATGTCATCTGGTCATCTATATCGTAGCCCTGATTTACAAAGTCGACTAATGAGTTTACATAACTATCTTTTAATCGGTTTTTGTTGATTTGATTTAAAATGCGATTTCTTACCGCTGCATATAAATACGATTTTAAGGAAGTAGAGAGTTCTATCTCCTCAACTTTTGTTAAAAAATGAGTAAACACATCCTGCACCACATCCATAGCCTCATCCTTATCTTTTAACATTTTAAGAGCATGGGCATACAATATAGCCCAATATCGTTCATATAGGGCTATAAATGCTTTTTCGTCCCCTAGTTTTATACGAACCCACAGTTCTTGATCCCCATATTTATTATACATCGTCATGTTCAGGTTTCGATCAACAAATATATTGATATAAACACAGCGCCAAATTAATTTAACATGTAGTTTTTATTTTGTTGTTTTTTTTAGATAACTATTATCAGCAAGATGATTTTTAGGAAGTTCTTTACTTTTTTCTCGTAATTTGCAGCATTGTGTTTTATAGAATGAAGTTGAAAAAAATTGCAGAGATTCTCTTAGTTTCTTTTTTAATGGTGGCCTGTACCCCAAAAGTATACAAAGAAGCACAAAAGAAACAAGAAGAAAAAGTACATGAAGTAGTAGAAAAGCTAGCGGTAAACAATGCTCCGGTAGTATTGGATACTTTGGGAAACCAAATCCCTTCCGGGTTTATTCCTGCAGTAAACTTTGGATCAAGAAAACCTTTTTATGTTATCATTCATCATACAGCACAGGACTCTATTCAACAAACAATAAAGACATTTACTTTAGAACGTACCCAGGTAAGTGCTCATTATGTTATTGGCAGAGATGGATATTTATTGCAAATGCTCTCCGATGAATTGCGGGCCTGGCATGCCGGAGCAGGAAAATGGGGAAACATTACAGATATGAATTCTTGCTCTATTGGTATAGAGCTGGATAATAATGGGAGCGAACCTTTTTCAGAGATGCAAATCAATACTCTATTGTTATTACTGGGCAAATTAAAAAAAGATTATAATATACCTACTGCCAACTTTATTGGTCATGGAGATATTGCTCCGAAGAGGAAATCAGATCCGAGTATACTTTTTCCATGGGAGCGATTGGCAAGGGCGGGATTTGGTTTGTGGTATGATGCTCCCGATGCACTCCCTCCTATAAATTTTGATGTAGAAACGGCATTAAGAAGAATCGGGTATGATGTTTCTGATTTACCTGCTGCAATAGTAGCATTTAAGCGGCATTTTGTACAGCAAGATTTAATTCCTTTGATGAGTAGCTGGGATAAATGTGTCCTTTATAATCTTTATCGTAAGTATTAACCAGCAGTATTTGTTTTTCTAAAATCACTTGGAGTACATCCGTATTTTGTCTTAAATACCGTTGAGAAATATGTTGGAGATGAAAAACCAATATTGTACGTTATTTCAGCAATAGACATCTCATTTCCGCTAAGTAAATGTTTTGCTTTTTGAAGACGTCTATTCAAAATGTATTCAGCGACATTACAGTCAAACAAAACCTTTACTTTTCGATAAAGTTGTATTCTTGATATTCCTATTTGCTGACAGATATCTTCAATACTAAAAGTCTCGTTCGCTAGGTTTGCTTCTACAATACTCGAAAAGTCGTTCATAAACTTTTTATCCAGTTTATTAATTACGGCTTTCCCTTCTGTAGGTAACTCACTTATAAATCTCGATCGTAATAAGTCTCTGTTCTCTAACAGGTTTTTTATGGTTTCCTGGAGTACAGGAAATGTAAACGGTTTATTTAAGTAAGCATCTGCTAAAGTCTGTATTCCTTCTATTCTTTGAGTTTCGTTATCTCGCGCAGTGAGAAGGATAATGGGAATATGAGATGCTCTGATGTCGTTTTTTAAAGTTTTTACCACCTCAATTCCTGATAATGAAGGCATAACAATATCAGAAATAATAAGGTCAGGAACTTTTTCAAATGCTTCTTGAATACCTTTTTCACCATCGGTAGCCGTAAAAACCTCATATTCAGTATCAAGTTTTTGTTTCAGCAGTTCCAATAAATCTATATTGTCTTCAATAATCAATATTGATTTTTCTTTAACTATAGAAATCTGATCGGTAGCCCCAACATTCCGAGATGGTGCTTCCAGCTCAGTGATATAAATTTGCGGGTCTTTGTAATCAACAAGAGTAGCCGCAGTGTTCATATTCTTCTTCTCTTCGGAATTTAAATGATTATCTCCTAAAAGAAGTTCAATGGTAAATACAGCTCCTTTGTTTTTCTCGCTTTTCAAGGAGATTGACCCTTTGTGTGCTTCTACTATTTCCTTAGATAAAGAAAGTCCCAAACCAGACCCTTGTTGCAAAGAAGAACGTTCTCCCTGAAAGAATAAGTCAAAAGCATGAGCTGCGGTTTCTTCAGACATGCCACAACCATTATCTTCTACCTTAATATTTAATCGTTCGTTATTTATGTCTTTTTCAATCGAAAGAATTATTTCCCCTCCGTCAGTCGTGAATTTAAAAGCATTAGAAAGCAAATTAAAAATCACCTTGTCGAATAAATTAATATCTATCCAAACCTTGATTTCTTTTTGTGATGAAGATAACTTTAAGGATATTTTTCGTTTTAGTGCCAAATTTTGAAAAGAAGCGGTTATTTCTTGAATAAACTTAACAATATCTTGTTCGGAGCACTGCAACTTCATTTTTTCATATTCAACTTTTCTAAGATCAATCAGTTGATTCACCATTCTAAGTAGGCGAAGAGCATTTTTTTGAACAAGATCAAGTTGGTTTTTATCGGTTTCAGTTAGTCTACCTGCCGAAATTAACTCCTGTACAGGAGTTAGTATTAAAGTCAATGGTGTTCGGAATTCGTGAGATATCTGCGTAAAAAAATTAAACTTTGCTTCTGTAGCCTGTGTTGCTTGTTGCGACATTTCACGTAATCTTTGCTCATTTTTGGTAATCTCCCTGTTCTGGATTTCGAGTCTTTTGTTGTTCTTCCAGTTTTCACTTAAAGAATAAAAAGCAATCCCTCCAAATATAACAGCGAGCACAAGGCTTACAACTAAGATATTAAGAACAGTTTGCTGATTTTTATATACCCTTTGTTGGTCTGCAAGCATCAGTTGTTGTCTTTCTATATCTTCTTGCTGACTTTGCATCCGGTCTTCCTGCATTTGCATCAGGTAAGCATTGGTTGAATCTATTGCCAATGTTTTTAATAAAATATTTTTATTGAAGGGTTTATTCTTTAAAATAGAGAAAGCCGTTCTAATGGCTTCCTTTCCCCCTGTCGGATATAATATAGAAGCATCTAAAAGACGTGTAGAGACAAATCCCAATCCATTATTTGTTCCTGGAAGCGCATCAACACCTACTATTTTAATGTTGTTTATTTGATGTTGTTTTAAAATCTCGGAAGCCCCTAAGGCCATTTGGTCGTTATGTGCAAAAATAGCTCCGGTATTTTTAATATGATTAATGTTCTGCTCTATAACTTCTCTGGATTTTTCTTTAAGCCAGTTCCCATATAATTGCGAGCTTATTTTTATTTCGGGATAATTCTTTACAGCCTTATAAAAACCTCTCTGACGTTCAATAGCAGGAGAAGAACCGGGAAGCCCCATCACTTCGGCAATGTTTCCTTTAAAGTTTAATCTTTTTGCAATGTATTCGCCTGCTATCCGTCCTATCTCAAAATTATCTGCACCAACATAAGCCGTATAAAGCTCAGATGTTATTTTCCTGTCAATTACAATTACAGGAATACCTTTCTTATAAGCTTCTTCAACAATAGGTGTTAGGGGACGGGCTTCATTGGGAGATATGAGCAGAATATCAATGTTTTTTTGTAGTAACCTCCTCACCTGCTCTATTTGTGTTTGGCTGTTTCCGTTTGCTTCTTCATAAATTAAAGTTGCCTCGGGATGAAAAGACATTTCTCGTTTTACCTCTGCCAGCATAGTTTTACGCCATTGGTCTGATCCTATGCATTGAGAAAAACCGATGACATATTTTTCTTTTTTTACTTCTTTTCCGCAAGAGAATGAAAATCCTATTATAATAAGCAATAGAATGAAACTCAAATAAGGCCTCTTACAACTGACTTTGATCATAAACTAAAATTGACATTATGTTTAAAAAGGAAGGTTTTTTGCACAAACTGTGCGTTAATTACCTCTAAAATAAGACTTATTTTCCAATAAAGTCAAGAGATATATCCTGAAATTATGGATTATTCCGAGCTTTATTCAGAAAAGGGTATTCTTATTCTTAGGTTTCACCAAGGTAGTTTACTTATAAATGGTACAGAATAAGATATTTGTGTTACAAAATCTAATATATCTCGAGAGATATAAACATTTTATTGGTTTTATGGTGCTGTTTTTCAGTGTTTTATGTTTTTTAATGTGATTGATATAAAATGAAAGGTTATAGAAAGAAAAAGTCCTCAAATTTAAGTTTGTATAAATCAGTCAATTATTAACCAAAAATCAAGAGATGATGAAAAAAAAATATTTAGGACTAATTGTGGGCTATTTAATAGGTATGGAGGTTGTGTATTCTCAAAACCAAAAGGATTATACCTCAAAAGTTCCACAAACTACTTTCTCTAATACTCTTAAAAAACAGGAGAAAGAATTAAAGGAGAATGCTTTATTAAAGCGCTTTGCTCAATCCCGCCAAGAGCTTTCTGTCGATAAACATCGGCCATTTTATCACTTTATTAGTCCTGAAGGGCGTTTAAATGACCCCAATGGATTATGTTACTGGCAGGGTAACTGGCATTTGTTTTATCAGGCATATCCTCCCGAAGATCCTAGGCAACATTGGGGACATGCTATGAGTAAAGATTTGATTAACTGGAAAGATCTTCCATTGGCAATATACCCCAATCCAGAAAGTAAAGTGTTTTCAGGAACTACTTATGTGGAAGAAAATCGGGTAATAGCCATGTACCATGGAACGGACGCGGGGACAATGGTTGCTGTTTCTGATGATCCTTTATTGCTAAACTGGAAAAAACTAAATGATGGCAAGCCTGTTATTGCTTTACCTAAACCGGGAGAAAAATTGCCTTACAATGTATTTGATCCCAATATTTGGAAAAAAGACGGCGTGTATTATACTGTATTGGCAGGAACAAGACCAATTGGTCCGGGAGGCAAAAACATGAGAGCAGAGTTTTTGTTTAAATCCTCTGATTTAGAGCATTGGGAATATATGCACCCATTTCTTGAAGATGATGTGTACGGCTTGGTTGGAGATGATGGTGCCTGTCCATATTTTTGGCCTATTGGTGATAAAGGAAAATATATATTGTTGCATTTCAGTCATAAAAGCGGAGGTAAATACCTCATTGGTGATTACGATAAACAGCGAGACAAATTTGTAGTAACAGACGGGGGTAATTTTAATCATGGACCAGTATCGCGAGGAGGCGTTCATGCACCATCTGCATTTCCTGATGGAAAAGGAGGGGTTATAGCCCTCTTTAATATGAATTCGGGGAAACCTCTTGGTGGTAAAAATGGATTTTCGGAGCTGATGACTTTACCGCGCTTACTTACGCTGGATGAAAAAGGAAGATTAGAAATGAAGCCTGTTGGAGATATCGAATCTTTAAGAAAAGATAAGGTAGAGCAACAGAATGTTGTATTGCCAGCGAATAAAGAAATTGTTTTGGAGAAGGTGAAGGGTGATGCAATGGAAATTAACATGGAAATAGATCTAAAAAAATCACCAGTAATAGAATTGAATGTATTGCGCTCGCCAAACAAAGAAGAATATACCAGAATTATTTTTTATAAAGATGGAGGTTACCCGGACAAAGAATCTTCTGACAGGAAAGGAAGATATAGCGCCATTGCAATAGATAATTCCAATGGATCTATTTTACCAAATGTATGGCCTAGAGTTACAGAAACAGCAGATGTATGGCTAGAAAAAAACGAACCTGTTAAGCTTCGCATTTTTATTGATAAGAGCGTTGTTGAAGTTTTTGTAAACGATAAGCAGTGTATTTCGGTTCGTACCTATCCGGGCAGAGACGATAGCAAAGGTGTTTCCATTATTGCAAAAGGAAGCGAGGCTTTATTAAAGTCCATTCAAGCCTGGCAAATGAAAAGTATTTATTAAAAAAACCTAGAGTCTGTTTAAAATTCATCTAATAATTTTTAACCAAGCTCTTAACCAAAAGAATAGGATAAATAACCTTTTAAATTCTAAATATAGATTGCTTTAATATGTTAGAGCAGCTTGTTGCTAAACGTAAGGGGAATGCTATATCGTGTTTAGACGATAAATAAGAAAGAAATAGGTTTACAATAAAACTAGATAAACTTTATGCAAAAAAATGCTGTGATAACGTGGTCACTTGTAGTGGCTTTAGGTGGTTTTCTTTTCGGTTTTGACACCGCTGTAATTTCTGGAGCCGAAAGGGCAATACAGCAATATTGGTCTTTAAGCGTGTTTGAACATGGTTTCACCGTCTCTATAGCACTAATAGGGACAGTTTTAGGAGCCCTTTTAGGTGCTCTCCCGTCAGATAAAATAGGTAGAAAGAAAACATTGTTTTTGGTCGCTGCTTTTTACCTGTTTTCCTCTTTAGGCACTGCTTTAGCTACAGATTGGTATGTGTTTTTAATTTTTAGATTTATAGGAGGATTAGGCGTTGGGGTTTCTTCTGTAACAGCTCCAATTTACATTTCTGAAATCTCTCCCCCTCATTCAAGAGGACGACTGGTAGCTCTTTTTCAGTTTAATATAGTTCTGGGAATTTTGGTTTCCTATTTGTCCAATTATCTTCTCGGACAAACAGGAGAGGCTTCCTGGCGATGGATGCTGGGAGTACAGGCAGCTCCTTCTCTCCTCTTTTTTATTTTACTTTTCGTGGTTCCTGAAAGCCCACGGTGGTTAATACAAGCCAAAGGAAAAGAAGACGAGGCCATGAAAGTATTGAAAAAAATAAACCCCATTACCTATCGTAAAGATTTTGATAACATCAAAAGTGGAAGTTCGGGTAACAATAAGTCTGCAGAAAAATTATTCTCCCCAAAATATAAGAAACCGGTAATGCTAGCGGTGCTATTTGCCATATTCAATCAGGTGTCAGGCATAAATGCTATTATCTATTATGCTCCCCGGATTTTTGAAATGGCAGGATTAGGAGCTCATACCTCACTATTGTCTACTGTGGGAATAGGAGCTGTAAACTTTACATTTACCTTATTGGCTATAGGTTTTATAGATAAGTTTGGAAGAAAAACGTTGATGTTGGTGGGGACTATGGGCCTTATTGTTTCATTAGCTTTGGTAGCTATGACTTTTTACTCAGGAGATTTTAGTGGACTTAGCATTACCATTTATCTAATGGTTTATATTGCTTTTTTTGCTTTTTCCCAAGGAGCAGTTATATGGGTTTTTATTTCAGAGATATTTCCTAATGAAGTAAGAGCAAAAGGACAAACGCTGGGAAGCTTTACCCATTGGATATTTGCCGCTGTTATAGCTTTTACCTTTCCTTATTTGGCAGAAACCTTAGGAGGAGGAACAACTTTTCTGTTTTTTAGCGTAATGATGGTTTTACAATTGGTTTTTGTTTGGAAACTAATGCCCGAAACGAAAGGAAAATCACTGGAACAAATAGAAAAAACAATGGTTATGCATTAGAATAAGGTATAACAAACATACGGTTTGATCTTAAGATTAGTATTTAAGTCATAAATAATATAAACAATAGGCAGAAACTTGGTCTCCCAATCCTTCTGCCTTCGAATTTTAGACTATGGAAAAACAAAGAAATCTAAAGAAGGTAATTTGTTTCGGAGAAGTGCTGTGGGATCATTTACCTTCTGGTCGTAAAGCGGGAGGCGCTCCTATGAATGTAGCCTACCATCTACGACAAATGGGAATAGACAGTTGTATGGTGAGTTGTGTAGGCGCAGATGTATTGGGAAATGAGCTGCTGAATTTTATGGAGCAAATGAAACTACCATCTCATCTGCTTCAAATAACCGATAAATATCAAACGAGTGAAGTTATTGCCCATATTTCAGAAGACAATGAGGTTAATTATGATATTATTTATCCGGTAGCATGGGATTTTATAGAGTGGAAACCAGAATATGCAGTTTTGTTAAAAGAAGCAAGTGCTTTTGTCTTTGGGAGTTTAGCCGCCCGTAATAAAACATCTCAGGAAACGCTGTTTAAAATGCTTGAGTATTCTACTTTCAATGTTTTTGATATCAATTTACGCGCACCACATTACGATTTAGCAATACTGGAACAATTGCTGACAAAAACACATTTGCTTAAACTCAATCAAGCAGAGCTGAGTTTACTAGCAGAAAATCTGGACTTTTCGGAAGATGAGGATAAGATTGTTCCGTATTTATGTGAAAAATTTAAGATAGAAGAGGTCATTGTTACCAAGGGAAGCGCTGGGGCATCTTTACATGTGGGGGCATTAAAATACAGTCGTCCAATATACCCTGTAAAAGTAGTGGATACCGTAGGAAGTGGAGATTCATTTTTGGCAGGCTTTCTGGCGGGGCGTTTACAAGGAGAACAGTCAGAAAAATGCTTAGATAATGCCTCTGCTTTAGCTGCCTTTGTTACTATGCATGCAGGGGCTTGTCCTCCTTATAGCAAACAGGAATTTGAGTATTTTCAAGAAAAGTTGCCAATTGTTTCTGTCTGAATAAAAAGGAATAAATAGTTATAAAGCATTAATGGTTTTTCTTAGCAGCATGAGATTTCCCCCAGAAAAAATAGATAATCGGACCAATTAGTGGGATAAGTATAACAAGAGCAAACCACACAATCTTCATATTCTCTGCAATATTCTTATTGTAAAAAATATCCTTTGCTGTAATTATAGCTACAACTAACGGAAAAAAAAACAGTCCGGCAAGCATTATAAAATAACCGGTTTGAGAAAGTTGTAGTAAAACAGATCCTATCATTATCACAAAGTTTATCCAATAATATCAATATATTTTCAAATATAAGAGTCTGTTTAAATTTAATTGTAAAATTTAAACAGACTCTAAAGCTTGTGAAATAAGTTTCCTTAAGGTTGTATCAGAATGTCAAAAAACTCTAATAAGAAAAACAAGTCGGGTTAAAATTTTGATAAGAAATATAAAAACGTTAAAATTGTGTGAAGACCGCATATGGACTTAAAGAGAAGAATAAATATTGCCCCCACATCAAAAGCCGCTACAATTTGCCGACAGGGAATTTCTATATCTTCATTTATAGGTATTTATCCTGATTTTCTTTCCAAAACGAGTTCTAAAGACTTTATTTCTTAGGCCCCAAATCTCTTAACCCAGTTAAAGTTTTTGGGGAGTCCCCTTACCAAATTCATATTATTTTTTTTAACAAATTCAGAAACAACATTTTACTATTGGAATATGGAAACATCACAATTAATTATTTCAAAAAAAGATTTTGACATTTTAAAAGAGCATCTAAAGTTGAGCACTACTTTGTCCGAGTTCAACAAACAAAAATTGGGAGAAGAACTTAGCAGCGCTAAAGTTTTGGATGACGCAGATTTGCCTAAAGATGTTGTCAGGTTAGAATCTAAAGTGAAAATAGAAAGCGTTGATAATAATAAAGCTTTTATCTTTCAGCTGGTTATGCCTGCAGAAGCGAATATGAAAAAACAGAAACTTTCTGTGTTTGCTCCCATTGGTATTGCTCTTTTAGGTTACCAAACAGGTGCTATCGTAGAATGGGAAATGCCTGATGGTAAAAAGAAATTTAAAATTATAGAAGTAACTAACGAGTAATTTTAGAGCAGGCTACCCAAAAGGTAGCCTTTTTTAATGAATGCTGCATAGCTTTTTGTTTTCCTTCATTGATTAAACCCCTCTTTCTTTTACTACAATTAATTAACAAATTTCCTGGGGTTTTATAAAACCAAATAGGGTAAGTTTGTTTTTGTCTTGATTTTATTAAGATAAAGATAAAATAGTATTACTCCTGCAGGGGGTATAAATGGCTTTTTTAAAGAGTTTTTGAGGGTGAAAATTGTTTTTAGTCTTAAATTAACAAGTTTTGGTCAAAAAAATATTATAAATCAGGGTAAATACTTTCCATCTTTGAGTTAACTAACCAAAGTATAAATTATGCGAAAAATTCTACAGATTTTCCTGCTCACAGTAGGGTTGCTTACAGTAGGAATTCAGTTGTTTGCACAAAGCTTGTCTAATAAGATGGTTACGGGAGTGGTCTCAGACTCAGAAGGGCTGCCATTGGCAGGAGCGTCAGTTTCTATCAAAGGAACATCAGTAGGAACAATGACTGATGGTAATGGAAAGTATTCGGTTCGAGTATCAGAAAGTACCGCAGTTTTGGTGTTCAGCTTTTTAGGGATGCAGGCTCATGAACAAGTGGTCGGAGGAAGAGAAGTTGTAAATATTACTCTAAAACCTGTAAATCAAAAATTAGACGATGTTGTGGTTATCGGCTACGGAACCGTACGAAAAGCCGATTTAACAGGAGCGGTACAAAGCATTGGCGCTGCAGATCTCAATCGGGAAAACCCAGGAAACGTGTTGTCTGCCATGCAGGGTAAACTTGCAGGGGTGAATGTTACCCAAAATGATGGTGCTCCCGGGGCTGGCTTGAGTATTAAAATAAGAGGGTCTAACTCTTTTCTCGGAGGAACAGAACCTCTTTATGTGATAGACGGCGTCCCTTTTAATGCGAGTAATGACGATGCTACACCGCAGTCTTTAGGAGAGGATGAGAAACAGACCAATAACGTAATGTCCTTTCTGGACCCTAATGATATCGAAAGTATCGATGTATTAAAAGATGCTTCGGCTACTGCAATTTATGGTTCCAGAGGAGCTAATGGCGTTGTTTTAATTACTACCAAAAAAGGAAAATTGGGAAAAGATAAAGTCGAAGTATCAGTTAACCTAGGAACGTCAAATGTTTCCAAAAAGATTAGAGTACTTACTCCTTATGAATATGCACAGTTTCAAAATCTGTCTTTAATGAATGCTAATAAATATGATGGAACTAATTACACCCTAAGGTTTCCAAATCCGTCTGTTTATGAAAATGTGCATACCAACTGGCAGGATGAAATATTCAGACAAGGCTTTACTCAGCAATATAATGTAAATATCTCGGGAGCTACCGATGCAGGCAGTCATCGTCTGTCTTTTAATTATATGAATCAGGATGGAGTAATTAATAATTCAGATTATCAACGTTTAGGGCTTAACCTTAATCTTAACAGAAATCTTGGGAAAATATTTAAAGTAGGAACAAGTACTTCGATATCTAATACTATAAATAACGGAGTGAAAACAGGAACCGATAAGTCTGATGCAGCTAGTGCTGGGGTTATCAGATCTGCAATCTCTTTTCCTGCAACGGTTACTGAAATTGAACCATATAATGACACAGGTGATTCTTACTTTATTACCAACCCGGTAATTTATACCAATGATGTCCTGAATAGGGTAAATACTTACAATATATTTTCATCTAACTATTTAGAAGTAGCAGTTTTAAAAGATCTGAAATTCAGACAGAATTTAGGTTTTAATTATGGATCAGGAAATAGAGATCAATATTATCCACAAACGGTTTATGAAGGATTTGCTGCTAAAGGATGGGGATTAAAATCAGATAACAGGTATTCTAGTGTTGTCTCTGAAAGTATTCTAACATTTAATAAAATTGTAGATAAACACAGCTTTAATGTAGTGGGAGCTTCTACTTATGAATCTTCAAACTCTCAATGGAAAAGAGCAGAAGGTAAAACCTTTCCGAATGATTTTCTGCAAAACGAAAATCTTGAATCGGCAGAACAGGTTATGCCTATAAAAGGGTCAAGATCATCTTCTGCTTTGGTTTCTTTCTTAGGTAGAGTAAACTATGCTTTTGATGATCGTTACTTGTTTACCTTCTCTTATCGGGCAGATGGTTCCAGTAAATTTGGTGAAGAGAATAAGTGGGCAGGGTTTCCTTCTGCAGCATTTTCATGGAAACTTAATAAAGAATCATTCTTTCAGGATGTAAAATCAGTTGATGATCTTGCGCTGAGGCTGAGTTATGGACAGACCGGAAATCAGGGGATTGGAGCTTATTCCTCATTGTCTAAACTTACGGTGTATAATTATCCATTTAATGGAAGTCTTCAAAGTGGTTTGGCTGATGATTTTTATTCAGGACCTGCAAACCCTAATCTGAAGTGGGAAACCACCACAGCTTATAATCTGGGGTTGGACTTAGGGATGTTTAAAAACCGAATTAATCTACATGTTGATCTTTATCAGAAGAAGACCAACGATTTGTTGCAGTATGTAACAACTCCTTCTTCTACTGGTTTTGAGAGACAGTTGCGTAACTCGGGATCCATAGAAAATAAAGGTTTAGAAGTAGCTATTGACGGAAGGGTACTTAGTAGAAAAGATTTCGAATGGAAATCAGCATTCAACATAGCGTTTAATCGGAATAAGATTTTGGATCTAGGAGGCCCTTTAGAACAATATGCGACCAATATATCTACCAACGATCAGCCTTTTATACAGGCAATAGGCCACCCTATAGGAGCCATTTACGGTTATGTTGAAGATGGTTTTTATGATAATGAAGCAGAAGTAAGGAACTCATTATTGTATCATAATGAGAGTGATGATATTATTCGCCGAATGATAGGTGAGATTAAATACAAAGACTTAGATGGAGATCCTTCTGCAATATCTCTTAGTGACAGAACCTTTATTGGAAATGTCAATCCCAAATACAGTTTTGGGTTCACAAACAATTTCAGGTACAAAAACTTTGATTTAACAGTTTTCATTAATGGTGTACAGGGTAACGATATAATTAATATGAATACCCGTTTTAATGCAAATATAGGTTCGCAAAAGAATGTAACTAAAGATATGCTGGATGGAGCTTGGCAAGAAGGGCAAGATAATTCAGCAGCAACTTCCCCTAAAGCTATCAGACAATTTTGGCGTACCATTTATTTCTCCAAGCGATTTGTGGAAGATGGAAGTTTTGTACGTATCAAGAATCTGGCTATAGGTTATAATTTACCTAAACAGCTTATAAAGGGAGTGGCATCTGCTAAAGTAACAGTAGGAGTTACCAATCTTTACACTTTTACAAATTATTCAGGATACGACCCAGAGATGAACAGTTATGGTAGTAACCCGGCGCTGTTTGGGGTTGATTTGGGAGGATATCCTAATTCCAGAACTTTTAATTTGTCATTACGTTGCGGTTTTTAATACAGATTGTTATGAAAAGATTATTTAAAAATACTATAAAGACAATTGTGATTGCGACGCTGGCAGGAACAACTGTCACCTCTTGTAAAAAAGCACTGGAAGAAAAGCCATATTCTTTTCTCTCACCTAATAACTTTTACAAGAATGAAAATGATGCCAAAATTGCAATAAACGGTGTTTATAATACCCTATATTCCTGGGATCTTTATAAGCAGCCCTTTTGGAATATGACTGTGCTAGATGACGATCATGTATCAGGAGCAGATTGGTTTTTGGGAACTACAGGAGCGGGAAACTATCAGGGGTATTGGGGTGTTGACGGACCATGGGTAGGTCTTTATTCTATGATTTCCAGAGCAAACGTAGTTATTGAAAATGTAAGTAAAATAGAACAGGATATAGATGCTGAAGTAAAAGAAAGAATAATTGGAGAAGCTTACTGTTTGCGTGGTTGGGCTTATTTTCAGTTAGTGCAGCTTTATGGAGCTGTTCCTCTGCGGGGTAAATCTCTGTCCGAAGATCCGAATCCGAATGTACCAAAATCTCCGGTAAAAGAGGTTTATGAATTTATCATAGAAGACTTTAAAAAGGCTGAACAAATGCTTCTTCCAGAAGGCAATCCTAAATCAGGAGAACCAGGCAGAGTAAAAAGAGGAGTTGCTAAAGCTTTTTTAGCAAAAACCTATCTAACTATGGCTTCCGGATCATTGTCTGGTGCGCAAATTAGTGTACGTGGTGGGCAAGACAATAATCTTTACACCTATACAAAAAGCGTGGTAGCGGGACTTGAGGGCTTGGACAGTAGGGTATATTTTGAATTGGCGAGGGACAAAGCAATTGAATTGCTGGGAGATAACGAATATTCTTTATTTACTGCATCATGGAAAGATATCTGGAAAAAGGAAAACAGAAATAAAGGAGAGAATATGTGGGAATTGCAATCTTTGGCTGGGACAGACTTGTTTACCAATAACTTGAGTGCTTATTTTTCTGCTTTTTCTACATTTGGTAGGGGGGCCGTATGGTTTACCAATAATCATTATAGAGATTACGAAGTAAATGATTTAAGGGTTTTACAAGGCGTAAAGCATAACTATGAAATGAACAATGCTAGTAAAACGAAGTATTTCTACCCTTCCTGGGAAGCGGCTACATACAAAACTATAGGAGGCGTAACCTACAACAACAACGGTACAACAGACGACAGAGCCTATGTAATAAAATATGAAGATGTTGCAGATCCAACTATTGCCAATAGCGACGCCTTTTTTCCTCTGCTTAGATATTCAGAAGTTTACCTGATTGCAGCCGAAGCAGAAAACGAGTTAAGCTCTACGCCTTCAGTAAAAGCTTATGAATACCTGAACGAGATAAGAGGTCGGGCTCATGCATCGCTGGTATCAAACCTTACTCAACAAGAGTTTAGAAGCTTTGTATTAGCAGAAAGAGCAAGAGAGTTTGTGTTTGAAGGAATCAGGAGGTTTGACCTGATACGTTGGGGCGTCTACTTGCAGGTAATGAATAAAATAAGTGCAGGACAGGATAATATTTCAAAAAGTAGAAGCGAAAAACATTTGCTTTTCCCTATACCTAATGGAGAAATGCTGTCGAATGAGGCAATTAAAGAAAATAATAAATTCTGGTAATTTAAAACAGATTGATTATGAGAAATTTTAAGAAAATATGGATTGGTATCTGTGTATTATCAACCCTTATTGCTTGTAAAAAAGAAGAAGGAAAGAAAGAGGATACAACTCCTCCACAAATTACTTCAGTAACAGATCTTCAGCATAGAAGCACAGCTTTAGCTACCTGCGATTTTGGAGATTGGATTATTATTAAAGGAAACAACCTTTCTACTACCAATAAAATAGATTTTAATACGGTTTTGGCAGCAGACTCATTGTTTTATGCTGACGACACTACAATAACAGTAAAAGTCCCTTCTATTTTACCTGATGTGTTGAATAACCCGATTACAGTTTTTACCAAATACGGTTCTGTGAAATATGGCTTCCAGATTAAGCAACCAGAACCAGTAGTTAAAAATATGGCTCCTGCCGTGGGAGATCCGGGAGATATTGTTACTATTACCGGCTTAAACTTTATTAATGTAACAACCGTTAAATTTGGGAATGAAGATGCTGAGATAATAAGCTCTACTCCTACCGAGATTAAAGTTAAAGTTCCGCAAAGTGCTTATGGCCATATCTCCGTAACCACCACAAGCGGGACAACACAATCACAGGGAGTATTTGGGTTTAAGTATGCATTATTTACAGATGCTTTGGCTACCGGTTGGAGTAATGCATCCTATAGTGCGCCAAATGCTGTGGTAACAGCCCCGTCTCCTGTTTTGAGAGGAACCTCTTCTATGAAGATAAACTATGCGGGCTGGGGAGGGTTTAAGCTACAAAAAACGGCACCATATTTGGATTTAAATGGATTTGTTTCGCTGAAATTCTCTTTATATGCAGAAAGTGCAGCTGTAGGCAAAAAAATCAGAGTGTTTTTAAACAATAGTTCAACACCAGGATATAAAGATATAACTATTGCTGAGTCAGGAAAGTGGCTGACGTATGAATTTCCTCTATCAGATTTTGGTAGCCCTACTAGTCTGAGCTTTATTGAAATAAAAGAATATTCAGGAGCAGCAACTACGGTAGTTTATATAGATGATTTGGTTTTAATGTAAATATAAATAGAATACTAAAAAGAAAACGGCGTTGCTTTTATAAAAGCAACGCCGTTTTTATGTAATATGATTAAATGAAAATTCTGGTGCCGCTATAATCTTCTCTGAAATCAGTTGGTGTGCATCCCTTTTTCTTTTTGAAAATGCGGTTGAAGTTAGATATGTTGTTGAAACCGCAATTATAAGATATTTCGGCAACGGTATGGGTTGTTTCTATAAGCATTCTGGTAGCATGGCCAAGCCTTATTTCATTTAAACTGTCAATAAAAGTAACACCGGTTCTTTTTTTGATAAATCTTGAGAAAGAAACTTCTGTCATATTTACCAATTTTGCCACGTCTTTCAGCACAATAGGTTTATCGTAATTGGTGTTCATATAATCAAAAGCCTTGTCTATTCTACGACTGTTGTAAGAAACATTTGTATCCACAAAACCAGCATCGGATAATGTGGTTATTCCTCTGCTAGTAGATAAATCATTTAAAATCAATAATAGAGAGATTACTGAGTCAAAGCCACTCTTTTTATCAAGAGAAAGAATTCTCGGTGCTATATTTTCGATAGTTTCACGTGAAAAGGATAATCCTTTTGAGCTTCTTTCAAACATTTTTTTGATAAAATGAAGCTGATTTCTCCTTAAAAGCTTTTCATCTATCAGATCTCTGTGCCACTGTATGGTAATCTCTGTGATTTTTTCGCTTTTACAGTCATGGGTAAACCAGGCATGAGGCAAATTTGGACCAACTAAGACCAGTTCTATGTCATCGATAATCTCGATATGGTCTCCCACTATCCGTTTTGCTCCTTTTGCATTAATAATCAGGTTTAATTCAAATTCATCATGGTAATGCAGCGGAAAATTGAATTCCTTCTTTACTCTGGAGAAAAGAGTAAAACAATCATTTTGGGTTAAAGGAGTAATCTCCTTGGTGATAGCTGGGTTATTCATAATAGAAAAATAATTCTAAAGTTAATATACGGATTTTATTGTTTGATAGATAAATAAATATAATATAACAGATAAGGGTTTTGTTGCTGTTTAAGGAGGTTTAGTTGTGTTTTTAGTCGGTTTGTTATTTTTTAGAGATTGTCTAAGGGTAAAAAAACAAGTTAAAAGGTTAAAAAAGTATTATCTCTGTGATGTGTTTTCTTGTTAATATTGAATAGTTATAAGCCCAAGAACATGATTGGTAAAGCAATAAAGTTTTTTTTAGGAATATTTATGATCATATCAGCACTTTTTAATGACGCTGTTGCGCAGTTAATAGATACTAAAGCATCAATAGAGACTCAGACCCTTTATAAAAACATTGGTAAAAATGTAGGGAAGGGAATCATGTTTGGTCATCAGGACGATTTAGCTTATGGTGTAAATTGGAAATATGAACCGGGGCGTAGTGATATAAAAGATGTTGTTGGAGATTATCCGGCAGTCTACGGATGGGATATAGGAGGAATAGAACATGGAAATAAAGAAAATTTAGATAAAGTTCCGTTCGAAAAAATTAAAAGCTATATCAAAGAGGTCTATCAGAGAGGTGGCATTAATACAATTAGCTGGCATTTGGATAATCCTGTAAGTTTAGGAAGCTCATGGGAAACTACAAAAGCTGTAGCAGAGATACTTCCTAATGGTAAATTACATCAAAAATATCTTTTATGGTTAGATAGGGTAGCAATATTTTTAAATGCTTTAGAAACAGAAGAAGGTATTAAAATTCCAATCTTATTTCGTCCTTTTCATGAACTCAACGGCCCCTGGTTTTGGTGGGGAAAAACGCATTGCACTTCTCAGGAATATATTGATTTGTGGAGGCTTACTGTACAATATCTCAGAGACAAAAAGCAACTCCACCATTTAATATACGTATTCAACACCAATAGCTTTAAAGATAAAGAAGAGTTTCTGGAACGCTATCCCGGAGATAATTATGCTGATATGTTAAGTTTTGATGTATATCAGTTTGCAAAGAGTAATGCTTCAAAAGAAGATCTTCAGAAATCATCTATTCAATTTCAGGAACAGTTAAAAAACAACCTTAGGGTGCTTACAGAAGAAGCAAAAACCAGAAATAAACCTGCCGCATTAGCAGAAACTGGCTTTGAAGCTATACCTGATGCAAGTTGGTGGACAGGAACTTTATTTCCGGCAATTAAAGACTTTCCAATAAGTTATGTGCTTGTATGGCGTAATCATGGACTTAATGCAGAAAACAAGATGCATTATTATGCACCATATAAAGGGCAAAAATCAGCCTCAGATTTTAAGAAGTTTTACAAATTAAGCCAGATACTGTTTCAGAAAGAGGTAAAAAAGTTAAATCTCTATAAAATAAAACCATAATGAACCAAAAGCTAAGCATTAAAGAAAAAGTAGGATATGGGTTGGGGGATTTTGCATCATCCATGTTCTGGAAAATATTTTCAGTTTACCTTTTATATTATTATACCGATGTCTTTGGCTTGCCAGCTGCGGTAGTTGGAACCATGTTTTTAGTAACCCGGATATGGGACACAGCGTTTGATCCTATTGTAGGTATTGTGGCTGATAGAACAGAAACGAAATGGGGTAAATTCAGACCGTTTATACTTTGGGTAGCTGTTCCTTTTGGGTTAATAGGAATCCTTACTTTTACTGCTCCAGATTTGAGTCCCGAGGGGAAAATTATCTATGCATACATAACCTATACGCTAATGATGATGGTGTATTCAGCCATCAATGTCCCTTATGCATCTTTAATGGGGGTAATGACTTCTGATATTAAAGAACGCACAACGCTTTCTACCTATCGTTTTGTTTTTGCTTTTGCCGGAAGTATATTGGTATTGGCAGCGGCAGAACCTTTAGTCGATTTTTTTAGTAATTCTATCGGAACCTCATTAAGTAAAAGCTGGCAATTAACCGTAACCATTTTTGCCGTAATAGCCTCTGCCCTTTTCTTGCTTACTTTTGCCTGGACCAAAGAACGTATAAAACCTCAGAAAGAAGAAAAGAACCGTTTGTCAGATGATCTGAAAGACTTAGCCAAAAACAAACCGTGGTTTATTCTTTTGGGAGCAGGAGTCGCTACATTGATATTTAACTCTCTACGGGACGGTTCCGCTATTTATTATTTTAAATACTATATCGTTAATCAGGAGGCATTTAATATATCAGCTTTAAACCTGTCTATAAATTACAGTAGCCTCTACCTTGTTTTGGGGCAGGCGGCAAATATAGTTGGTGTTGTATTAGCAAAGCCAGTATCAGATAAAATCGGAAAGAAAAGAACTTTTGCTGTAGCCATGGTTATTGCTGCAGTATTAAGTGCATTTTTCTATTTATTTAATGAGAAAGACCTTGTTCTTATCTTCACTTTTCAATTTCTGATAAGTATATGTGCCGGTAGTATTTTCCCTCTGTTATGGTCAATGTATGCAGATATTGCCGATTACTCGGAGTGGAAAACAGGACGACGGGCAACAGGGCTTATTTTCTCTTCTTCCTCTATGTCACAAAAATTAGGGTGGACATTGGGCGGAGCACTTACTGGATGGTTCCTGGCAATTTTTGGTTTTGAAGCGAATATAGTACAAGCAGAAGCCACACAAACGGGACTTAAAATGATGATGAGTATAGTGCCTGCTACAGGAGCGTTAATATCCATGTTTTTTATCCTTTTTTATAGTCTCTCAGACGAAAAAATGCAAGAGATATCAAGAGAATTAACAAAAAGACGTGATAAATAATCAGTATACAAAAAACAAATAAATAGAAAGCACATGAGCGAGTTTGAGTCGAGGAAAAAACTGATAGAAACCCAGCATGAAGAGCTGTTAAATAAACCTAATCATAGATTGGAGCCAGGCAATGGTATCTTTTATAGGTACCAAAATGCTGTTTTAACAGCAAAGCATGTTCCTTTAAATTGGCGTTTTGATTTTGATAAACAGTCAAACCCATATTTTATGGAAAGAATAGGAGTAAATGCTGTTTTCAACGCCGGAGCCATAAAACATAATGGTAAATTTTGTTTGATTGCGCGAGTAGAAGGGGCGGATAGAAAATCATTTTTTGCAGTAGCAGAAAGTACCAGCGGTGTAGACGGGTTTCAGTTCTGGAGCAGACCAATTTTACTGGATGAAACTGAAATGCCAGATACAAACGTTTACGACATGCGGATTACTGCTCATGAAGATGGGTGGATATATGGGCTTTTTTGTACAGAAAGAAGAGACGAAAGTGCGCCTGAAGGAGATCAAAGTGCTGCTGTAGCACAATGCGGAATTGTAAGAACGAAGGACTTGAATAAGTGGGAACGTTTAGCAGACCTGCAGACCCAATCTGCACAACAACGAAATGTAGTTTTACACCCTGAGTTTGTACATGGAAAATATGCTTTATATACCCGTCCGCAAGACTCTTTTATAGAAGCAGGAAAAGGAGGCGGAATAGGTGTAGGTTTTTGTTCATCCATGGAAAATGCGGTAATAGATGAAGAAATTATACTAGACAAAAAACAATACCATACCGTTTATGAAGCAAAGAACGGACAGGGACCGGCTCCTATAAAAACCAGATTAGGCTGGCTTCATCTAGCTCATGGAGTAAGAAATACTGCCGCGGGATTAAGATATGTGTTATATATGTTTCTGACAGATCTAAACGATATTACTAAGGTTATTAAGAAGCCCGGAGGTTATTTTATAGCTCCCGAAGGCGAAGAGCGGATTGGGGATGTTTCCAATGTGGTTTTTGCCAATGGCTGGGTACAGGATGGCGAACAGGTTTACATCTATTATGCCTCATCCGATACAAGAATGCACGTAGCCACCACAACTATAGATAAATTGTTAGATTACGTGATGCATACACCAGAAGATGGGTTAACATCAAGAAATTCAGTAAACGCTATCCTAAAATTGATAGATAAAAATAAAAACTACCAGTAATGGATATTGAGCAGGAAATAGAGCAAGAGCTATACAGAACTTTAAGTTATTGGGAAAGCTATGCAGTAGATCATGACAATGGTGGATTTTATGGACAAAGAGATCAACAAAACCAACTTGTTAAGAATGCGCCTAAAGGATCTGTTTTAAACAGCCGTATTTTATGGACATTTTCAGCAGCCTTTAAATACACAGGAGAGCAAAAACATTTTGATTTGGCTAATCGTGCTTACAGCTATATAAAAAACTATTTCTATGATAAAGAAAATGGAGGTGTTTATTGGTCGCTAGATAGCAAAGGAGTGGTATTAGATACTAAAAAACAAACTTATGCACTATCCTTTGCTATATATGGTTTGTCCGAATACTATAGTGTTTCTAAAGATAAAGATGCGTTAGACTTAGCTATAGATATTTTTAATACAATAGAAAAATACTGCTTTGACCCCAAAGATAAAGGATACTTTGAAGCATTTGGAAAAGATTGGACAGAAATAGAAGATCTGCGCTTGAGTGATAAAGATGCCAATGAAAAGAAAACCATGAACACGCATCTTCATGTATTAGAAGCATATACTAATTTATACAGGTATTGGAAAAACGACCGGTTGAAAGACCAGCTAAAAGAACTGTTGCTGGTTTTTGAGAATCATATTATAAATCCGAAAAGTGACCATTTAAATTTGTTTATGGATGAGTTTTGGAGATATAAAGAACAAATCTACTCCTTTGGACATGATATAGAAGCATCCTGGTTATTGCAGGAAGCGGCTGAGGTTTTGGGAAAAGAGGATATTTTAAAAAGAATAAAAAGTCAGGCACTTAAACTGGTGTATGCAGCAAAAGAAGGATTGTTGCCCGATGGCTCTTTAATATATGAAAGCAACGCAGATACTAAACATAATATTCAAGAAAAACACTGGTGGGTACAAGCCGAGGCACTGGTGGGTTTTTATAATGCCTTTCAACTGACTAATGAAGAAACATTCTATAACCACTTCGAACAAGTTTGGAAGTTTATAAAAGAGCATATATTGGATTACGAAAACGGAGAATGGTTTTGGGGTGTAGACGAAAAAAACAATGTTATGCCGGGTGAAGATAAGTTGGGATTATGGAAATGTCCGTACCATAATATAAGAGCCTGTCTGGAGATCCTTCACAGAAAAAGTTAAACCTTTTAAATAAAAAATCAATCAGCATTAAACTTTTCTCTAAAAAGATAGTCCATTCAGCCTGTACTATTATATAACTTACGTCAGAGATTTTTTGATTAATGAACAAGATTTTTTATTCCCTGATTTTAGCATTATTTGTTGGTCAGGCTTTTGCACAAACCAACGAAGTTTCCGCTACACTAAAAGACTCTACGGGCTATACCGTTATTGGCGCAGCAATAAAACTAGTGTCTCCCAAAGATACTTTAAGTGCAGTAACAGACATTGATGGAAATTTTACCATTAAGAATGTAAAAAACAAGAGTTTCTCAATAACCGTAACCGCTTTAGGCTTTAAAAACTTTTCGAAAGCTTTTAATTTCGAGAGTACTACCTCTAATAAATTCTCATTAGGTACCATTATCTTAAAAAATGATGTAACGTTGTTACAACAGGTTACGGTAGATGGTACACCCGATGTTGTTGTCAAGGAAGATACTCTACAATTCAGGGCAGATCAATATAAATTAAAAGACAATGCATTAGCAGAAGATCTTCTAAAAAAGCTTCCGGGTGTAGAGGTAGATCGTGATGGTGGGGTTACAGCTCAGGGTAAACAAATTACCCGGGTTAGAGTAAACGGAAAAGACTTTTTTGGAGGCGATGTAAAAACAGCAACCCAGAATTTACCGGCAGATATATTGCAAAATGTACAGATAATTGACGATTATGGAGACCAAGCCAATATAACCGGAATTAAAGATGGTGAGCCTGAAAAAATTCTGAACTTTACGATCAGACCAGATAGAAATAAAGGATATTTGACCCGCGGAACTGTAGGTTTCGGAGATAAAGACCGCTATCAGGCATCCGTTTTTGGGGCAAAGTTTAACAATAATCAGCAGATATCTGTACTAGCCAATTTTAATAATACCAATGCCAATATTTTTAACCTAACCCAACAGGGAGGTGGCAGAAGAGGCCCCAGAGGAGGGGCTATGGGCTTTAATTCCTCGGGTTTAACAGATGTTAAATCTTTTGGAATAAACTATAGAGACGAATGGAGTAAAAAAGTCACGGCTTATGGAAGCTATTCCATCTTCGGAAGAAATAATACATTAGAAAGTAGTTCGTTGCAACAAAATCTGGCTTCAGAAAAAAACGGTTACACCACAATTGATGATGGTAAAGAAACCGATTCAAAGTCGAAAAACCTCAACCATCGCTTCGACTTTAATATTGAATATAAGATAGACTCTCTGAATTACCTTAAAGTTACTCCCAGAGTCACCTTCTCCACAACAGATAAAACAGAAGACGGAAAGTTTAGCATTCTAAACAATGGCGATCTTTCTTCAGACGGAAAATACCTGGATCTTAATGACTCAAAAAATCCAAACCTTGGAGCAGATATTCTATACAATCACAGATTTGCCCGTACGACGAGAAACCTTTCTTTAAGTGCTTATATGAACACTTCCAGTTCTAACAGCAATCAGGATTACCTGAACAGGTCAATCAAGTACGGCAATGATCCAATAACTGCAGCTCAAAATCTGTATCAAAAGCAATTGATAGAAAACGACAACACTTCTAACAATATAAACATCAATACCTCTTATATTGAGCCCTTGTCCAAAACAAAGAGTTTGGAATTTAACTACGAATATGGTTACAATAAGATTAACAATGACAGAAATGTGCTGGAGTCTAAAATAGAAACAGACGCTCCTGCATTTAATGCCGATCTTAGCAACGATTATAAATATAGTTTTATAACAAACAGAGTAGGTTTAAACTATCGTGTAAAACAAGATAAAATAAGCTATACTTTGGGTATGGGAGTTCAACCAAGTGTATTGAAAGGAGAGTCTGCCGGAAAAAACCTTTATACCAGGAATACGGCATTTAATATCTACCCCTCAGCCAGGTTTCAGTATAAGTTTTCCAGATCAAAAGAATTTAATATCAACTATAACGGAAGGAGCAATTTGCCAAGCTATAACCAGATACAGCCGGTAGTAGACCGTTCAAACATTCAATATCCGGTAGTGGGAAATCCAAACCTGGATGCCGAGTTTACCAATAACGTTAATATCCGTTTTAATAATTCGAACATAACAAGCGGGAATACCTTTTTTACAAACTTTAACGCCAATTTTACCAGAGATAAGATTGTAAGCTCTGTTAAATCTGTAAAAGATCCAAATTCAGATGCTATACAAGAGAGAAGTTATGCCAATGCAAACGGGTATTACAGCTTAAATGGGTTTTATGCTTATAACAGGCAACTGAAAGAGAAAAAATATGTGTTTGGCTTAAGAGGTATGGCTAATTATAACAACAATATTTCTTTCCTTAATGATGAGAAAAACATTGGTAAAAACCTGGTGCTGAGCCAAAGAGTACAAATTCAAATTCAACCGAAAGACTGGTTAGAAGTAGTTCCTTCTGTAAGTTATACCTACAACAGAAACAACTTTACTTTAGACTCCAGATCTAATTCGGAGGTGCATACCTGGTCTACAGCCTTCGATAGCAAAGTTTATTTTACCAAAACATTCTTATGGGGAGCACAGGCCGATAAAAACTTTAATAAAGGATATAACAGTGTAAATGCAAACCCTTTTATTATTAATACATATATAGAGAAACAGTTTTTTAAAGGGAATACCGGAGCTTTACGTTTAACCGCATTTGACCTTTTAGACGAAAGTACTGCAATCTCAAGAACAGTAAACGAAAGCTACATTCTGGATAGCCAAAGCAATAAATTATCCAGGTATTTTATGCTGACATTTACTATGCGGATTAACAAATTTGCAGGTAGTACCAACACGAATTTTAATAGCGGAGACAGAGAGAGATACAGACCTTCTGGGTCCGGCCATCAAGGAATGGGTAGATTTTAGTTTTATGTATTTGATTAATTGGAAAGGCTTCTCTAGGGGAGCCTTTTGTTTTATCAAGGCCAAGGAAGGAATACTTTTAAAATAAGTTTTACAAAAAAATCTTTTGACTATATTTGTCGCAACAAAAAAAGGCCCTGTAGTTCAACGGATAGAATAGATGTTTCCTAAACATTTGATAGCAGTTCGATTCTGCTCGGGGCTACCAGAAGAAAAAGAGGTTGAAAGGCCTCTTTTCTAATTTATATACAACACACCTAAATTTAAATATCATGTTCACCAGAGTTCTTCGCTTTTCATTGTTTTTTATCTGTGTTACAACTATTTTAAACGCACAACAACCTGTTAAGGACAAAAACTTTCATCTGTATATTTTAATGGGACAGTCCAATATGGCAGGCAGAGGGCCGTTGACAGAGAATCTGAAACAGCTTCAGAATAACCGTGTGTATGTGCTTGATAAAAACAATGAATGGAAAATTGCCAAACACCCACTGCATTTTGACAAGCCAACAATGGCTGCTGCAGGGCCGGGATTGTCTTTTGGGATTAAAATGGCAGAACAGGATACCAGTATCCGAATTGGATTAATTCCCTGTGCCGTAGGAGGCACCTCTATCAATAAATGGGCCCCAGGAGTTTTGGATAATGTAACCAAAACACATCCTTATGATGATGCTGTTTTAAGAATTAAAGAAGCCATGAAATACGGTGTTATAAAAGGAATGATATGGCATCAGGGAGAAGCAGATTCTAAATCAAAATGCGAAGAATATACCGGAAAGTTTAAGGAACTGACAGACCGGGTTCGCAAACTGACCAAAAACAAGAAATTACCTATTGTAGCCGGAGAGTTAGGACAATTTAAAGAGCAGTATATTCTTATGAACAAATGCTTGTCCAGACTTCCGTTAACAGTCAAAAAAATGGATGTTGTTACAGCAGAAAACCTGAAAGATAAAGGCGACCTGACTCATTTTGACGGAGCTTCAGCAAATGAATACGGTAAACGTTACGCCGATGCCATGCTCAAACTTCAGGGGAAAGAATAAAGACTGGTATAGACTACTAAAAAATATTCTACTGAAACTGTTTGCCAGTATCCGTGTTACCATGTAGAACTCGTACAATCTCAATAGATTTTTCAGCTACTTTTCTGTAGAATATAATATGCTTGTGCACCCTGTATTTAAAATATCCGGGCCTGATTTCGTCACAGGGTTTGCCGCTCTCGGGCGAGCTTTCCAAAAAATGGAATGCGTGGTCCAGAGCAGAAAGATATATATTCCGTTGCCTGACACCCCACTTTTGTTGAATATAATGACCGATATCTATCAAATCGGTCTTTGCCAGTTTGGTTAAATAAAATGCCACAGTTACTCGTTGTCTAACTCGTTCATCAGTTCGTTTAGCGAATAGTCTGCCCGACCGCTTTGTTCTCCGGCTTCTAATGAACGTCGTAAGGTCTCCAGTTTGATTTCTTCCTGTATCAACAGGCGTAGTCCTGCTCGTATGGCTTCACTTGCCGAACCAAACCGTCCTTTTTCAACTTGTTGATTTATAAAGTCCTCAAAGTAACCACCCAATGAAATACTTGTATTCTTTGACATAACCTTTTTTATTTTAAAGTTTTCAGGAAAAGCTGTATCGACTGAATACTAAGCTTTTATAAAGATTATCAAAAAAGTCAGGTAACGATTTGGTAACGGTGCTTATTGCTTTGCTTTTCAACGTGTTTCCGTTAGCTCTTAACAAAGATATAAAAATTTACATAAAATAATTTGTTTAAATCTTATCTACGTAACTCTTCTTTAAAAAGTTTATCAAATTCTTTTAGTCCCTCTTTGCAAACTTTTTCTAAATAAAGAAAAAAACTTTCATATGATTTGAAATCAACATTTAAATCTTTCATCGAAGATGGAAAAAGCTTGTCAAATAGCTCGATATCAAATTCTCGTGTATCTTCGTTTTTGTAGTCTAAATTTCCTGCAACAAAAACTGGGTTAAAATATTTTTTTGTTAAATCATCATATTTCTCAAGTTCATCTTTAGAAAGTCTAGAAATTTGTTCTTTAAAAAATACCATCGATCCAACACTAACGTAATCTAATAATGGTTTTGTTGCAATTGATGAAGCAATTAATTTCTTTTTTATCCATTCTGCTCTGAAAGTATTTTCAAATTCAACCCAATTTACTAATTGTGTAATCTTACCCTAGCTAGCTACACCCAAAACTAAAGAATTCCAATCAGAATTGCTATTGCTATCCTGTTGGAATGTGGGAAACTCAGAGAGTTTTCCATATT